>JAYSQC010000222.1:0-2574 GCA_043721755.1 Schlesneria sp.
CATTTTTTCGCCGCGAAAAATGAACTTTGAACCACCTGACCCCGACTTCCACAAGGGGCAGGATCGTGATCCACAGACTGTCGGAGATTGATTCTGCACAGCCCTTAATGTCTTCGGAATGCACCCGCTGAGCTAAAGGCGGTGCGTTCCGAAGACTCCATGCACCCTACCGCTTGATCCAAGCTCACTCGTCGTTGACCAGCGCACCGTTGTCTTCGACGAGCTTCTCGATCCGACGGATTTGAGATTCGCGCTGGGCCGGGACGTTCGTCGCGCGGTACTCCGTTCGGCGTCCGATGAGGCGCTCGATCCAGAAGTCGGCCAGCTCACGCACTTCAACGTGGTTGTTGTGCAGCAAGCCCACGAGTTGGTGCGAGGTCAACTTGTCGCGGCCATCCTCGCGGGTGTAGCCCCACAGCAACCGGTACATCACTGCGACATCGGCGGGCGGATAGTGGGTTTCCAATTCCTTCTTCAGCAGCGCCCCGTGATCGGCCCCGAGCGGCAGCCAATCGTAAAGGCCATCCCGCGCGGCGAAGCGTCCCTCTTCGTGCGAGCATTCGGCGAGAGCCTGCGCCAGTGCCGAGTACGACTGCGTCAATGCGAGTCCCCGCACGGCCAGTTCTGAGATCTTCGAGTTCGTGTGCTGGATCAACGCCTGCATCGACGGATCGGCGGGCTGATCGAGCGCGAACTCTTTCTCGAACAGCGTCGCATACCGACGGAGCGGAGAGAGCTTTCGCTTGGCGGGATCGGTCCAATCGGGAGCCGTCGGGAAGGAAATGGCCGTCTGCTTGTTGGCTGCCGCCTGTTCGGACGACAACGGCAACCCGGTTCGCTCGGCTACGTTTTGCGACGCGCCCAACGCGCTCGTCCACTTCACGGCCCCGGCGAGGACATACAACACGCCCGAGTACCGATTCGGTTCGCCCACCTTTTCAAAACCGGTTGATCGTGGCGGCAAGACTTCGAGAGCACAGACGGTCTCGGGTGTGAGCAACTCCAACTTCCAGATGTCCTGCCCGATGGCGATGGCCAGCACCAACGGTAGCTGTCCGTCCTTGCGGCTTCCCTGAAACAGGACTCGCCCGTGCCGCACTTCCAGTCCCGTCGCAGCGAGGTCCGTGGCCTCCATTACGCGCAACGCGGAGTCTCCCAGCACGGTCGCTCGCAGCGCTCCTTGGTCAAAACTCAACACAGATTCATACGGTTCCAAACAGGCGAGCCACTCACCGGTCTTCAGGACGGACAGCTTCGGAGCGAGGAACCAATGCTGATCGACATCGCTGAATCGGAGCAGCACTCCTTCATTGGAGATGAACTGGACCGGAACAGTGGGGAGCGCCACGACCGGCTTCGGTTTGGCGGGAGCCGGAGGGACCGGATCGGACGGGCCGGGCGGACTAACAGGGCCGGGAACCACGGCCTTCGGTTTGACCGCGACCGTCGCCGCGACCGGCGAGTTGATCGTGGCCGTCGCGCTGGGGACCGACTTGGAATCGTCCGGCTGATCCGGCGGTGGAGGCGGGTCTAGGCGAGTGGTGGCGGTGGTGTTCACCGCATTCGCATCGTGCGTCATCGGCGCACCGTCCGCCTCGCTCACATTGCCGGGCGGCAGGTCAGCTCGCATGGTGGAGTTGCTCGCGCCGCGCGAGTTCTTCGCCAACTCCCGCTGCGCCTGATTCACGCCCTTCAAGAAGCTGGGGTCCGACATCAACGTCCCCACGCAGACGACCACGATGATCGCAATCACGATCATCGGCCCAGTGAACTTGGAGAACGGACTCGGGCGCAAGTACTCGGGAATTTCGTGCGATGATCCGGGTCGCACGAGTTGGACTCCCGCCGCCGTGGACGGGGTTGCCGTCGCGGCCACGATCCCGGCGGCGATGTCCGCCCGGTTGTCATTCGCCGAAGTTGTTGACGTGGGAGAGCCACTATCCACGCGAAGCTGATCGGACGCAGCGACCGGTCCCAACGCATACAGCCGCTCACGACTGTGGGCCGAGACCTCACAGGGTTCACCCAGGACCAGCGTGAGGACTTGATGACACGCCGCCACTTCAGCCAGCAACTCGTCGGACGCGAGCAGGACTCGCTCCACCTCCGCAACCTGATCCGCAGCCAAGGTGTTGTCGAGGTACTGAGCCACAATGTTCGAGTCGATGCCGATGTGCGAACCGCTCACGTCGGGAGCCGACAATCGCCGCCGTCGCATCACCTCGCGAATCCGGCTGACGAGCACCCCCGCCACCGGACTCTCCTGAATCTTCTGCCCGATCTGCTTCGTCTGAGACGGTTCGAGCACGTCATCCAAATAAGCCAACAGCGTCCGCAGTGTCAGTCGCATGATCGTGGTCCTCTCTTCCTCTTCATCCTGTTCACATTTCGCATCGTCATCAGGTTAAGCCTCGCGCGGTACAGAGTGAGACATTTCCGAGCGGGGCGGCGTCAGCCCCTCGGTTCTTTGCACGAAGGGCTAACGCCCAAGAACCGGGGGGCTGACGCCCAATGGCACTTACTTTACTAACCCGCAGCGTAAGCGAGGGCGATGACAAGAGGCGTTTCCCTTTG
>JAYSQC010000223.1:0-2242 GCA_043721755.1 Schlesneria sp.
GGTGTGCGGTAGGCTTCACGGCGTTTGGATTGGTGCGTTTGGCCCAATTGTGTTTCAACCCATTGGCCAACCTGCTTCCACGGAACGGTCACCAACGCATCATAGATCGTGTCGCGATCGAGCCGACCGACGAGTGCGCCAAGACTTAGAAGCAGGCTCGTGAAGCCCCCGGTCTGATGTTCCCCGCACACCGATTTCAATTTCCCAAGCGCCGATTCCATGACTTCGCTGCTGCCGGGCAGACGCTCTCCGGGCTGCAACCTCGACGACTCCTGGGTGATGAAACGGAGCAACTCATCTTTCAGCTCACGACCCGACGGCGTCTGCAGCAACGGGGTCAGACGCAGCGCCGTTTGATACTCCGCTGACTGGCTGTAACCGTGTCGCCGAATTTGATCCACGCTGGCGTCCGCAAGATCTTGATACTCAGTCCATTGCTCCAACTCATAGCGGAAGGTTCGCAGCCAGCCGAGCTTTTGCTCCAGTCGCTCGCAGGAGACATGACGCAGAACTTCTGGCGGCGGCGCATCAATCAGACGCAGAGTCTCGCGGCCCCAACGCACCAGCCCGCCTAAGTTCATGTACTTGGCTTTGCTTCGCTGCGAAGGCGGCACCAGAAAGGACAGTTCTGTTTGTTGCGTTTGAAACTTGGTCTGCCCGGCTTGATGGCAGAACGATTTCCAGACCTCGTTTTTTTCCAGCCGAGCCTTCATCAGAGTGGCTGCCTTATGCGTGATGTCATACAGGTTGCGTGTTTCCGAATGAGCTAGGCAGAAGCGATTCACGCCCGCATGCAGGTCGCTTCCGTGGTCTCCCAGAATGGCACAGGGGACGCCCGTCGTCTCGATCGTGCCTTCCAACTGAGCCAGGACGACGTGTTGATCCGAATGCGTGACCGGAAGCAGGTTGAGCAACTGCAAGTCTTCCACGCACAGACATTGGCCGGGGGGTGGCAAGTCGCACACTCTCACACCCAATATTACTAGGCATTTCTCCGGGCCGATTTGAATCGTGTGGTCCACGATCCAAATCCAATCGTCGGCTTTTTGTTTGGGGCGTCGCAGTTGATACAGCGCAATTCGTAATAGCCACGTGCGTCCAGTCGTCTGATCGGGTACTTCCCAGGAGATTCCAAAGAAGGTCGCGACCGAGTCAATGACGCGACTGGCCGCCCGAAACCCCGTGCGTGCCTGTAGCAACAGATGCTTCACGAGGAACTCGATTTGTTCCAGCGGAAAGTGTTGTCCGGGCACATGAGTGTGTGCGATCAGCGGTTCGGCGAGACTTTTTTTTCGACCGCAGCTTCGGCGGCGGTGAGGAGGCTCTGAAGGCGTTGCACTTCCGCCTCGAGCCGTTGTTGTTCGCTCAGGGCGAGTTCAGCCTGCTCGCGCCACATCTGGCGGCTTTGCTGGACATCGCGGACGTTGTCCCGAAAGCGTTTGACCTCGGCGTTAGCGGCTTGGTACTTGTTCTTCCAGAGGTCGCGACTTCGTTCAAAGCATTGAGCCAACAAACGAGGTCGTGTTTCCATCAATCGATACTCTTTCTGAGTCACCACTTCGTCCCTCTTGAAACCTCCCTGTTTCGATCAACTCCCCGCGCAACAGAACGTCCATTCGTCGTTGAACCCTAAACACCGAGTCAAGACCAACTTTTCAACACCCCAGCCTCAGACTCCACCGAGCTTGTCTCGGTGGGGTTTGGCTTTTTTGGAAACTTGACTCAGCCGCATCAAGTTTCCGAATCGAAGAGTCCAGTCGCTGCGGATCAGCTCGCTGGCGAGCCAATCGAGCAATTCGGGATGCGATGCACCATCGCCTTGCCGACCGAAGTCGTTCGCCGTCCGCACCAGTCCGCGGCCGAAATGCCATTGCCAGACTCGGTTCATCAGCACTTCCGCCGTTGGAGGTCGACCGATCACCCCGAAGCTGGCTCGCCGCAGCAGTGTCGCCGGAGCCGCTGGGGCCGCCGGAGCCGCTGGTGGCGCCGACGTGAGAGGCTGCGGCGGATGAGCGGACTGACGTCCGGGTGACCCGGCCTTGATTAAGGAGTTGGCCGCTTCTCATGTAGCACGGACAATCCTGTCCGTCTCGAACACAACACGGACAGGATTGTCCGTGCTACTGGCCAACTCGGTGATCAAGGCCGGGTGACCCGGCACGAAGGCTTTTGCCGTCAAAGCGTCGTCTCGTACATCCCGTCGCAACTCTCCCTGACGCTGCTGGGCATCGGGGCCGTGACA
>JAYSQC010000224.1:0-1183 GCA_043721755.1 Schlesneria sp.
GTGATGAAGTCCGTCGTTTTCATCCCGAAGGGATGTCAGCGATTAGCCGGGGGTTGAGCGTCCGCGACACCCCCGGTACGACGGCACAGAAAGGGGATTTGCATCCTGAAGGGATGCTGGCCAGTTCAGAATGTCTCCCCAGTTCGCGAGGCTCGCATCCCTTCAGGATGCCACAGCCAATTGCCCAACCCCTTCCTTCGCTCAACCCCCGGCTAATGGCTGACATCCTTTCAGGATGAAGACCGGCCGCCGTCGTTCATCGCTCTCCAAATGAGTCCCCCCCAAAACATCCGATGAACCCCAAATTAGGTACACGACCATGCGGATGCTCTCTACGACCATCGTCCTGCTCACGCTGACCGCCGTCCTGCGGGCCGAGGAGCCGGACATTGCCGCGTTGGCGGAACTCCATACGAAGGAGGCCGCCAGCTACGCGATCTCGCTCGACGAGGGACAACAGCAACCGCTCGAACTTCAACAGGAACCGGTCTTCAAATGGCAGAACCTGTTGCATGACAAAGGCCAACTCGGGGCCGTCTACGTTTGGACGCGCGAAGGGAGACCCGAGCTATTGGGGACGATCTTCTCGCAGCACGAGAATCATCAGCGCGTCGTGGTTCACGAGTTCCACACGCTGTCGGAACGAGTCCTCGCCGTCCGTCCCCCCAAGGGCCTCTATCGTGAGTGGAAGCCGAAAGGAAGCTTTCCGATCAAGCCGCTCGCCAACGCAACGGCCGTCAGTGAGAACGCTCAACAACGGCTGCTGCAACTGCGGAATCTCGCGCGGGAGTTTTCGGCGGTCACTCACGGTGGGAACGAGCGGACTGAAATGCGACTCGCGCCGCGACCGCTCGTGCGCTACCAGCCGACTCGCAACGATGTCCTCGACGGCGCGTTGTTCGCCTTCCTGAGTTCCGCCGCCGGAACCGATCCCGAAGTCGTCCTGATGATCGAAGCGCGGCGTGCCGACTCCAAAACGAAGGACTGGACCTGGCACGCGGGAATCGCACGCTTCACCGACCGCGACTTGGTGGTGACTCGGAACAATGTCGAGCTGTTCTCGTCCGTCGCCGACAACCGCCTCAAGGCCAAAGTCGAGGACAACTATCGCTGGACTCACAATCCGGACGACACCTACGACGTCTTCCGAGCCAAGCAACTCCCCGAGTTCCCCGCCGCCAAG
>JAYSQC010000225.1:0-18836 GCA_043721755.1 Schlesneria sp.
GTGAGCGGCAAGGCGCTAGCCGCCGGTGATTTCCTGCATGACCGGCGGCTAGCGCCTTGCCGCTCACGAGTGTTGTCCAACAGGAGTGGCGGAGAGCCCTACTTTCCAAAGTGAGTGCCATTGGGCTGACGCCGCCCCGCTCAGAACCCTCTCACTTTGTGCCGCGTGAGGTTGAACAGCACAGGCGAGCCGCCTGTGCTACGGAGGGGGAAGCTTTCGCCGCACTGCCCATTCTCAAAATGGCCAGCTATGCTCCCCGCCCCTTGAAAGCCCGGAAGCCCTTATCGGAGAGCCTGTCGTGTCTGACTCCGCGAACAACGAATTGATGACTTTGACCTCGTTTAATCGTAAGCAGCGCCGCGTACTGGGTGTGTTGCTGGAGAAGGCGTTCACCGTTCCCGATCAGTACCCGATGACATTGAAAGGGACGACGACCGGCTGCAACCAGAAGAACAACCGCGACCCGATCTCGAACTATGACGAGAACGATGTTTCTGAGGCGCTCAGTCAGTTGCAGCGACTGGGCTTCGTCGGCTGCATTCAGACGGAAGGAGGACGCACCGAACGGTATCGCCACTACCTGCGACTGAAGACCGCACTCACCGGCCCACAGCTCGCCATCCTGACGGAACTGATGTTGCGCGGCCGACAGCAATTGGGTGAGCTGCGAACGCGTGCCAGTCGCATGGTTCAGATTGAATCACAGGAAGACCTTCGTCGCGAATTGCAGACTCTGCTCGACGCGAATTTGATTCGCTCCAACGGGCCACTCGAACGGCGCGGCATTGAGGTCGATCACAACCTTTACCCTGCGGACGAGAAACACGAATCGCTTTCCACCCTGAGCGACCTCGACGATCGCGAGGAGAACGATGATCGTCCCGCTCCGGTTTCAATGCGCTCCGCCAGCGTTTCTCATCCCGTGGCCATGGCTTCGGACGAACGGGTTCTCGCACTCGAATCGACCGTGCGCGAACTTCAAGGCGACCTCACGTCGATCCGCGACGAATTCCGTGCGCTACAAGACCGGTTTGACGATTTGCGACGCCAGCTCGGTGGGTGATGTTCAAGCCTGTCCGTTCGTCTCGATCACGGAATATCTCATGCCTTTGTTTGGTTCTCACCTATCCATTGCAGGCGGCTACTACAAAGCGGTGGATGCGGCGGCCGCGCTCGGCCTGGAGACGGTGCAGCTCTTTACCAAGAACAACAACCAGTGGAAGGGAAAGCTGCTGGCCGATGACGACGTGCGGTTGTTTCGTGAGGCACTGGAACGAACCGGCATTCGTCGGCCGTGTGCTCACAACAGTTATCTCATCAACGTGGCCAGCCCCGATGATGTCCTGTGGCAGAAGTCGATCGACGCGCTGGTCGATGAGTTGCAGCGTGCCGAAGCACTGGGACTCGACGGCGTCGTGATGCACCCCGGTGCGTTCGTCGGTTCATCCGAAGAGGCCGGTCAACGACGGATCGTCCTCGCGCTGGATGAGGTTCATGCGCGCACGGTTGGTCTGAAATGTCAGCTTTGGCTCGAAACGACCGCCGGACAGGGGACGTGTCTCGGTCATCGCTTCGAGCAGATCGGCTTCGTGTTGCGTGAAGTCCGCGATTCCGAGCGACTCGGCGTCTGCGTCGATTCCTGCCACATCGTTGCCGCCGGGTATCCACTGCAAACGCCCGATGAGTACGCGGCGACGATGGCTGAGTTCGACAAGGCCATCGGCGTGAAACGTGTTCGCGCCTGGCATCTCAACGACAGCAAAAAGCCGCTCGGCAGCCGCGTCGATCGGCACGAACACATTGGCAAAGGATTTCTTGGTTTGGAGCCATTCCGACACATCGTCAACGACGCTCGGTTCGCCAACACGCCAATGTACTTGGAAACGGAGAAGGGCGAACTCGACGGCGAACAACTCGACGCGATCAATCTCCGGACGTTGAAAGGGTTGCTGGAAAAGCCGTAGGACGGACGCCCTCGTCCGTGACTTCTACTTGGCTTTGAACGGACGAAGGCGTCCGTCCGACCTCTTTCAACAGGCTGTTAACGCCCCAGTTCCACGAGTTTCCCGTCGTGTTGGGCAGAGGCGAGGCAGGCGTCCATGACTTGTTGAGTCTTCAGGGCGATGTCGTCCCACGAAGTGTCCGGTTTTCGGGAGAGCGCGAGCTGCGAGAAGTTGCGGAAGAGGTTTGTCTCCTGCGCGTTCGGGGCACCGTTGCCGTACTCGGGGATTGAAACGCGGCGGGTGTGATCTTCCATCGCGAAGTCGCAGCCGCGCGGGACGAAGCGGGCGTTGGTCACGTCGAACGAGACTTCACTGCCGAAGAACGGACAGACGAAATCGGGGACGCGAATGAAACCCTTCGAGCCGCTGAGAATTGCCCACTGCTGGTTCTCATTCAAGAACGAACAGTAAAAGCTGGCCGAGACATTGCCGTCAAAGAACAGCTCGCCCGAGAACTCGGTCGGGACGGGCGAGGCACTGTCGGCGCGACGAATTTGAGACAAGAGGCGACCGCTGACTTTGGTCGGCATCTGATAGTTCATCGCCCACAGTGTGAACCGAATGTTGTACCAACCGAGATCGCCGACACAGCCCGCAGGCTCCAACTCGCCACTCGCGCGGATATTCCCTTTCACGAATTCGTCGGACCCCGCGAAGCTGAACGAGGAACTGATGCGACGGAGTTGGCCGACGCTTTGTCCGTCATTCAGCGCGGTTCGCAAGGCGTTCAACCGCTGGCTGTGCATGAACATCACACCGTCCATGAACTGCACGTTGTGCTGGGCACAAGCGGCGGACATCTCGCGGACATCGGCCGCTGAAATTCCGACCGGCTTCTCGGCGAGAACATGCTTCCCCGCAGCCGCCGCGCGGAGTACCCATTCTTTGCGGAGTCCGGTGGGGAGCGGGATATAGACCGCGTCGATGTCGGTTCGTGCGAGGAGTTCCTCGTAACTGCCGAGTGCCGCGGGAACCTGCTCGAACGGTGAGTGAGCTTGGCAGTCATGGATGAATTTCTGAGCCTTCTCGACGTTGCGGCTGGCCACGGCGACGACAGTCGCGTTGCCCGAGTTCTTGATGGCCAGCCAGTTCTTCCGGGCAATATCGGCGGTCGAGAGAATGCCCCAGCGGCAGACAGTGTTGTGCATGAAATCGGTGCTTTGTGACGGAGTTGGAGGGGACAAATGATTGCGGTTCAAGATCAGGATGGTAGACAGAGGCTTGTGTCATCGCGCTCTTCAAACGCCACCGCGTCAAGTTAGCCGTGATGCTGCGTGATCGGAAGTCTCTCGCAGGGTGAGCTGAGAGATCAGGGCCATCGCATCAATCAGGCGAACGTGCATTAGCCCTGCGGGCTGAAAAATGGAACAAACTCCGGAATCATTCCCCGCCAACAAATCGGATGAACCTTTCCTCTCGGCATCATTCTGCCCCCATTGTTCTGCCAATCCGACTTGCTTTCTAACCGTGGTTACAGCCGACAAAACGCCAACCTCGTCTTCTTCATGGCCGTTTAAGGTTGGGCCGATACGATCCGACCACCACTGCGGTTCTGCGGTGGCCGCACCCCTCTCTGATTCACTCTTGCCACCCATCAAGGAGCCGCATCATGCAGGTCGCTTGGGGAGCCGACTCTCGGCACAGCACGAATGCGTTTTCTGAACGTTTTGTTTCACCTCCGCGCTCGTTGGGCCGCATCCCGAAACGCGCACCGATTAAGGAATTGACCATGCGGGTTCTGGTCATCGAAGATGAGCCGGACGTGAACCACGTCGTGGCTTCGTTCCTGCGTGAAGAGGGCTACTCGGTCGATACGGCCAAAGACGGCGAAGAGGGCCTGTATAAGGCCACCGCTTGGAACTACGACGCGGTGTTGCTCGACGTGATGCTCCCCAAGCTCGACGGTTGGAAGGTGCTGACGGAGTTGCGTCGCACGAAGAAGACTCCCGTGCTGATGCTCACCGCGCGGGATGCCGTGCCGGATCGAGTGCGGGGACTGAACGGGGGCGCGGACGACTACCTCGTCAAGCCGTTCGAGTTGTCCGAGTTGGGCGCGCGCGTGAAGGCGTTGATCCGCCGCGCGGCCGGGCAACCGCAACCGATCGTCAAGTTGGGCAACGTGGAGATCAACACCACCACGCGAACGGTTACGCTCGACGGGGTGGTCGCGCCGCTCACAGCCAAGGAATATGCGCTGCTCGAATTCCTGACGCTGCACCGTGGCGAGTTGGTGACTCGAATGGCCATTTACGACCATCTGTTCGACGAGACCGACGACACGCTGTCGAACTTGCTCGACGTGTACGTTTCCAATCTGCGACGCAAGCTGCGTCACGATTTGATCGAGACCCGACGCGGCCAAGGCTACATGATTCACGAAGAGGCTCCCACCTCCGATGGCTGAGTCCACGCGATCTTTGAATCCACCGGCCCTGAGTCGCGATCCTGTGCGACGGCCGTTTCGTTCGCTGCGCTGGCGATTGCAGGCGTGGCATGCCCTCGTCTTGACGAGCGTGCTAACGATGTTCGGTTTGGTGGTCTATTTCCTCGCATGGGAAAGCCGACTGCAACAGATCGACGCTGAATTGGATCGCTCGGCCGAGGTCATCACGTCGCGCTTGCGGCGACTCTTTCCGTGGTTTCCGCCGGGGCGTAACCGCATTCGCCCCGAGAACGGGCCTGCCGATCGCAGCGACCGTCCACCGCGAGGCCCTCGTCCGCGCGACAACTTTGACACCGAGGCTGTCTCGGCGCTGGCACCCGCCAATTTGGAACGTGAGCCAACTTCCCTCGCCGGTTCGCGTGAAGCCTCGTTACGTGAACCCCACTTCCGCGACTTTGCCCTGCGTGAACCGCCGGGACCGCGTGAACCAAGTCCGAGACGCGAAACGCCTGTGCGCGACTTCCCACCACCGCGCGAGGGCGATCCGGGTCGTGGGCCTCGTCCGTTGGAATGGGTCGGTCCCGTCGAATGGCCGACGCCGAGTCTTGGGTTGCCGGAGGATTTTCTCGAACTGTTTGAAGGAGACGAAGACGCGCGGTTGTACTTCGTGGTCTTCTCGCGGGACGGTCAGGTCTTGCAGCAGTCTCCTTCCGCTCCCGATGTTCCGTTTCCCGGCGTTCGCATTGGTGAGGACCGGTTGCCGGTGCGCGTCGTACGTGGGCGTGGTGCGCTGCGTGAAGTTGTCCATGTGTCGAGTTTTGAAAACACCGTGCTGGTCGGTCGGTCGGTCGTGAACGATCGTGCGTGTCACCATCGTTCGGGACTGTTGCTGGCGGTGGCCGGGTTGACCGTACTGGCGGCGGGACTGGTCGGCGGTTGGTGGACTTCGTCGCGGGCCATTCGTCCGATCGCGGCCATGACGGCGGCGGCCGAGTCGATCTCGGCACAACGGCTTTCGCAGCGGATCGACCTGCAAGAAACAGACAACGAATTGGGACAGTTGGCGTCGGTTCTCAACGGCACTTTCGATCGGTTGCAGGCGGCCTTTGAACGACAAACGCGGTTCACCGCCGATGCGTCTCACGAACTCCGCACGCCGGTGGCCGTGATCCTCGCACACGCCGATCTCGCGCTGTCCCGCCCGCGCAGCCCGGAAGAATATCGCACGACACTGGACACCTGCCGCAGTGCCGCACGCCGGATGAAATCGTTGATCGACGGCCTGCTCACGCTGGCTCGATTCGATTCGGATGCGGACGGCTGGCAGTTCGAGATGCTGGATTTGATGCCGCTCGCGCAGGAGTGCATCGACCTCGTGAGACCACTCGCGACGGAGCGGGGTATTGTCCTCGAAACCGACCTGTCAGCCGTGCCCTGTCGCGCCGATCGTGTGCGCTTGTCGCAGGTCATCACCAACCTGCTGACGAACGCGATCCGCTACAACCGCGAGGGCGGTTCGGTGCGCGTCACGGTGAAGGTGGAACCGGGCGAGGGGCGGGAAGAGGGGTTCGCGATCCTCTCCGTCGCCGACACGGGAATCGGGATCGCTCCCGACGAGTTGCCGCACATTTTCGATCGTTTCTATCAAGTGGACAAAGTCCGTTCGCGCGCTGACGGAAGCAGCGGGTTGGGACTGTCCATCAGTCAAACAATTGTGACGGCTCACGGCGGCACGCTGACGGCACGCAGTGAGCCGGGGGCCGGAACAACCATGGAAGTGCGATTGCCGCAGCGCGCGTCTACGGCGTGAAGGTGGTGCTCAAACGAGCGAACCCCACCGGGCTTGCCCCGGTGGAAATAGGTTCTTGCACTACTTGCCCAATCACTCGAATCGGCGCAGCGAGTAGTGCAAAAACCCACGAGCCACCGGGGCCAGCCCGGTGGGGTCGCTTGTTTGAGGGTGAGTGGAGGATTGGGTTTCAGGGCTTCGACGAACTACTCCTGCCGAGCATGTTGGCTCGGCGTCGATCGGAGCCGGTGAGTTTCGGAAAGGACTGACAATGAAATTGACTTGGTGGAACAAGTGCTTGATCGCGGGACTGCTGACCTGCACGCTCGTCGGGGCGGCACATGCTCAAGCTCCCGGTGGCCAGGGCGGGCGCGGTCGTGGCGGCGCGGGTGGCGGATTTGGTGGGTTCGGCGGTCGAGGTGGTTCGACCAACCTGATCTCTCTGGCCGGAAACGAAGCCGTTCAGAAAGAACTGGCGCTGGGCGATGTCATCAAGGATGCCATCAAGGAGATCAACGACGCTTATCGCGAAGCCATTCAAAAGGCGCTGGGCGACGGCGGCGGTTTTGCCGGTTTACGAGACATGTCCGAAGAAGAGCGGACGAAGGCGATAGAAAAAATGACCGAGCAGCGCAACACCGTGCTCGCAAAGTTCACGCCCGAATTGAAGGACGCGCTCTCGGCCGAGCAATTCAAGCGGCTGAAAGAAATCCACGTCCAAGCCTTGCGCGACCAAGCTTACACCGACGCCGATGTCGTCAAAACGCTGGCCCTCAAGCAGGAACAGACCGACAAAATCGCCGAGATCAACAAGGACTTCGCCACGAAGATGCGCGAAGCGTTTCAACCGGGCGGCGGTGGTGGTGGTGGTGATTTGCGGGCCAAGTTTGAAGAGATGGGCAAGGCTCGTGATGGCAAGCTCAATGACGTGTTGACCAAGGACCAACAAGCCAAGCTCAAGGAACTGAAGGGCAAGGAATTTGACATCGCCCAACTCCAGCAGCGCGGCTTCGGCGGCCCTGGTGGCGGTGGAGCTGGTGGCGGTGGAGCTGGTGGCGGCGGTCGTCCCGGTGCCGGAGGTCGCCCCGGTGGTGGTCGTCCCCCTGCGGATGCACCGAAGGCCGATGCTCCCAAAGCCGAGTGAAGTCGGATTGCGTGTTCGCAACGCACGGCACTCGATCTCACGATCTTCAATTTGCGACCGCCCTCGCTCCCATCGAGCGAGGGCGGTTTTGTCTGCCGCGCGATCCCCTATAAAAAAGCTGTAGCTTGGACGCCCTCGTCCGAGTGCTTTCTAGTGGAAAGCGGACGGACGAGGGCGTCCATCCTACGGCTGTTCAACAGGCTGATCGCGGGCACTCACCCGCAGCCCTTCCCCCTCAACGCCGGATGTGCCCGGCAAAGGACACTCTGAGATGAACTCGTTTACTTTCAATCCCGATCGTCGTTTGTTTTTGAACAGCATGGCTTGGGGTGCCGCCGGATTGGCGCTGCCAGGGCTGTTCACAGCGTCCGGTACTTTCGCTGAAGAATTGGCTCGCACGCCCGCCCAGACGGAAGGGCCGTTCTATCCCGACAAACTGCCGCTCGACACAGACAACGACCTGCTGATTGTCAACAACACGATCACGCAGGCGGTCGGTGAGGTCACGCACCTGACGGGCCGCATCCTCGATGCGAAGGGCAACCCGGTTCGGAACGCACTCGTCGAGATCTGGCAGTGCGACAGCAACGGCTCGTACCTGCACACCAAGAGCGGCAACCGCGAGAAGTACAACGCCCACTTCCAGGGCTTCGGCCGCTTCCTGACCGGCTCGACCGGCGAGTACTACTTCCGCACGATCAAGCCGGTCCCGTACCCCGGCCGAACACCACACATCCATTACAAGGTTCTGAAGAGTGGCAAGGAACTGCTGACCACGCAGTGCTACATCAAGGGCCACGCGGGCAACGAAAAAGACGGCGTCCTGCGCGGGATGAAAGACGCGAAAGGCCGCGATTCGCTGATGGTGGATTTCGCGCCGCTGAAGGACTCGAAGATCGGTGAACTGACCGCCAAGTTTGATCTTATCCTCGGCCTGACTCCCGAGGCGTGACCGCGTCATTGGGGAGTGCGGAGGCTGGACGCCGCTTTAGAATTTTGGGCGCAGCCCTTTGGGTCGGCGTGGCTCGACCCAAGTGAATCGAGATCGCCCCGCAGGCGTGTGCTGTCTGTAGAATTCGCGAATTTGAGCGCGAGTCTTTGACACGTTGCAAAATTTGAAAATGCCAAAGCGGGGTCAAGCCCCCGCACTCCAAACGACGGGAACCGAAAATGAAGACCATGCTTTTGCGATTCGCCGCCGCTTCCGTTCTGATTGCGGGCGCTGTCGCCCTCGTCGCACAACTGCCTCCCCTGCCGCTGTTGTACGGCCAAGATGCGCCTCCCCGCGACGGAGCACCTGATCAGTTTGGTCCGCCGCGCGGGCCGGGACGCGGTGGCTTTGGAGGACCGATGGGGCCGGGCGGGATGCCGGCCTCGAATGTCATGCTGGTGGCGGCTCCCGAGGTTCAGACGGAACTCGCGCTGACCGATGCTCAGAAGCAGCGGGTCGGTGAATTGCAGGGCGAGGTGCAGGAGCAGATGCGAGCCTCGTTCAGCGGCATCAATTTTCAGGAGATTGGTTCGCTGAGTGAGGAGGAACGCGATAAGCGTTTCGCCGACCTGCGGACCAAATCCGAAGCGTTCATGAAGGTACTCGATGAGAAGCTGAACAAGGATCTCGCCCCCCAGCAGATCGCGCGACTGAAGCAACTCGCGCTGCAGCGTGATGTGATCGCCGCATTGAGCCGGGCCGAAGTCGCCAAGCAACTCAAGTTGACCAAGGATCAAGAGACCAAGCTGCGCGACATCGCCGGACAAGGCTTCCCGCCGTTCGGACCACCCGACGCGCGGCAGCAGGCTCAAGCCGATGCGCTGGCCGTACTCAACGAGGCTCAGAAGAAACAGTGGGCCGATCTCACGGGGAAAAGCTTCACATTTCCAGAACCGCAGTTCGGAGGCCCCGGCGGACGCGGACCCGGTGGGCCGATGGGTGGAGAACGCAAGGTCGTCGCTCAGTTCGACAAGGACGCAGACGGTCGTTTGAACAAGACGGAGCGCACCGCAGCGCGTGAGTTCCTCAAGACGAATCGCGGGCCGGGCGGTCCCGGCGGCGGTGGCTTCACTTTCTTCGGCGGTCCCCCCGGTGGTGGCCCTCCGGGAGGTGGCCCCGGCGGGCCGGGTAGTGGTCCTGGCGGACGCCCCGGCGGACCTCCGGGTGGACCCGGTGGCTTTGGTGGCGGAAATGAACCGGCCAAGCCGGGGTCAACGCTTTCGCCGAACGACGTGAAGCCGGTAGCCGACGCTTCGCTTTACGAACCGACCGTCCTGCGCACGCTGTTCCTCGAATTCGAGGACTCCGAATGGGAGGCGGAACTCGCCGACTTCAACAATACCGATGTCGAGGTTCCCGCCACGGTCACGGTCGATGGCGTGAAGTATCCGAACGTCGGCGTCCACTTCCGCGGCATGTCGTCGTACATGATGGTCCCCGCCGGATCGAAGCGGTCGCTGAATCTGTCGTTCGATTTCGTCGATCCCAAGCAACGGCTCTACGGTTACAAGACGCTGAACTTGCTGAACTCGCACGAAGACCCGACGTTCCTGCACACAGTCCTCTATTCGCACATCGCCCGGAAGTACATCCCCGCTCCCAAGGCTAACTTCGTCAAGCTGGCGATCAACGGTGAGAGCTGGGGCGTCTATGCGAGTGCCCAGCAGTTCAACAAGGACTTCCTCGCCGAGAACTATCCCAGCGCGAAGGGCGCGCGATGGAAGGTCTCGGGCAGCCCGATGGGGCGCGGCGGGTTGGAGTACATCGGCGACAACATCGACGACTACAAGCGAACCTTCAGCTTGAAGACCAACGACAGCGAGAAAGATTGGAAAGCGTTGGTCAAGTTCTGCAAGACGCTCAACGAAACGCCACTCGATCAACTCGAAGAGGCTCTCAAGCCAATGCTGAATATCGACGAGGCGCTCTGGTTCCTGGCGCTCGACAACGCGCTCATCAACTGCGACGGCTATTGGATTCGCGCGAGCGACTACGCGCTCTTCCGTGACGACAAGGGCGTCTTCCACATCATTCCGCACGACATGAACGAAGCCTTCCAACCGGCGATGGGACCGGGCATGGGCGGGCCGGGCGGAGGCATGTTCGGTGGCGGACCCGGTGGTCGAGGCCCCGGCGGAGGCAGACCGGGCGAAGGTCGTCCTCGTGAGGGGCGACCCGGTGAAGGGCGTCCGGGTGAAGGACGACCACGAGAGGGTGGATCGGGCGGTCCCGGTGGACGTGGCCCGGGCGGTGGTCCGGGTGCTGGCGGCAATGTCGAACTCGATCCGCTGGTCGGTCTGACCGACAAGAGCAAGCCGCTCCGCAGCCGACTGCTGGCCGTGCCGAGTCTCAAACAAAAGTACCTCGCCCACGTCAAACAGATCGCCGAAGAGTCACTCGATTGGAAGAACCTCGGCCCAGTCGTCGCTCAGTACGAGAAGCTGATCGACAAGGAGATCGAGGCCGACACGAAGAAGCTCACGTCGTATGCCGCCTTCCAGCAGACGGTCTCGGGCACCGCCGCCCCGGCCGCTGAACAACGAGGCCGCCCGCACATGGGCCTCAAGCAGTTCGCCGATCAGCGTCGCGCGTTCCTGCTCAACCACCCCGAGATCAAATCGCTCGGAAAGACAACCTCGGCGAATTAGTCCGTTGGTAAGACGGGCACACCTGCCCGTCCTACTTTTTTTAACAGACTGTTAGTTCGACTGTCTGAGTTCGCCAAATGTAGGGTGGGCTGTGCCCACCAGTCTGCAACCGGTTGTGGTGGGCTACGGAAAGTTGTGGTGGGCACAGCCCACCCTACGGAAAGTCAGACAGTCGAATTAGCAGCCTGTTGAAGAACCGTAGCTTGGACGCCCCCGTCCGTCCGTTTCCAATGGGTTTTCGCTCGGACGAGGCGGCCAAGCTACGTTTTTCAACAGACTGTGCGGCTGCGGGTCTCCCACGACGATCAACAACTCGCGGGGTGGCCCAGCTTGCTTCAAGCTGGGTGCATAGCACAAGAAACTTCAGGACGAACGTTTAACAAGTTCGAGCGTTCCACTTCACAGCATGTCAACTCAAAGTTTCTTGTGCTGGCGCACCCGGCTTGAAGCAAGCCGGGCCACCCCGCGTTCGGCGGCGGAGAGGAGATGATGACTAAAACCGCTTCCAAGATACGTTTCACGGCGAAACTCCTCCGGCCGAAAGCGGCCGCGAAGTCCGAGTCGTGGACCTTTCTAACCCTACCGAATGACGCCAGCACGAAGCTCCCTTCACGGGGCATGACCTCGGTTGAAGGTACCCTCAACGGCTATGCCTTTCGAGCCACGCTGGAGCCAGACGGACAAGGAGGCCACTGGCTAAAAGTGGATCGGACGCTGCGCGAAACCGCGGGTACAGAGGCTGGCGACCTCGTCACGCTGGAGATCGCGCCTGTGGCTGTCGAACCCGAGCCTGAGGTGCCGGATGATCTGCGACACGCTCTGACGGCCGCTCCGCCGAAAGCGTCGGAGACATGGTCGGACATCACGCCGCTCGCTCGCAGGGATTGGATTCACTGGATCATCTCCGGCAAACGCGCCGAGACTCGCGCGAAGCGAATCAATGTGGCCGTCTCGAAGCTGTCGGACGGAGATCGACGCCCTTGCTGCTTTGATCGGTCTGGAATGTACAGCAAGAGCCTCAGTTGCCCCGTGGCCGAGGACACCTGAGGGTGGCTGGGTGCGTACTTCAGGACGAACGTTTAACAAGTTCGAGCGTTCCACTTCACAGCACGTCTACTCAATGTTTCTTGTGCTGACGCACCCGGCTTGAAGCAAGCTGGGCCACCCCGCGGCTCGCCACGGTCTTGTTCTTGGTCGCGAGAGGAATAATCGGTCTCCCGTGTCGTTGACGCCCAGCTCGTCAAAACGGTGAGCTATGCTATTCGTATCGGATTCCAGTGGCGGTTGTAGGGGCGGGTTTGCACCGTGAGTGCGCCGCGTCGGCGAAGTGGCATGACAATCGTAATTCCACTGTTTTGCCGACGAGGTGCGGGTCGATACCTGACACCCCATCAGCAATGCCGATTGAACCAAGCCCTTCCCGCGTCTTTGATCCTGTCCGCCAACACTGAAGATATCCCATGCCGAAAGCTGCATTGCCGCTGAACGAGCTTGAACGGCTCGCGGTGTTGCGCGAGTGCGGAGTACTCGACACAGCCCCCGATCAAGGGTTCGATGACCTCACGGAATTGGCTTCTGAGCTGTGCGGCACGCGGATCGCCTTGGCTAAGTCTGATTGACGAACAGCGTCAATGGTTCAAATCGACCGTCGGACTCGGAGTGACGCAGACCTGTCGCGAGTCGGCCTTCTGTGCCCACGCGATTCTCGCGAACGCTCCACTCATCATTCGCGATGCCACGCAGGATCCCCGCACTTTTGACAATCCGCTGGTGACCGGCGAACCCTTCATCCGCTTCTATGCCGGGGTGCCGCTGCATTCGTCCGAGGGGTTCGCACTGGGGACGCTGTGTGTCATCGACACCGATGTCCGGGACATCTCGCCCGAGCAACTAATCGCTCTCCAGAGACTGGCCCGCCAGGCCGAGGTGCAGCTCGAAATGCGGCGAGTGCATCGTCAGTTGTCTGACAAGATCATCGCGCTGCGACGGCAGGAAAACCTGTTCGAGACGATCTTTGAAGAATCCGACAACGTGATGTTCGTGAAGGATGTCGCGGGACGTTACCGACTGTTCAATCCGGCCTTCCTGCGCGTGATTGGCAAATCCCGCAGTGACATTCTCAATCACGATGACACGGCGATTTTCGATCCGGAAGTGGTACGAGCGATCAGAGCCGTTGACCTCCGCGTCATGCAGTCGGGGCTTCCCGTGACCGAAGAGGAGTCTCTGATTTGTGACGGCGTCAGGCGGACCTTCCTGACCACCAAGTCGATTTATCACGATGGCGACCGGCAGGTGGCCGGTGTCATTGGCATCGCACGTGACATCACCGAGCGGAAGCGGGCGGAAGCCGTTCTGACCGAGTCGAGCCGGAAGTCCGAAGCGGCCAACCGCGCAAAGAGCGAGTTTCTCGCCAACATGAGTCACGAGATCCGCACGCCGCTGACGGCCATTTTGGGCAATGTGGAATTGCTCGCCGATGACGAGGCCACCGTCGCTCAATCCAACTCACGCCGGTCCATGTTCGCCACGATCAAAAACGCGGGCGAGCATCTCTTGGAGGTCGTCAACGACATTCTGGACCTCTCGCAGATCGAGGCCGGACAGATGCGTTTGGAACGCATCGAGACCAGCCTGCAAGACATCGTCAACGGCGTGGTCTCGCTGCTGCGTCCGCGTGCGTGTGCCAAGGGCTTGACTCTCGATCTCAAACTGGACAGCCCGATCCCCGTCCGAGTCTTGACGGACCCAACGCGCCTGAGACAGATACTCATGAATCTGGCTGGCAATGCCCTCAAGTTTACGGAGTCGGGTGGAGTCACTCTGCGAGTGAGTGCTCGCGGTCAGGGAGCTGAAACGATCCTGAGCGTCGTGGTGGAGGATACGGGAATCGGCATGAATTCCGACCAGGCGCAGCGACTGTTTGCCGCGTTCTCCCAAGCCGACGCCTCGGTGACTCGCAATTACGGCGGCAGCGGGTTGGGACTCGTGATCTGCCAGCGATTGGCGCGCCTGATGGGCGGCAATGTCGAGCTGACACGCACCGCACCGGGCCAAGGGTCCGTCTTCACCGCCACCCTCCAGGCAACCCCGATCGCATCAGCGGGGACAACCTCGGCGTTTGAGCCGCAGGCTCCGGCGGTGTTACTCGCGGCAACCCATTCTTCGCCTCGGCTACAGGGAAGGATTCTGCTGGCGGAGGACTCACTCGATAACCAGTTGCTAATTTCCACGCTGCTCAGAAATGCGGGAGCCGATGTTTCCGTGGCCGCCCACGGCGGAATCGCCATCGAAATGCGGGAGCAAGCCAACGCGGAAGGGCGACCCTACAACCTGCTGCTGACGGACATGCAGATGCCGGTGATGGATGGATACACACTCACACGCTCACTGCGGCACAGCGGGTGTGACCTGCCGATTGTGGCCATCACCGCCAATGCGATGACAGAGGATCGACAAGCCTGTCTCGACGCGGGTTGCAACGATTTTCTCAGCAAGCCGATCGACAAGCAGGCGCTGCTCAAGACCTGCGCGACATGGTTGAAGCGGCTGCCAGGATGATCTCCGCTGACAAATGGCACGCCACGAGTCTTCCACGGGCGTGAGGCTGAGTGGCTCGGCTCGACCTCCGAACAGCACGGGAGGTGCCGCTGCTTCGGAATCCTCGAAGAAGCAGTGCTGAGGATCGGCGCAGAAAGCACATCTTTTCGTGGAGCGAAAGACGGCCTTTATTGCGATTCCGTTTCTTAGGGGCGTCCGGCGCGAAGGCTCCGCCGCACGTCATCACCAGTGCCACGTCGCCTCGCGCACTCGCAACGGGACGAAGTTGTCCTCGCGGGATTTGCGGAGGAAGAGTTCTTCCGTGATGGCCACGAGGTCGGCTGCTTTCAAGAAGACTTGATAGAGCGGATAGAACGACAACACGGCAGCGATAAACAGGTCACGCCCCGGCGTGTTCGAGTAGCACAGCAGCAACAGAAACTGCACCAGTTCCAGACCGACCTGCATCAGATAGAGCAGGATCAGCAGGTTCACCAAGTCGCCCGCGAAGACGAACGTCAGCCAGAACGCATAGCCCCAGAACGTGTAGACACAGACGACGTTGAAGAACCAACGTTCGAGCATCATGCCCAAGTTCGACAGTCGAAAGTTTTTGTACCAGAAGAACGACAGATCGAGATGCTTGCGGCACTCGAACGTGACGACGGTGCGGTCCCAGCGGCACCTCTGTTTGAAGAGGCGGAACCATTCGGTCGGTACGTCAGTGAGGCACGTCGCGCGGGGAGCGACCGCGACGCGATAGCCCGCCTTGCGGATGTGCAGAGTCACGTCGCCATCTTCACCGGGGCCGACATCCACGCGCCAACCTGCTCCAGCAATGAGCGTCGAAACGCACCGAACGCACCCGACACGATCGCCAACATTCCGAGTCGTTCTTGCAGCAGACGGCCGAGATAAATGGTCTGCCGGTATTCGTAAGCCTGCATCCAAGTGCAGAGGTTGTCGAGTGAGTTGCGGGCTTCCACACAGGCCGACACCGCGCCGACGGTCGGGTCGGTGAAGGGCTGCACGATCTCCCACAGCGACGTGTCGGACAGATGCGAATCGGTGTCCACGCACAGCACGATCTCGGCGCGCGTGTAGGCGAGTGCCCAGTTGAGGGCCGACGATTTTCCACCGCGCTCGGCCCGGCTGAGAACCAGCACGCCCTCGTGATCGCGGGCGAAACGTCGCGCGTTGGCGGCCATGTCGTCGGACGAACCGTCATCGACGATGACGATCTCCATGCGCGGATAGCGACCCCAGACGGAGAGCAATCCCGCCTCGATCGAGTCCCCTTCGTTGTGCCCAACCAGCAGCAGCGCCATCGTCGGGCAGTACTCGTACTCGGTCTTCTCACGCTGACCGAGTTCTTCATTGCGTGCGTGCTGAACGTCGTGCAGCGGAACCATCTTCTTAGCGTGCAGTTCTTCCGAGCGTTGCAGCGTTTGCTGGAGTCCCTTCAGTCGAGCCTGCTCCTGTTTGAACTGGCCCCACTTCTCGAAGAACTCCCCTTCGGACTCGCCCGCGTCCTTGTCGTGCAGCGACAGCTCCCACTTCATGCGCGAGATGCCCGCCTGCAACTTGGCTTGAGCCATCCGCAGGCTGTCGTCGAGCCGCCCCAGATCGCGGTCGATCTCGGTGCTGTGGAGCGTCATCAACAACTGGCCCTGCTTGACGGTCTGGCCTTCTTCAACGTGAACGAACTTCCCGACACCGGCCACCGTCGTCGGGACTTGGATCGGCCGCCCGGCAATCACGCCATAGGCCGAGTAGTGGAAGAATGCCTCGTAGGCCGAGTGACCACCCCACGCCAACACGGCGAAGACCATCGACACGACAAACAGACGACCGCGCGGTTGCTTGGGGGCATGACGGGTTTGACTGTCGGTACAGCGGCCATCGTGTGCGGCGGTTGAAACGCGCCGCTGCTGTACTGGAAACCTTGGAAGTTGGCCGGGCGAGGACTCCCCGCTCCATGTCCCGCCTCAGGACGAGCTTGTTCGACGTTCACGATGAGCTGCTGCTTCAAAACGAGTGCGCGGCTGACAATCCTTCGACATCGCGGCCCGCGTTGAGCCTCCTTGCCCTGTTGCGTTCTCGAAACGTAGGTCGCGTTTTGGCAGCGTCAAATTGCGTTTGTCCGTTTGTGACGGATTACGCGACGGAGGCTGGCTATGGCTTCGCGCGGCGGAAGCCGAGTCGATTAAGAGCCTGTTGAAAAACGTAACTTGGACACCCTCGTCCGAGTCTTTTCTAGTTGGAAGCGGACGGACGAGGGCGTCCATCCTACGATTTTCAACAGGCAGTTCACCGCGTTGCCCGCGCGGTGAAACGACGGAGCATCCGTTGTGGCCTCGCTAGAAATATCTACTCAGCACCCTCGCTCGCAGGCACCACAAACTCGTGCTTCTGATCGACGAGGATCACATCACCGGGAGCCAGCTTGCGACCGCGGCGCGTTTCGATCTCGCCGTTGACGGTGACATAGCCGTCTTGAATCGCCAGCTTGGCTTGGCCACCGCTGCCGACGACGCCGACGAACTTGAGAAACTGATCGAGCGTCAACGGACGGGAAGAGGCAGATGTCACGGGTTGATCCTTTGGCGGAAGTGGCGGCGCGGTTTGAGTCGGTTGGCTGAACTGTTCTTCTGTGGTGCATTCGCTCCGCGAATGCCCGAGTGGGTCGAGTCGGTCACGCGCCAAATCTGGCCGCTTCGGCGGGCATTCGCGGAGCGAATGCACCACAGAAGATGGGCTACCAGCGTTTGCGGACTCGCACGGGCGGGCTATGGTACGTGGAGACTGCTCCGGTTCCCAAGCCGCTCGTCCCGTTCGCGGAAAAACTCATGACCACTACTGATCGCAAGCCACACGTCGAGTACCTCATCTTCGACATTGAGGCCATCGCTGACGGAGACCTCGTGTCGAAGATTCGCTATCCGGGCGAAGGGCTTTCCGGTCCTGCGGCGATTGCCCGCTACCGTGCCCAACTCCTCGCCGAGACCGGTCGCGATGTGTTGCCGGTGACATTCATGCTGCCGATCTCGGTTGCCGTCGCAAAGGTCGATGCCGATTACCGGTTGCTCGATCTGTCAGTCCTCGACGCTCCGTTGTTCCGGCCGCACGTCATCGCGCGGCACTTCTGGCAGGGCTGGAATCATTACGGCCGACCAACGCTCGTCAGCTTTAATGGGCGAGGCTACGACCTCCCCGTGCTCGAACTGGCCGCGTACCGCTACGGCTATCCCGTCCCGGCTTGGTTCAATGTGGAGGCCCGCAGTTTTGAGCAGTCTCGCAACCGCTACAACATTGAGATGCATCTCGATCTGTTCGATCTGCTCTCGAATTTTGGGGCGGCTCGACTGAGCGGTGGACTCAATCTCTTGGCCAATCTGATCGGTAAGCCGGGCAAGGTAGGCGTCGATGGCTCGCAAGTGCAGGGGATGTTTGATCGGGGCGAGTCCACTGAAATCAACGACTACTGCCGCTGCGATGTCCTCGACACCTACTTCGTTTTCCTGCGAAGCCGCGTCCTGCTCGGCAAGCTGACCCTAGACGCCGAGCGAGAACTGGTCGCCGCCACCAAGCAGTGGCTCGAAGAACAAAGCGCCGCACTGCCGGTCTACACCCACTATCTCTCGCACTGGGGTGACTGGCAGCCGCCGGTGGACTGAGAACCAAATACCCGCATGAAGTGATACCTCACGCGGGACAATGTGAGACATTTCTGAGCGGGGCGGCGTCAGCCCCCTAGCACTGACTTTAGTAGCGGTACGGCGCGAGCCGTCCGGTTGAAGCGAGAGCAAACTCGACAAAACCGGGCGGCTTGCGCCGCTCCGCTGCTCGATCGGTTCTAAAGTCAGTGCCATTGGGCGCTAGCCACCGGTGATGCCTGTTGACCGGCGGCTAGCGCCATGCCGCTCACAAACTCAAATCGCCATGACGGGAAGTTATTGCGGGCCGATTCCGAAGACGCGAGTTCCGTGGGATCGAGTCCGTTGCCAGAGGTTAGCCACCCCGACCAACCGCTCGCCACACTGGACTGCTCCCGCTGATAAGGAATCGGTGCAAAACAACTTCCCGCTGTCTTGGTCTTTCCTCCCTCCCCTCGGCGGGGAGGGCCGGGGAGGGGGGAGGATAGTCCAGTCGATTTGCCACTCACCCCCCTCCCTAACCCTCCCCGCCGAGGGGAGGGAACCAGAACAAGAACGGGAAGTGATTGCAGACTCGTTCCTGAAGGCCAAAGTCGAGGACAACTATCGCTGGACTCACAATCCGGACGACACCTACGACGTCTTCCGAGCCAAGCAACTCCCCGAGTTCCCCGCCGCCAAG
>JAYSQC010000226.1:0-9744 GCA_043721755.1 Schlesneria sp.
GCGCAAGCGAGGGCTTCACTTTCGACAACGGTTTGCCCTCGCTTGCGCGTCGGGCTAGTTGTTGAACAACCCCGCAATCTCAAGTTGTCCGACCACTAGTTCGGCGTTGATCAAAGCGGGGCTGACGCCCAAGAGCCAGGGGGCTGACGCCGCCCCGCTCCGGAAATCATTTGAGCGGACCATTGCTCACGTTCACTTTCGTTTGGGCAGCGGGTTGAGGCGTCTCAGGTCGAGAGCTTCGAGCGGATTGAATCGAGCCGGTTTGACGGGGGATTCGTTCGGTGGCGGAGTGTCGGCGACCTCATTCGGCGGCGTGAAGGCTGTGACCTGAAGATCGTCGATCGCCAATTCACCCAGCCCATGCAGCGCGACCGTGATCGTGAGCTCTTGGCTCTCGGGGACCACACGCAGCACTTCGAGTCGTTGCCAATCGCGAGAGGGCTTGATGTGCCAAGCCCCGGTTTTTCCAAGCAAACTGTCGTGCAAAGTCGCTCCGTCGAGACTCCCGCTGACGGGCTGAGGCAACTTCACCCAGCCGCTGATTCGCACGACTTGTCCCGCATGAACCGAGATCGGCGGTGAGACGACTGTCACGGGGATTTTGCTCAGCAGCGCTGGCGAAAGTTCCTTGCCAGCGGCGGCTGAATCGGCGCGCGCCACCAGTCGCAGGCTGTACTGACCTTGTTGCGGAGACGGGTGGAGTTCGGCCACCGATTGCACGCCGGGGATCGCGCGTTGTTCATGACGCCAGCCCGAGGCAATCATCGTGTCGTAGTCTTCAAAGTCGCCGGACGGAAGTTTGTTCTCCGTGTTGTCTCCATGCAGGGACGGACCGCGCTGCGCTGCCTGGCCTCGCACCAAGCGCCAGTGCGCGGGGAGGGTTTGAAACGTGAGTGCGTATGGGCTGGCAACCGGCGACGGCATCGTCTTCACCGCGTGATCCCAATGTGCCCGCTGCAACATTCGAGTGTGTTGCATGGCGAGGGCCGACTGCTGCCGCGCCAACTGGAACTGTTGCTGTCGCAGTGCGGCGGCGGCCTGTTCCGAATGGTGTTGAGCTTCATTCAGGAGGCGTTTCGCGGCGGAGAGTCCGACACCCCGTTGTTGAAGTTGCAGGTCGATCTGTCGGGTTCGCGCGAGTTTCAATTGGCACAGTTCGACGCACGCGGCAGCACTCTTGTCTTGGATGGCGGCAATGCGCTGGTTGAACTGTTCGACCACATTTTGGTCCGACGTGATCAGGATCGCCGCCGTCTGGTCGAAGCGTGGCAGCACGATCTTGATGCCCCCCGCCACGGTCTCGCGCGTCAGGTACTGCAACCGGCCGGTCGTGGTGATCTCCCACGCCGAGGCCGTCTCACCGCCGCCCGGCACGATGATCGTCGCGTTGTTTGCCGTCATCTGTCCGGGAACGTATTGCGCGCGGTCTTCAAACCACATCGGCAACAGCAGGGCACCGTATTCGGATCGGATCAGGGCCGCGGACAGCTCCTGAGTCCGCTGCGAGTCGGCGGCTGTTGGAGTGGCTTTCTTCGGGAAGAGCGATCCGCCGAAGAGACTCTTCGAGGGTGTGGACGCTGGCTCAATCACGCGCGTGTCGCCGCCGCCGCGCGCATCGACGGTGAACGGGATCATCTGCACTGACGTTCCCGTGGCCAGCCAAGGTTCGAGCAAACTCAACTCGAAGTTGAGCTGCGTCAGCGTCAGCAGGCGTTCCCGCGCGGCGGGGCCTTCGCCATCGAGTGGCGTCGTCGTCCAATAGCCCATGCCTCGACAACCGACGGACAACGCGGCGTAGACCTGAGCGCGAATCTGTTCCGGCTCCAACTGCGGCGGCGTTTCGGCGAGCGACGTGAGACTCATCAATTCGGCAGTCGGTTCCGTTTGAATCCACGTCCAACACAAAGCTCCCGGCCACGCGCGGTCTCGCTTCTGCGCGAGTGATTCGCGGTAGTCGAGCAGCGAGGTCTCACTGTTCATCGTGTGGCGGCTGATCCCGAGCAGATCGAGATGCCGCGAACAGAGCCGTTCGTCGTCCGCCACGTCGGCGGCGAGAGGACGCTTGAAGGCGCGATCGGCATCGCGCACCTGATTCGTCCAGCCTTGCAGACGCGGCCGATCATGGGCCGTCAGTCGTGCGCCCATCATCCAAAACAGGATCGAAGAACTGTGCGAAGTGAATGGCAACAGGCTGGCATCTTCGGATTCAAGTGACTCCCCGGCGGCGTCTTTTGCGAACGGCGGCGTCGCGGTGATCCACAGTCCCTGACGGCGCAATGGCATCGTGACGGAGGTCGCTTCCGCATCGGGAACCCATGCCACGTTGAAGCCCGCCGCCGCGAGGATGTCCGGACGTTCGGCCTGATACCGCGCCATGCGGGGCAAGAATGGTCGTCCCTCAACACGCAGCCGATGCAGCCGGAACTCAACAGGAACGGTTGAAGATGGTCCCGCTTTGGGCAATCCAACGGACGCGGTGGGAGCGGCATCGTTCAAGCGATTGCCACCCAACGCGCTCTCGGTTGAAGCCGTGTTGCTGGAACCCATGGGCGTGACCGCGCGATCGGTTCGCGGAGTGGTTTCCATCGGAACGATCGGCCCGAACTCCAAGTCGTCGATCAGCAGTTGCATCGTTCCCGAAGTGAGCGTGCAGCCGAGAATCACTCGATCGACGTACATCGTGGCGGGGTCAATCGCCATTCGCTTGCGTGCTCGCAGCAGACGCAGCTTGTCGTTGACCGCCTTGTCCGAGGCTTGGCACTTCAGTTGTTGCCACTCGCCCGGCGTGTTGTAAGCCTCGCCGGTGATGACATCGCTCAGCGGCGCGCCGGTTTCGGGATCAGTCAGTCCTCGAAAGCCGACCTTCAACGCCAACACCGCCCCCGCTTGATCCGAACGCACCCAGAGACTGGCGACGAGTTCATCGAGGACGCGCGCGGCCGGAACGGGATGCTCAAACCGCAGCGGCACGTTGTCGCGAAAGCCCTTCAGCCGAAAGAATTCGGCCCCCTCGCGGTGTCCGGCATCGCGTCTCCGTTCGTGAACCACCAACTTCGCGTCAGCCTCGCGACATCGCGCCTGCCAACTGACACCGGGACCATCGAAATCAGACTCGAACTGCTCGGCGCGAACGATCGTGGCATGACACCACGTCAGTAGCAGTAATGAAGCAATGATGAGCCATTGGTGACGCATGAGTGAGCCAGGAGAGACGCTTCGTTTGTACTCCTCGCGGCCCAAAGCAAGAGGTTTCTGAGCGGGGCGGCGTAAGCCCCCCGGTTCTTGGGCGTAAGCCCTCTTTGGAACTGGCTCAAAACAACTTCCCAAAGTCCCTTCTTGTTCCCTCCCCTCGGTGGGGAGGGTTAGGGAGGGGGGCGAGTGGCAAAGCGACTGGACCATCCTCCCCCCTCCCCGGCCCTCCCCGCCGAGGGGAGGGAGAAAAGTCCAAGAAGGTCGGACGTTGTTTCGCACCGAATCCTTTGGAAGTACCGGGGGGCTGACGCCACCCCGCTCAGAGGTCTCATCATTGACCGCGCGAGGTATCAACGAACGGCGGGACATCGCACGCAGGCCGCACGCGGTCTGAGCTTGAAGATTGGGACATCGAGTTTTCGGAGTGCGCATCCTGCGATCCCACGTCCCGTTCCACGCGACCGTTACAGTCGGACTCGTGCAAAAACAACTTCACGAAAAATTGACGCCACGCGCGATCGGGCTGGAGTGCGATCTGTGACTTCTGATGCCGAATTGCATCACATCCGCACAGCCAAACGTTTGGCGTAAGTGCCGGATTCTAAGAGACTTCGCCAAAACCGCCAAGGTGAAGTGTGGCTGTGCGATCACATCTCGTCACACACGGCATTTCGAGAGCTTATGCCGACACTCGTTGGCATGATTGAAGTTGCGACAAGCCATTGTGTCTGGTCCGGTCCCCGTACAGAATCATCGCCGCCAAACCCGCATTGCGCATCGTCCAGACCGATTCGGAGCAACGAGTCTTGCAACTAGCCCGACGCGCAAGCGAGGGCTTCGCTTTGATTCCACGCGTAGCCATCGCTTGCGCGTCGGGCTAGTTAATCATCGTGCGCAATTCGGCCTGAGTCCCCTTGATGAGGAGTGAAGACTGTGAATCCGAAAGCCCGATTTCCAGAAACCGACGAAGACGAAATCCCCCGCGAACTGGCGGAACTGGGCCATCGGATCGCCGACGCCCCCGATTCGGTTCGTGCAGACCTTGAGTTGTCCTACGAGCGCGTGGTTGATTCCGTCCGCCGCCGCCGCCGGATTCTGAGCTTGGTCCAAGAAGCTCTCTCGCAACTGCGCCTCGACATCAAGTACCTGATGTTCGACTTGGAAGTGACTCGCCAGGAACGCGACGAACTCATGCAGCAGCGCGAAGACATCTGACGTACTCAGCGGGCCGTAGGATGGACGCCTCGTCCGTCCCTGCTTGGCCATAGGAGCCGGACGGACGAGGCGTCCATCCTACGACCAACTCAGATCACTGCGGTGCCTCATTCAGGCACCGTCTCCGCTTCGGTCTCTTCACTGATCGCGACGGTCATCTCGCGCAGGAAGCGTGACGGGTGGCTCTCGCGGCGTTTGCCCCACTTCAGGCGGGTGAGCGAATGCGAGATCGTCAGGTGATCGCGGGCGCGGGTGATTCCCACGTAAGCCAGTCGCCGTTCCTCTTCGACCGCCGTGGCCGAGTCATCATCGATCGAGCGTTGATGGGGGATCAGTCCCTCTTCCCAGCCGACGAGATAGACGCGGGGGAACTCCAATCCCTTCGCGCTGTGCAGGGTCATCAGCTTGATGACGGGCTGCTCGAATTCCTTGTCGTCTCCAAACTCGCGATCGTTTCCGTTGAGAGATGTCGCTTCTAAGAAGTCGCTCAACGTGGGGCGTGCTGTGCGCTGCTCGTACTGGCGCATCGCCGTCACGCATTCTTCGATCACGCCCGAGCGAGCCAATTGCTGCTGGACCTCTTTGTACTGTTTGGTGATCTCGGACTCGTAGTCGATCACGTCGATCAGTCCCTCGAATGTCGCCGCAAGGCTCGCCCCCGGTGCGTGGAACCGTTCGCGGTATTCGTCGAGGAGTTGGCGGAAAGCGGCGATCGCGTTGGCCGTTTTCACCGTGATCTCTTTCTCGGTCACGGCCTCGGCGACCACGTCCCAGATCCTGCGGCCCGACTTCACCGCGCGGTCGAGCAATTTCGTCACGGACGTATCGCCGATTCCGCGCGAGGGGACGTTGATGATTCTCAGCAGCGAGACCTCATCGAGCGGCTGCGCGATCACTTTAAGATAGGCCATCATGTCGCGGACCTCGCGCCGGTCGAAGAACGACTGGCCCCCGACGAGCAGGTACGGCAGTTGGAGCCGTCGCAGCTCAGACTCGAAAATTCGCGGCTGCTCGTTCGTGCGGAACAGGATTGCAATGTCTTGCGGCGGAACCTGGAGTTCTTTCACGAGGTAGTTGATCTCGCGCACGATCGACTCGGCTTCGAGTTCCTCGTCTGGAAACGGCTTCACCGCGACGGCGACACCTTCCTTGTGAGCGACCAAGACCTTCTTATGCCGTCCCAAGTTGTGATGCACGAGTTGATTGGCAAGTTGCAGAATCTGCGTTGTGCAGCGGTAGTTGTCCTGCAAGCGGACGACCTTCGCGCCGGGAAACTTCTGCTGGAAGCCGAGAATGTGTTTCACCTCGGCCCCGCGCCAGCCGTAGATCGACTGATCGTCGTCGCCGACCACGCATAGGTTGCGATGCGGTCGAACGAGCGCGGAGACGATTTGAAACTGCATCTCGTTCGTGTCTTGATACTCGTCGATCTGGACGTGATCGAACTTGTTCTGCTGGCGACCGAGTACCTCGGGAAACTCTTCAAACAGTTGCGCCGTCAGCAGCAGCAGGTCGTCAAAATCGACGGCACCGGCGGCACGCAGCGACAACTGGTAGCGACGGTAGGCGGACGCGGCGAGGAAGTCGCGATCATCGTTGATGAAATCGGTGGCCCGATCGGGCAGCACGCCATTCATTTTCCAACGGCCGATGCTCGACAGCAGGTCGCCCGGCTTGAGTGTCTTATCGCCAACGCGAATGTCCCGCAGCGCCTTCCGCGCCGCCGACTCCTGATCGCCGCGATCGTAGATCACGAACTGCTTCGGATAGCCGAGTGCTTCGATCTCTTCGCGCAGAACGCGCACGCAGAGCGAGTGAAACGTCGAGAGGTGCGGTCGCGAGCGCAGCCGTTTGCCGATGAGGTGGCTCATCCGCTCCTGCATCTCCTTCGCCGCCTTGTTCGTGAAGGTCACAGACAGGATGCGACTCGGCTCGACTCCGTTGCGGATCAGCTCAGCCATGCGAAACGTGATCACGCGCGTCTTGCCGGTCCCCGCTCCCGCCAGAACGAGCAACGGACCGGAGAGCGTCGTCACTGCATCGCGCTGTGAGGCGTTGAGGTCCGCCAGCGAACCCGATCCCTGCGCGGGGGGACTCGGTGCGGAAGCGGCCGGGCGTTTGGAGAAGCCACGCGCGGGCGACGCCTCATTGGAAAAGGGAGCGTAAGTCACAAACCATCCTTGATTGTCAGAGCGGAGCGGCCGCTTCGTCCTTCGTGAGCCGTGGCAAGCACGAACGGCATGTTGCGTTGAGGCTGCTGCCTGCGGAGTCACCACCAGAGCCGAGCGAGTGTTTCTCGCGGAGGGGAGTTTACAGAGTGCCTCTGGATTTTCATTCGACTTCAGAAGCGGGGTTCAGAAGCGGAAGACTGACCACGGATAACACTGATGCCACGGATGAAGACGGATACAGATGAAGAATGTTTGGCGGCGAGTTTCTGTTCTGATCCGTGCCCTCCGCGAAATCCGTGGTCTCATCTCTTCAGCCACGTCGTCTGGTTGGAGTCGCGGCCAAAGCCAAAATCCAAGAGCACGAGCCGGCGCACATTCCACGAGTCGATCACCGCTGGGCGGCAGATCGTGCCGTTGCTCGATGTCTGGCCCTGAGCGGATTGATGGTCGGCCCGATGTCCACCGGCAATTGCATCGGGTTGGCGCGGCTTCACTTCAACTTGGAGTTTCGGCACAACCGATAAAGTCGATATGGCCGTCACACCTTCACAGTTCGATCTCTTGGCAAAGCTCGTCGATGTTTCGGCGTTGAGGCACAAGGTGCTGGCGCAGAACGTCGCGAACGTCAACACGCCGGGCTATCAGCGGTTGAACGTGACGTTCGACGAAGTGCTGGCGCAGCACATGAATCAGCACGGAGACCACGGCGTGGAGCGTCTGCAACCGGAGGTCGCCGAAGACCAACTTGCCCCCGCACGGTTCGATGGCAACACGGTCGATATCGACAACGAGATGATGCGCATCAACAAGAACACGTTACTCAACAACACGTACCTTCAGATTCTTTCCACCAAGACCGCGATGATGCGGCGCGCCATTGATGGGCGTTAAGGCAACCCCGGTAGGAAATTGCTTACCCATCAAAGCCTGACGCGCAAGCGAAGGACGCTCGACAGCCGATCCTTCGCTTGCGCGTCAGGCTTCAATCTGCGGTAAGTCAACTCTTGCCGGTCCTAAGGCCCCCAGCCATACGAACCTTGAAGTCTGAGAAATATCAGGAGCGATCTCATGGGATTCGACGCATCGCTGGGAGCCTTCGACATCAGTGCCTCGGGCATGAGTGCCGAGCGGTTTCGGATGGAGATTGTCGCGAACAACATCGCGAACGCTTCGGTCACGCGCACGCCGGAAGGGGGCGCGTATCGACGCAAAGAGGTTGTATTTGAGGCCGCGATGAAGAGCGCCGCCGCGAACTCCTGTGGCAATGACCAGTCCGGATTTGCGGGCGTGCGTGTGGTCGAAGTCATCGATGATCGGTCGGAGATGCCGCGTGTCCTGAACCCCGGTCATCCTGACGCGGACGCCGAAGGCTTTGTGACGATGCCAAACGTCAGCCTGCCGATTGAGATGGTGAATCTCATCACCGCCACGCGCGCCTATGAAGCCAACTTGAAAGCCGCGCAGTCGTTCGTCGAAATGAATCAACAAGCCCTGTCGATTGTGCGAGGTTAATCATGAACGTCGGAGCCGTTGGAAATCTGGGAAGCCTGCCGCTCGCGATGGCTCCGTCCGCCGTTCAGCCTCCCACCGGAGGCCAAACGTTTGGCGAGGTCCTGGGGAAATTCGTCGAGGACACGAACACGCAGCAGCTTCAAGCCGATCAAGCCGTGCAGCGGTTGGCGACCGGAGAAAGCGACAGCATCCCCGAGACGATGCTCGCGCTGACGAAGGCGGATCTCAGCTTTCGAGTGTTCATGGAAGTGCGCAACAAAGTGATCGAGGCGTACCAGGAAGTGATGCGGATGCAGATGTAACAGCCTGTTGATAAACCCCACCGGGCTTGTCCCATTGGTCTCGACACATCTCAGATCGCCCGTCGCCCGTTTTGGAGTGCGGGGATTCATCACCGCTTTCTTTTCTCTGACTTTGATCTCCTTGTTTCGGGAAACCTCGAAGACGACAGTGTCGATCACGCAACGAAACCAAATCCAGAAATGAAAGCGGCAATCAATTGCCGCAGTCCAAAGGGTTGGAAACCGTTCAATGGAGATGTGTCGAGACCACCGGGCTTGTCCCGGTGGCTCAAGGGGCTTTGCACTACGGCGGAATTCCATTGGAATTGAGTAGTGCAAAGACCTGTTTCCACCGGGGCAAGCCCGGTGGGGTGGTTGTTCAACGGACTGGTCGCTGAACGGAATCGGCAACCAGTTCATCAGCCCGTGTTGGCGAATTGCATGAGAAGTGTGAATGAAGACTTTGCTGGTGGCGCTGTGTACGGCCGGGAGTGTCTTCGCTTTGGCGTCGGCGTGGTCGGACATTCTGCAGCCACAGGTGGAGGCTCAAAAGCGCGCGGCCGCGTCGCGCGAGACTGCTGCGCCGCGTCGGTCATCCACTCGTTCTGTCGCCGAAACTGATGAAGACGAGGAGACTCGTCAGCAGGGGCACTTGAGAACGAAGTCTCAGCGTCCCGATACAGTTGCCTCGGGAATGGAAACGGCGCGGACCGCTCCCGTCACCGAACCGAGTGCAGACGTGGAAGCCCTGCTGCGCGAACGGGCTGATGAGGCGCAGCGGCATGAAGCGCGGCTCACGATGCGGCAAGAGTCGCTGCGAATGATCTATGACGACATTCGCGTAGAGCAGGCCGCCGTCGATGACATTCGCCGGAAGGCAACGCAAGAACTGGCGGTCGCTGAACAGCGTGTCATCACCGCCGCGCAACGTGAGGCGGACGGACAGAGCGGGGAACCGACGATCCGTCGTCACCGGGCGGAGACCGCCAGCGTGAAGACCGTTGCGCCAACCGCTGCGACGGAAAGCCCGGCGGTGCGAGCGGCCGTCTTGATGATTCGACGGCTGGTCGCACAAGGGAGCCGGGACACCGCCGTGAACCAACTCAGCCACTTGAAAGAGCGCGAGGCCGCCAAGGTCCTCGCGGCACTTGCCAAGGATGACGCGCCGCTGGCGACGGCACTGGCGATCGCACTGCAAGTCTCGAAGCAGGCGGCCGGGCCGAACTGAGGAATTGGCTCAAAACAACTTCCCAAAGTCCCTTCTTGTTCCCTCCCCTCGGCGGGGAGGGTTAGGGAGGGGGGACGAGTGGCAAATCGACCTGACCATCCTCCCCCCTCCCCGGCCCTCCCCGCCGAGGGGAGGGAGGAAAGCG
>JAYSQC010000227.1:0-10950 GCA_043721755.1 Schlesneria sp.
CGAAGACACACTTGGGTGCCTCGGAGAGCAAATTTGCGGGACGGGGAATCTAAACGCCGACAGCACGATCGTCAAGCCACTGGCAATTGTTTTCTGAGAACTGGTCAATCACTCGGGGTGAATTCTGGATCCCCCCTCGTTAGTACATGCACATTGAGCGGCCAATCACTCACCGCAGAATTCCATCATTTCGAGCGATGAGGCCAAAGCGGTTCAACTTCTAAGTCGTTTTGGCGAGCTATTGTTCGACGGTGGGTCGGCGCACGGCAGGAGTTTGAATTTCGCGGGGCCGGTTTCTCGGTGAAGGTTGTGTCACCGTCCCATCGAATGGACCAAGAAACAACTGCTTCATCGCGTCATCGAACTCCGGAACAGGAATCATCTGCGTGCGAGGCGACCCAACGTTTCCCGTGACTTTTACTCCGACCCATCCACGACTTAAGCGATTGGCAATTTCATTGAGGAGTGGAATTTGGACCTGACTTCGGCCCATTTTCGACAGAAAATCCAACTGCATTTCACCATCAAATCGGATATAACCGCCCCCTCTGAAACTGATCGCCTGCCCAACTAAATAGATGTTTTCAAAATTGAATCGGGAGTTCCCAATATTGAACTCAACTTCTGCAGTATCAAATGCGATTCGATCCGAGGCATCGAGCCTTAGCGTTCGGAACATCTGTACAAACAGCGGCAATTCGTACAGCGCCGCAGGTGCGATGAGCAGCTTGCCGCGGCCTTGCACTTGGTCTGCAGAGGTTCCTTTCCCAGAGAGATTGAGCCAACCATTCATGATGCCAGCCACATCCGACTGCCCACGCAAATACTTTTGGGCGTACCGTTCCAATCGCCCTTTCGCTAGGGTCAAACTGGCCCTGTAATCGATTTCCGAACGAAGATCGACGACCGCATCCAGCGTGATCTTGCCATCAATAGCCTCGCCGACAATTCGCTCGGAAAGTGGAACGCGGGACGGCAGCGAGGTCGCTCCCTTTGCGGGATGCACGACCGCGCGTGAGCCAGCCGTGAACTGACCTTCGTGCAATTGGATCGGCCCCACCACCCGAGTGACTTGGTGAGCAACTCCGGATGGCTGACGAAAGACAGAGATGGAGTCCAAGTCCAACTGCCCACTCAACTCTGTCTGTTGTCCATCGAATTCGCCTTGTACGTCGATACGGCCATGAATGTCTTCGATGCGAACACCCGCGTTCGCAGCGCACCCGGCTAACACCACTTTCAGGTTCCATGCAGCCGAAATGTTGTCGGACAGGCGTTGCGGGCCGTACAAATCGACCGGGCCGCTCATCGAAAACTTGCCCATCGGATTGAGAGTTTCGCTCACGGATCGCAGTTGGTTGGGAAGTGCTTTACGGAAGGTCGCATTAGGAATGAGATCATCGATGAACAGTTCGTCGAACCGCATGTGCCATCGTTCACCCGGCGGTGGAACCGTAGCGATCCCTCGACCGTGAATATGAGTTTCATCGTGCCTCGCGCTGAATGACTTTACTTCCAACTTGGGGGCGGAGTACGTCAACTCGCACTTCAAATTCTGAAGCGGCCACGGGAAGCAGGCCAACTGAATGTCGGCATCTTTCACCTGAATGCTGGGCAGAGTCACTTCACACGGCTGTTCGGGAACCCAACTGATTTCCGTATCGCAGTCGAAGCGGCCCCCCTTGGGCTGGAATTCTCGCCAAACTTGGCGAAGCGAGTCCGGAACAGCCCCTTCCAATCCTCGATCAAACGCCGCGTTCCGGGTCTGGATCGACAGATCAAGTCGTCCGGGAGCGGGCAGACGCTGGAAGCGGCCAGCGGCGGTCAACTTCGCCCCATCATGCTCACCTTGCAGCTCTTCAAACCGCACGGTGTCACCGTCCCAGGAGACCAGCCCGCTCAGACGATTGACGGCATACGGAAAGCCTTTGAATGCCAAAGAACTCTCACGCATCTTGACGGCGAGATTCAGCTTGAACCGTTGTCCCGGCCCGGCTGGCCGTCTGGCGCGAAAGCGAACATCGCCCTGCCCTTTGAGATTCAACTCCGAGATGACCTTGCTGACCACAGGCGGAGTCGCGGCCAGCAACTCCGCATCGACGGGAATGCCATCCACACTGATGAAGAAATCGGCCTCTTGATCGGGACCAGGATTGACGACGGTTCCCGTCAGCGCGAGCGGCATCCCACCCGCAGTCCCCTTCCCGTTGATCGTCGCCTGATTGCCTAGCAGGTTCACCATTCCCTCGACATCACGAACGCGGTACGGAAACTTCTCATGCGCCACCGTCCCCTTGCGGAGCTTGAGGTTCACCTTCCAACTCAACTTAGCATCGACCACGCGAGACTCGACATCGACATCACAGATTCCGGTCAGCGCGAGTGAGTTCAACAACTTACGAGCCGACTCCGGCAACCGAGCCTTCAACGGTTCGTCGATCTCAATTCCTTTGGCCTGAAGCTCAACGCGAGGCATCCCCCCTGCTAGGGCATTGGCATCCAGACTCAGCCGAACCGCGCCGTTCTCGGCGTGCAATCCGCGAACGATGGCTTCTCGATCATCGACGTAGAGGACACCGCCTAATTCGTACAGCGGGAACGGAAGCAGAGCATTACTGAGCTGCCCGCTCTTCAGCGTAGCCATCACCTGAAAACGGGGCGGCGCACCTGCTTCATCCAGACGAAACTTGGCGTCCAAATCGCACACGCATGTGAGACCAAATTCAACGGGCGCCGTTACCGGCGGCGATTGAATTCGTGATTCGATCCGCATCGCCTGCGAACGGTTTGCCGCCCCCAAAGGGTTGTTTACCGGCGGTGTGATCGAGACAGCGGCCACTTGCTGGGCAGCGAGTTCCGTCATGGAACGCCGCGCCTGCTGGAGCTTTTCCTCAACGGCGGGCGAGACATCTCCCAGCAGTTGCAGCAAACCATCATCGACGGGAAAGCTCTTCCAGTTGGCGTCGATCGTCAGCGGGAAACCGTCCAGATTGAGTTCGGCTGTGGCACTGAGCGGCCCGGCGGGATCAATTCGCGCCGAAACGACCACTGCCACCTGACGAGCGGCGGTGGGGTGAGTCGTCAGATTGAGATCGTTCAACTTGAGCTTGCGAGTCGTGCGACCATCACGATGCAACTCGACGACCGCCGTGCCGCGTTCGATCTCTACATCGGGCAGAGGCTGAGAACCACCAACGCCTCGAAGCACGATCCCCTGCCAGTTCCAACGTCCATTGGAATGTCGCGTGACGCGCAAGAGTGGCTTGACGATCCGCACCCGCTGAACCGTGACATCCTTGAAGTCGGTCATCGTCTGCTGTTCAAGCGTGACCAGCGTTTCCGGGATGTACAACGACGGTTCCACGTCCTCGGGCAACTGCACGGAAAGGCCGTACAAACAGGCTCGCCCGCTCAGATCATACGCCGCGCGTTCGATCCCAAATTTGAGGTCCGGAGCCATGTCGCGCAACTGCCGCAACGCTTCCGCGCGGAGCAGTTCATTGCTGAGCGAATAGAACCAGTACGCACCGCCCCCTCCGGCCACTGCGATCAGCAGCACCAACACGATCATCAGTTTGAAGATCGCACCCAAGAGGACGCTCCGAACACTTCGAGCCGAGGAACAGGGATAATCAGGGGGCAGGAGTTAGCAGCCTGTTGAAAATCGTAGGATGGACGCCCTCGTCCGTCCGTTTTCAACTCGAAATCGCTCGGACGGGGGCGTCCAAGTTACGTTCTTCAACAGGCGGTTAGGGGACAGGAGTCACATTAAAAGTCGGCGGTTCGCACTACGACTCGACCGGTGGTGCTGTCGCACATGACACAACACGCTTTCCAGCCTGCCATCGCAGCAGCGGCTTCACTCCGACGGCCGCCAACACGGCCAATGGGTATTCCGCAGGTAGCCGGTATCGCAGCGAACCGACAAACAACAGGTGCAGTCCTGCAAACAACACGAGCGAACCGGCAGTCAGCGCGAGCAGCGCGACATCTCGCCGCGACAACCACGCGCCGCACAGCGCGAACGCGAACAGCGGCAACATCGCGAGCAAGACAACGGCCATCTTGAGCTTGGAATCGCGGAACTGGGCGGCATTCGGGACGAGGCTCCAGTAACGTCGCTGCTTCTCCAACGCGAGACTCATCGCGCGAACAGGGTTCTCCCACGCGAAGGCCATCGCGCGACGACGGTACTCGCGGTCCATGTCGTACTCGCTCATGCTCGCCATCAGTTGTTCCTGTTCAAAGAAGTTCATGTCGCTATCGCCCGTCGCGCCGGGATGGAGTCCGTCGTACAAGCTCGGCCCCACCCAGAGCGTCGTCGGTACAAGATGCCCGGTGACGAGGTAGTTCCTCGTCACCCACGGTGCCAATGTCAATGCGACACCCACGAGCAGCCAGCCGAACGCGAGCCACTTCGGCTTGCTCGTCGGCGTTCGCCTCAGCGAGACCAGCACAACCACTGCGATCAATGGCCCCACGTACAACCACGTCGGGCGCATGTACGTCGCGATCCCAATCCAGACCCCTACAAATAAGGCCGCGACGGTGAAGCGTCTCGTTGAGGCCGAGCCATCGGCAAACCGAGCCATGCGCGCGATGGCGATCAGACTGACAAGCAACGTCGCTGCGAACGCCGTTTCGCTGAGCAACAGCGTGCTGAACAGAATTAGCGTCGGCGACAAGGCGGTGTAGAGCGCAGCCAGCAGCCCCACCGTGTGGTCGCACAATTCACGACCGAGCCAATATGTGAGGCCACACGCGACGGTGCCAACACACGCCAGCAGGCATCGCGCCGCGAACGTGCTCTCGCCAAACACGAAGTGCGAACCGGCGAGCAACAGCGGGAAACCGGGCATCCGCAGCGCGTAACGCGGCGGGACATAGATCGAGTAGTCCTTGCCAGCAACGATTTTCTGAGCCAGCTCCCAGTAGCCAGCGGCGTCACCGGCAATCAGGCAGACGCTTCCGGGAGTCGCCGCCACTTGCTGCTCGACGACGATTGCCAACCCACAGCGCAGCACGAACGCAACCAGCAGTATCAGCAGCAGCCCCACGCTCCCACCACACTTCTCCGTACGCGATGCCGATCCGCGCGCCGTCGAGGCGCACTGAGCCGATCCGGCGTGCAATGTCGATCCGTCCATGTTTCCCCCAAACAGCGCCTCCCCAGTTTGGGAAAAGCGGGGGATCGTATGACCGGCCCGCAAAAAGGGTCAAGACGGATCGGCCACTACTCAGGGCCATCGCCTTGTTGGGTCTGCGAAAGCTGTAGGGTGGGACCAGCGGCACTTCGCCGCGCCGGCCCACCCTGATTTCTCGACGATTTCCGATGGTGGGCCGGCGCTCGAAGCGAGCTGGTCCCACCCTACGTTGAAAAAAGTGCTGGCCCTGGCCGTTGAGGTGAGCGGCAGGAGATTGCGGCCCCTCTCGTAGGATGGACGCCCCGTCCGTCCGAGCTTGCCACGAGGGGCGGACGGACGAGGCGTCCCTCCTACGGGCAATTCCGTTCGTGCCGCCGCCTATTGCGGCTTCGTCTTCACTGCGGGGTTGCTGCCCTTGCCCCAGCGGGTGTCGTGCTGCATTTGCTTCCGCTGCATGTGGACTCCCACCATGAGCAGGTCGAAGACGTGACCGTACTCGCAAAGCGCCTTCGCAAATTTGCGGCGTTGCATGGCGTCTTCGACCAACCGAAATGCCGCTTCGTACTGTTTCCACTCGATGGCCCAGCCTTCATCGACGGCCGCTCGTTGCAGTTCCGCCTCCATCTTGGCAATCCGCTGAACGAACTCCTCCGTCACCTTGGCGGAGGCCGTGCGATACGGACGCCACGCGATGGTCGAGCCCGGATCGCGCGGTCGCGGCCGAGGCGTATCGACCGTCGGTCGTTTGAGTCGCTGTACGAGCAGCCACGCGGCGGCAACGACACCGGAAGCCACGATCAAACCGAGGCCACCCGCCTTTTGCTGCGGGTCCAAAACGAACAGTCCCAATCCCAACAGAAACATCGCGGCCAACAGGCACAGCAGCGCGAAGGCCCACCATCCGGTGACGCCGCTGCCGGGAGTCACATCGTCGTCGTCACTCTCCACAGCGTCAGCCGGGACATCACCCGCGCGAGCGACAATGACCGTGATGTTGTCCGATCCGCCTCGCAAGTTCGATAGGTTGACCAGCAGCCGCGTCGCATCGGTGGGAGGCAATTCTCCGGCAATCATGCCGATCTCGGAGTCATTCAACAGACCGCACAAGCCATCGGAACAGAGGACGAACACGTCTCCCGGAAACACGGGCGTCGGGCCTTCCACATCGACCTGCACCGTGGCATCGGGACCAAGCGACCGCGTGATGACGTTGCGAGGGCAGAGCCGCTCCGCATCGCGCGGATGAACCTTGCGTTGCTCGATCAATTCCCAAACGAGACTGTGATCGCACGACAATTGATCGATCTGCCTATGCCGGATGCGGTAGACCCGGCTGTCGCCAACATGCCCGACGATGGCCCCCTGCGGACAGAGCAACAGCGTCGTGCAAGTCGTTCCCATCCGATGAAAATCGACGTTCTGCATCCCGCGTTCGTAGATCGCCGCGTTCGCCGCCTCGACTGATGCCTTCAAGGCGTCCGCCGGGCTGAGGTGCCTCAATTTGTCGAACGTGTGCGGGATCGTATCGACCGCGATCTTGCTGGCCAGCTCACCCACCGCGTGCCCGCCCATGCCGTCAGCCACCACGAACAGGTGCCCACGCTGCTGCCAAGTCGCCTGATCGGGACTCAGATGAACGACGCACGCGTCTTGATTGTTCTGCCGGCGAAACCCGACATCACTCAAGACGGCGTAACGAATCTGCTGTTCCCAAAGCATGAGTGCCTCTTTTGAAGCGAAGGCCCGGCCCTCGCCGAAATATCCTCAACGAACTTTCGTGCGGCTCGCGACATCAAGGCCGCATCTTATCTACGAGTATCGATTGACGGAAAGCGACAGCGCAAGACCACAGGTAAATTTGAGGATCGCTGCGGAAACTCGGGTTCACCCCAAACTGACATTCCTATCTGAGACAACCCTGTACTACTCACGTTTTGTTTCTTCGCGTGCCGCGAAGAATTGTGGTGACGCTTCTGTCGCGTGAGTCCAGTCCGATGAACTTCTGAGCGGGGTGGCGTCAGCCCCCTGGCTCTTCGGGCGTTAGCCCTTCTTCAGTGGCAGGGAACTCCAAGAACCAGGGGGCTGACGCCCCATGGCACTCACTTTGAAAAGTAGTAGGCACATTCCATGTGCCGTAACCTGCGAAATGCGGACGGCACACGGAGTGCGACTGCTACTTTGCGGGCAAAGTGAGTGCCATTGGGCTGACGCCACCCCGCTCAGAAACCGACAAGAGGGCTAACGCCCAAGAATCACACTTGGTTTGCAGATGAAAGAAGTGAAGCCGCGCTGTGACATTTCTATCTTGGTCCGACACTCTCAAAACTGCACTAGGCTCAATACGGCTCGAAAATTACCATCCCCGCCCGTGCTGACTTCCCGCCCGTTCGCGGCGAGGTTGCAGCCTAATTTCACGGATGGATGGCGCATGACGACGACAACAACAAAACCTCTCGGCGACAACTCCCGCCCCGCGGGATCGAGTCAGGATGCCACGCAACTCGGTGCGAAATCCCATCGACGCGATTGCAACCTTCCGCTGAGCCGGCTCACACGGAATGGCCTCACCGCGATCCTGCTCTGCATCGCCGCGCTGTCTCAAGCGGGCTGCGTGAGTCGCCGTTTGATGGTTCAGTCCAACCCTCCTGGCGCGATGGTCTTATTGGAAGGCAAGGAAATCGGACTGACTCCGACGGGAGTCGATTTCACCTACTACGGCACGCGCGAACTGACGCTCATCAAGGACGGCTACGAGACCAAAACGCAACTCGTCCCGATCCGGGCACCGTGGTATCAATGGCCCGTGATCGAATTCTTCTCTGACAACTTTCTGCCGGGACGAGTCACCGACCGCCGCAGCGTGCAGTTCGAGATGGAACCGAAACGCATGGTCCCCAACCAGGAACTCCTCAATCGCGGCCAGTCTCTCCGCAACGAAGCTCAGATCGGCCAGTAAGGCGGCAGAAGCCGCGCTTCCATAACCAACCCGAAGCGTAAGCGAGGAAGGTCACCAAAAGGGGCCATCCACAACCCGCCTGTTGAAAACGGCGCATGGGTTACGTTTTCAAATTGGCCGTTGACGTTCTGCGGTCGCCTTTTTGCGGCTGAAGTCCGGCTTAGCTCTGTTAGCCGGACTTCGATCCGAGGGGGCTTGCTGCTGTGCGAAATCCGGCTTTCTGAAAAGCCGGACTTGCACCGAGAAGTCTCGTCAACTGACACCCAACGCGACGATCCAACTCGTGGCAAACGTAACAGGGTGTTGCTAGGCTCTGTTTTGAAACCCCACCCCGCTTGTCGGGGTGGTTTACGGGTCTCTGCACTCCTCCCTACTCCCTAATTTCGGTGACGCCGAGTAGTGCAAAGACCTGATTCCATCGGGGCAAGCCAGGTGGGGTGAGTTTCAAAACAAAGCCTAGCATCCGCCCTCGCCCATAACACTTCAAAGTCCATCCTTCTTCCACCTTCGAGGGCCAGCGCACCATGCTTTCGACACACGCCGTTGGCATCGACTTGGGGACGACCTACTCGTGTCTCTCGTACCTCAACGAACACGGCGAACCGATCACCGTCCCCAACAAGGATGGCGAGCTTTCGACCCCCTCCGTGGTGTTGTTCGATGGCGATCACGTCATCGTCGGGACCGAGGCACTTCGCAATTCGATCCGGCATCCCGACAAAGTCGTCGTCCACGCGAAGCGGTATATGGGCAATCCCAATCACCGCTGGAAAATTGGCGGCAAGAGTTATTCGCCCGTCGATATCAGCATGTTCATTCTGAAGTCGATGCTCGACAGTGCGCGCGAGCGAATCGGCGACATCGAGCGGGCGGTCATCACGGTTCCGGCTCAGTTCAGTGACGTGCAGCGACAAGCCACCGCCGAAGCGGGCAAGCGGGCGGGACTCAAGCACGTTGACATCATCAACGAACCCGTCGCAGCAGCCCTCTGCTTCGTGCTCGGGACCGAAGGAATTTGGTTTACCGAGTTGGCGACGGCGCAGACGATCCTAGTCGTCGATCTCGGCGGCGGGACATTCGATCTGTCGCTGGTCCGCTATCAGAAGAATGAAGTCCGCGTCATTGCCAGCGGCGGCGATCTGCATCTCGGTGGCCTCGACTGGAACAAGGCCCTCGAAGTGGCGATCGGCAAACAGTTCCAAAAGGAATTCGGGATCGATCCGACCAAGGATCGCGAGAGCGCTCAGGCACTGGCACTGGAAGCGGAGCAGACCAAACGCAGCCTGTCGGTTCGCCCCAAAGCCGCGCTCACCTGTGCGTCAGGCGGGCAGCGCAAGACCTACCAAGTCGAACTCGAACAGTTCGAGCGACTGACGAAGGACTTGGTGGACCGGTCGGAGTCACTGACACTCGATCTGCTCAAGGAACACAACTACGGCTGGGCCAAGATCGACGTGGTGCTGACAACCGGGGGCTCGTCACGAATGCCGATGATTCGGTCGCTGTTCAAACGGCTGAGCGGTCGCACTTTGAACACGTCGCTGTCGCCCGATCAGTCCATCGCGCATGGAGCGACCTACTACGCGGGAATGCTGCTGTCGAACAGCACCTTCGCTCAGTCCATCCTCAACCCGACCGCCGCCGCGAGACTGAAGCAGTTCAAGCAACACAGCGCGACCGCACGGGCACTCGGCGTTCTCATTCGAGACACCGACACACAAACGCGCGTGCCGCACTACATTCTTCCCGCCAACACACCGCTCCCGGCATCCGTCACGCAGATTTACGGCACGGTCTCGTACAACCAACGGCGAGTCCATCTGCGGATCGTCGAGAGCGGCACCGCCGCCGACGCACAGTTCGTCGAACTCGGCATGTGCAAGGTCGATCCGCTCCCCGAAAACCTGCCCGAGGCGACCGAGATCGAAGTGACCATCCGCTACGACGAACAGGCGCGAGTCCATGTCGAAGCGAAGGTGCTTCAGACCGGACAGGTCGCTCAAACCGAGATCGTGCGTCCCGAGAACATGGTCGTCAGCGCTCTCAGCGAAGGAGTTCAGGCCGAAGAATCCGACGCCGAAATCTTGGTGCGACCGGCTCCCGCAGTCAGAGTCGCACCCGCAGTTCCTCCCGTGCCCCGATCCGAGGCGCGTGTTGAATTTGAAGCTCCGGCGAGACCAGCCGCGCCTGCTCCACTCAAACCGGCTGCGATCAGACCGACGAATGCCCCTGCGACTCGGCCAGCATCGGCGAACAAGCCGGCCATCACGCGAGCGGCTCTTTTAGAAGACTCCAACCTCCCCGTGCCGCTCTGCAATCAGTGCGGCAACCCGCTCGATCAGCGCGGTCAATGCGCGAAATGTCGCACTTCCCAAGGAGCAAACAGATCCGCGACCTCACCGACGCGAGGAGGACCGCCCGCGCAGTCTGCTCCCGCGACAATGGCCAAGTCATCGGCAGCCGCTCAACGCTCGGCCATCTTGAAGTCGGGCCCAATGGCCCTGCCGCCATTGCCCAATGACGACGACATCATCGAACTCGAAGAAGCTCGCCCCGCCAGTCCTCCCAAGCGAACGGCCCCGCCAGCCGCTCCCGCAGCAGCTTCAGCGAAGCCCCGCGTCAAAGCACCACCGCTGCCGCCCATGCCGGGCTGCGGAATGCCTCCGGCAACTCCCACTGGCAAGAAGCCCACCAGACCGCCCGATTCGGGTGAAGCCGAGTTCTGGAAGGCGGTCGATTCGTGACGCGAGGACTCGGCAACTTTCGGCGGCGGCGTTTCACCGCGTGGGCAAAGTGAGAGGTTTCCGAGCGGGGCGGCGTAAGCCCCCCGGTTCTTCGAGTTCGATGATG
>JAYSQC010000228.1:0-5175 GCA_043721755.1 Schlesneria sp.
GAACCTGTCCAAAATCAACTCCGTGTTTTGTCGAGTCGTAAAAAAACTAGCCCGACGCGCGAGCGAGGGCTGGACGTTCGATGAGTACGAAGCCCTCGCTCGCGCGTCGGGCTAGTTTTGAAAATGCGGACTAATACTTAGGCGAGTTCCTTAGCCGCTCACAAACTTCAACCGATTCACCACACAGGGATGACTCATCATGGCAAGCACAATCTTCTGCACCTTTCGGGTGGACGAGTTGTATCTGGGAGTCGATGTCCTCCAAGTTCAGGAGGTGTTGCGTTCGCAGCAGATGACTCCGGTGCCGTTGGCCGAACAGACGGTGCGTGGCTTGATGAATCTGCGCGGTCAGATCGTGACCGCATTCGATCTCAGACGGCGGTTGGGAGTGCCCGACCGTGACGATGACTCGCAGGTGATCAACGTCGTGGTGCGCACGCCCGACGGTCCGGTCAGTTTGCTGGTCGATGAAATTGGAGACGTGTTGGAACTGGATCGCGATCGGCTCGAACCGGCTCCGGAAACGCTGCAAGGTCTCCCGCGAGACCTGATTCGCGGCGTCTACCAGCTGGACGGACGACTCCTGATGGTCCTCGATACTGCGAAGGCACTCGATACTGCGGCCTAGTGGTGGAACAACTTTGCATTGCCCCCTTGCGTCGTTTAACCGCGTGGGCAACGCCCCGCGCGTCGAGCGACATTCGAGTCTGTCCCCCATCCACGCGCGGGGCGTTGCCCAGGGCCTCCGCATCTAAATCTGCTACGAAAATAGTGGAAACAAATACCAGCGAGATTTGCCGATAAAAAACTGCCTGTTCTTCTAGACCCAACCCCATCGGCATCTTCCGCCGAAATCTCAAGTCGTTGTTTGTAATACACTTTTAGATGCGGAGGCCCTGGGGCGTTGCCCACGCGGTTAAACGAGGTCAACCCCGCAATCTCAAGTTGTCGGACCACTAGAACTGCATGATAAACCTGGCTCGGCCGGATGAAACGGCACTGAAGCATTGAGCTACCACTTACCCGCCCCCTCGAACATCCGTTTCCTCAAGGAGAGTCCACCGTGTCGTTCAACCGTCAGAGTGTTGGAGCCAAGCTGTACAGCTTGGTTGGAGTGTTTGCCCTCAGTTTTCTGGCTTACGGTGTGTGGTCGCACAACACGCTGCAACTGGCCAAGGTGCATGGGCCGTACTATCAACAGATCGTGCAGGGAAAAGACCTGCTCGCCGAGGTGCTGCCCCCGCCCGTGTACATCGTCGAGTCGTTTCTGTATGCCATCCGATTGCACGATCTGTGCGAAGACAAAGCTTCCAAAGCCGAGATGGAGCCGATCCTCGCGAAGCTGACGAAGCTCAAGGAGGAATATGAAGCCCGTCACGATTTCTGGGCCAAGAAACTTCCCGAGAGTGCCATAAAGCGCGCCTTCATGACCGATGCGCACGATCCGGCCATCGCGTTTTTCAAGCAGGTCTCGGATGAACTGATTCCCGCCTGTCTGAGCGGAGAAGGCGAGAAGGCTCACGAGATTCTGTCGGGTTCGCTCACGGCCAAGTACGAACTTCATCGCACGGCCATCGACAAAATAGTGACGCTGGCCACCGAACAGAGTGTGCAGTTGGAACAGACCGTGACCAACGCCGTGAATCAACGCGGAATGTGGTCGATCATACTGGTCGGCGTGGCCCTGCTGTTCACGTGCGGCATCGGCTGGTACTCGGCTCAAGCGATGATCAACCCGCTCAAGTCCTCGGCCGCGTCACTCGAACGCCTCGCCACGCACAGCCTCACCGAAATCAGTCACCGCATGAGAGGCAACGCGCAAGAGACGACACACCAAGCCACCCTCGTCAGCGGGACGGCCGAACAGGTCAGTGCCAACGCTCATTCCCTCGCTTCGGCCGTCGAACAGTTTGAAGCGAGCATCAAGGAGATTTCCGCGAACGCCTCGAGTGCCGCCAGCGTTGCTCGAACCGCCGTCGAAGCGGCTCAGCGGACGACCACCACGATTACCAAACTTGGTATCAGCAGCACCGAGATCGGCAAGGTCATCAAGGTCATCAACTCGATCGCCGAACAGACGAACCTCCTCGCACTCAACGCCACGATCGAAGCGGCTCGCGCCGGTGAAGCGGGCAAGGGCTTCGCGGTGGTGGCCAACGAAGTGAAGGAACTCGCCAAGGCGACCAGCAAGGCGACCGAAGACATCATCGTCCGGATCAACTCGATCCAGGTCGATACCGGCGAAGCGGTCGAAGCGATCCGCCAGGTGAGCGACATCATCAGCACGATTCACGAGACCCAAACGGCCATTGCCAGTGCGGTCGAAGAGCAGACGGCGATGAGTTCCGAAATCTCGCGCAACATCTCGGAAGTGGCCGTCGGCAGTGGTGACATTGCCAGGAACATCACCCTCGTCTCGAACTCCGCTCGCTCGACATCCGAAGGAACGGACGAAACATTCCGCGCCGCCGGGGAACTCGAAGCGATGGCGGCCGACCTGTTGTCACTCGTCGGGGCAACCCGTGCCACGAGCAACAGCCGCAACCGCGAAGCGGCTCCGCGCCGACAGTCGTTCGATCAGAGCGAAACCTATGGCGGCAAGTACCGACTGACCGCCCAGGAAAGTCGGCAAGCCGAACGGGTCTGAGCGATCCTGAGCAATGGACACCGACGCGTAGTAGAAGTCGTCAGACTTCTGGAGCCCCCTCGACTCATCAGAATTCTTACGAATTCTGCTACGTCCGGGGCCTCACACGCATCACGACTTCCTTCAAAACCTCTGACGGATTCTTCAACGGACACGTTCAGAAATGCGACATTCGCTTCGATGCATCTCCTGCCCTTTCTGAAACACAACTCAAGACAACCGGTGAGGCCAAACGCGGAAGGTCGAGTCGCCGTGAAGAGCGATTGAAACCGCAGGCATCCCTCAAGCAAACCGGCCTTCCCCGCTTCACCTGCCATTGAGCGAAACACTTCCGGAGACCCGTGAATGAATGCCCTGATCATTGATGACTCGCGAGCCATGCGGCGCATCCTGCGTCAGATCGTCGAGCCGTTTGGATTCCAAGTGACGGAAGCGGCGGATGGCCTCGAAGGACTGATGCGACTCGATGAAATGAACGATGTCGAAGTCGTCCTCGTTGATTGGAACATGCCCAACATGGACGGCCTCGAATTCGTGCAGACGGTGCGTGCCCACGTCAAACGGCAGCACTTGAAGCTGGTGATGGTCACGACGGAAACGGAACCGGTCAAGATGGCCCGCGCCCTGATGGCGGGGGTCGATGAGTTCGTGATGAAGCCGTTCACCCCCGACATTTTGCTCGACAAGCTGCGACTGATCGGCGTCCCGTTGGAAGTCGCCGTCGCGTGAATGCGCGTGACCTGTCGAGGACGTCGTCAGACTTCCGAAACCAACACACTTCCCACTTCGTCGGAACTCGGACGAGTTCCGCTACAGAAGAGGCTCCCCTGCGAACCGCATCACCGGGAACCACTTGTTGCCAAGGATCGGCAAATTTCAGACCACGCTGAACGATGTCGCGTCACTTTGGGAACACAACTCCATGCCCACACTTCAAGAGACCAGTTCACCACAGGTCTCCGGCGACGTGCCATTTCCGCCCGCCGTGGCTGACCAACTGAAACACCGCGCGAAGAACTTGCAAATGCTTCCGGCCGTCGCGATGCAGGCGCTCGACCTCGCCAAGAATTCCGACTGCGGCATCAACGAGTTTGCCGCGGTCGTCGAGCGCGACGCCGCGCTGGCAGCCGAAATCCTGAAGTTGTCCAACAGCATCATGTTCGCCGGCGGACGCAGCGTGATGAACCTGCATCAGGCCGTCGTCCGGCTCGGCTTCCGCCAGTGCAAGAGTCTGATCATTGCCTCCAGCTTCAGCAGCATGGTGAAGAAGCTGTCGCTGGATGAAGAATGGGTCCGCGAAGCCCTCTATCGACACAGCTTCACCACGGCGTTGCTGGCTCTCAATCTCAACCGTTCCCTGAACGTCGGCTTTCAGGGGGAAGAGTTCACCGGTGGATTGATTCACGACATCGGCCGGATGTTGCTGGCAACGTGTTACCCGGACCAGTTCGCGCAAATCGATCCGCTGAACTTTGAAGAGGGTCCGGAAACGCTGGCCCACGAACAGAGCGTCATCGACACGAATCACTGCGATGTCGGCGTCTGGTTCGCCAGAAACAGTCAGCTTCCCGAACCGCTGATCGATGTCCTGCGGTATCACCACTCGCCCGAGCAGGCCGTGAACAATCGGCGGTTCGTCGCGCTGATCACCACCTGCGACGACATGGCCAATCATCTGCATCGCGTTGAAGAAGCGGCGGGGTACGAATCGCAAAACAATCCCGGCATCCGGTGCTTGGAAGAGGCCGGTGTTCGGAACGCGGTTTCCCGGTTGAGCGAGATCGCCTCGACGCTGATGGACGCCGCACAGCGCGACGTGTCCGAGATGTTGGCGATGTGACGACAGATGCTGTCCACATCTGATGAGACAGTTCCAAGGGGCCATTGATCTGAAATTCATTGCGTCCTGATGACGCACCTGTGTGAGGCAAGAAGCGTGACCCCCCCAAACATTCGAGTCCTGATGGCGGACGATTCCGCCGTCATCCGACGACTGCTGAGCGAAGCACTGGCTCCCGACAAGGAGCTCGAAGTGGTCGGCGTGGGCCGTCATGGTGGGGAAGCATTGCAACTCCTCGTCGTGCAGCGTCCGGATGTCATCCTGTTGGATGTCGAGATGCCTGTGATGGACGGCGTTGAGGCGGTGGTGGCCATTCGCAAGCTCGACGCCCACATCCCGATCATCATGTTCAGCTCGATCACCACGCGCGGCGGAACAGCCACGCTCGACGCCCTCTCCGCCGGTGCGAACGATTACGTCACCAAGCCCGTTAGCCTCGGCCATGCCAGCGAAGCGATGACCTACATTCGCAACGAACTGATCCCCAAAATCAAACTGTGGGGACGACGGCATCGCCGGCGGAGCACGGGGATGCCGTCGTCCTTGCTGGCACCCACGACGCCCGGATTCCCTCATTCACCGAACATGCCGCCCAACATCACGCCGACAGCGGGAGCCGCTCCTCCAACGATGCCGAAGTCCTTGCTGGCACCCACGACGCCCGGATTCCCTCGTTCACCGAACATGC
>JAYSQC010000229.1:0-22440 GCA_043721755.1 Schlesneria sp.
CGCTCACACTCACCAACGGATGCCGCCGATTCACGGACGAACGCGGATCCTCCAGACTCTCGAAATACTTTCCGACCTCCAAGAGGCGATCACGCTCCAAACCAACGCTCACCAAATCACTCCTCAGCCAGCCTCCCCGCACCGCGATCTATACAGATCCACACGGCCGACGACGTTACAACCAAACATCGCCTCGCGCTAACCACCCACTCCCCCACGCCAGCCCCGTGTGCGAACTGGCGCCTGGGGCGCATCATCATCAGCTTCTGCTCGCTGGCGATGAGCACCATGTAGCGGCTGATCATCTGGCCGAGGGTGCATTTGACGAGGAAGGTCTCGGCGAAGCTGTCGAGATGGGTGATCTTCTTGTTGTCTTTAGCGGCGAACTGATAGACGGGCAGGAAGCGTTCGTCGGCATTGAAAGCGAAGTGGCGGGCGTTGTTGTTGGCGAAATACCAAGTGTCGCTGCGGTTGCTGACGATGAAGAGCTGGAGGAAGCAGAGGAGGGTCTTGGTGTAGCCGTTGCCGGGGTCGTTCTTGCACTCGACGATCTGCTCCATCGCCCTGCGTGGGCTGATGCCGAGAGTCTTCAGTTCGATCTGCACGGCAGGCACGCCGTTAATGAGCAGGATGACATCGTAACGGTGGTGGCTGTTGTCCGTGTTGATGCGAAGCTGATTGATGACCTCGAAGGTGTTTTTGCACCAGTCCTTGATGTTGACCAAGGTGAAGTTGAGCGGTGTGCCATCGTCGCGGGTGAAGGCGTTGCGCTCACGCATTGTGCGTGCGGCGGTGAAGACATCCGGCGTGATGATCTCGTCCAGCAGCCGTTGGAACTCGCCATCCGTTAGCTGGACGTGGTTGAGCGCTTCGAACTTTTCGCGGAAGTTCTTCTCCAGCGCAGCCCGGTCCCGGATGTCCGCGCAGTATTCGTACTTCAAGCCTCGAAGTTTCTCGATAAGCTGATCTTCAAGTTGGCGTTCGGGTGTCGTCATGGCGATCATTTAGATTGAATTTACTGAAATTTTGCGATGCGGAAGACTATGTCTGACTGCACAACCATGACGGCCGAGCGGCAGCATGGATCGCAGACGCGCCCCTTAACTGTCTGTTGAAAAACGTAGGGTAAGCCTCTCGCTTGCCCGTAAATGCAGTTGAAAAAGGGGCAAGCCAGAGGCTTACCCTACGTTTTTCAACAGGCTGTTAGGCGAGCGGCAAGAGTTCGCCTACGCGCAACGTAGGATGGACGCCCCGTCCGTCCGAGCTTGGCCAGAAGAACCGGACGGACGGGGCGTCCGTCCTACGGGTAAACGATTTCCTACCTCTCGCCTGATTTTCCTGTCCACCATTTTCTTGTTCCGTCTTCAGCTTCATCCGTGCCCTCGGTGAAATCCGTGGTTAGTTTGCTCTGCTTCACTCGTACATCCCGAAAGCGACCCACAATGAAAGCGTATGAACTCCAAGCGACCGGCAGTCTGGATGGTCTGAGATTAGTGGATCGTCCGGAACCGCAGGTCGCTCGCGGTGAGATCGTCGTGCGTGTGCAGGCCGCGTCGCTGAACTATCGCGATCTGCTGGTGATGCAGGGGGCGTATGGTCGAGCCACACTGCCGCTCACGCCGCTGTCGGATGGAGCGGGTGAAGTCATCGCGGTGGGCGACGGCGTGACGTGCTGGCAACCGGGCGATCGCGTGGCGGGAACGTTCTTTCCGCACTGGCTCTCGGGACCGATTGACGCCGACGTGATGCAGGCGGCTCGTGGGGGCGGCTCCACACACGGGATGCTCTCCGAGTTCGTCGTCCTCTCCGAACACGAGGCTGTTCGCGTTCCAGAGCATCTCTCGTGGGAAGAAGCCGCGACTCTGCCGTGCGCCGCGCTGACCGCGTGGAACGCGCTCGTCGAGCAAGGCCGCGTGCAGGCGGGTGAGACCGTCGTGTTGCTCGGCACGGGAGGCGTCTCGCTGTTCGGCCTTCAGATCGCGAAGCTGCACGGCGCGCGTACGATCATCACGTCGAGCAGCGACGAAAAACTCGTGCGCGCCACCGCTCTCGGGGCCGATGCCGCGATCAACTACCGCACGGCTCCCGATTGGGAAAAGAAAGTTCTCGAACTGACCGGCGGTCGAGGCGCGGACCACATTCTGGAAGTGGGCGGCGCGGGCACATTCGCCAAGTCATTGCGAGCCACCCGCGTCGGCGGACACGTCGCACTGATCGGAGTCCTCGCGGGCGTCGCCAGTGAGCTGCGTGTGACCGACATCCTGATGAAGAGTCTCCGCGTGACCGGCATCTACGTCGGTAGCCGCGCGATGTTCGAGTCCCTCAACCGCGCGGTGACTCAACACCACTTGAAGCCGGTCATCGACCGAGTCTTCCCGTTCGCCGAAGCCCGCGCCGCCTACGAACACCTTCAATCGGGGAAGCACTTCGGCAAGGTTGTGATCGCGATTCCGTAGCACATGCCGCCAGCTTGTGCGGCTTCCAAGTCGCCTTCATCGCTCCGCGTGAAGACAGCCGAACGCGAGTGGACGTGGTTCGTGTGAACAGCGCTGAACCCGCGCACGGCTGTCTTCACGCGGAACGATGAAGGCTACTTTGGCTACGACTGCAGTCATCAGACCCCGCGTCGATCACGGAGCATCGGTGGTCGAGGGCTTGCGCGTACTGGCCAGCAAGCCGTAGGCGAGGACAAGGTAGGACGGGAGCGTCACCAGCAGCGCCAGAAACATCGAAACCGCGCTCTCCGCGAAACAACCGGCCCACTCCTGATTGGTGAAGTGCGTCTCCGACTGCGACAGGACTGACAGCGACGCCACGATCCCTTTGAGTTGACCGAGGACTTCGATGAACATCGGCAACGGGAGCAAAACAAGATAAGCCGCGAGGGTGGATGTCTGCCGACTCTTCGCTACGACGAGGCACACTGCGATGAAGATCGCCACGCCCAGCACGATCACGATCAAGCCGGTCAAACCCATCGTCTCGATGAACCACCACAAAAAGGACTTGTTGGCTTGTTCAAGATTGGCTTGGGTCACGAGAGCAGACCAAACGGCAGCGTGGGCATTCATGGCTGGACTCCAGAGAGACAGGGATTTCACATCGCACGCCGACTATACACCCCGCACGGCCAACAGTGAAAAGTTCGAGGCGAAAGGTATACCTCGCACGGTCATTGATGAGACATCTGAGCGGGGTGGCGTAAGCCCCCTGGTTCTTCGCGAACGGGCTTACGCCCAAGAACCAGGGGGCTTACGCTACCCCGCTCAGAAACCTCTCACTTTGGGCCGCGAGGAGTATAAAAGAACGCGGCCGGAGATAGCTCTGTCCCACCAAAGCCTGACGCGCAAGCGAAGACGCTCGGCAACCCAGTCTTCGCTTGCGCGTCAGGCTTCAACCTGCGGTAAGGCAAATCCTGCCGCTCAGCTAACGCGCGGCTACCTCACTCGAACCGGAACGGGTCTGGGGTCATCTCGTAACCGGGTCTGAGGCCGATGTTCATCAGCAGGCCGAGAGCGATGGCCGTGGTGAGCAGGCTTGAGCCGCCGTAGCTCATCAGCGGGAGCGTGATCCCGACGACCGGCAACAGGCCGACGGTCATGCCCGTGTTGATGATCGTTTGCGTGGCCAGCAACGTCACGATGCCGACGGCGATCAACCGGCCGAACGGTTCGCGTGTCGCTCCGGCGATCATCAGTCCGAACGCGAACAGAGCGAGGTACGCGGCCAACGTCACCAGTCCGCCGACCAAGCCCCAGCGTTCGCCCACCATGCAGAAGACGAAGTCGGTCTGAGCCGCGAACAATCGGTAGGCATCGGGATCGTCGAGCGTCTCGCCGCCCGATTCACTGCCCCACACTCCACCCAGCGACATGACCAACTTGGATTGATGTTGATGCCAGCGGTCGCCACCCGGATTCGGGCCGCCATCGACTTGTGAGAACAAGGCCGTCACACGCGACTTCTGCTCGATGCTCATCTTGATCCAGAAGACGGGACTGAGTGCCACGCCGAGCAACGCGACACACACCAGATGACGCGGTCGCGCACCGGCCGCGAACAGCATCGCAAACAGCACCGGCACGAACAGCATCGCCGATCCCAAATCGGGTTCAATCAGAATCAAGCCGAGCGGGACGAGCGTGATCAGAAACGGAACGATCAGCCCCGTCAGACGGCGATGGTTTTCGCGGTACATCAGATACTGAGCCAGTGCCAAGATGAACGTCAGCTTGACGATCTCCGACGGCTGGAGATCGAAGACACCGAGCGGAATCCAACATCGCGCCCCGCCGCGTTTCGCCATGAACAGCACGACGACGAGTAAAGGCAACGAAGCCGCGAACAGCCAATACCCGACCGGCTTCCAAAACCGGTATGGCACCGCCAGCGAAGCGACAACCACCGGCAGCGCCATCAACGCCCACGTCACTTGCTTCGAGAAATAGTCCGGCCCGTCGTTGAGTTCATCCGCGCGCGCAATCCCCGTCAGACCGAGTGCCACCAGCGCCACCGCGCAGCACACGATCCCCCACGGCAACCTCATCCAAGACAACTCCGAACCCATCACTCCTCCAAGCGATCAACGAGCAAGCACCGACGGTCGTTTCTGAATTGTCAGTCACCGCCTTTCATTCGCGCTCCCCTCAATTCGCGCGGAACGATTTCCGCGCGAATTGAGGGGAGCGCGAATGAAAGGCGGGATGCTCAACTGGGGCTGAGCTGCGTTCCGACTTGAACCCTGGCCAAGTTAGCCCGGATGATTCACCACGAAATACTCGAAAGTGAAGAAGAGAGTTCTGATGAAAAGTGACCGCAATGGCACGACGCGCGATGCCTTGAGAAGCTCTGATCGCAACTCTCTTCACTTTCGTGTCTTTCGTACTACTCACGTTTTGTTTCTGCGCGAGACGCGAAGATTTGTGGTGGCGATTTTCGGGCGTCCGTACTTCCGAGGAATCTCTGAGCGGGGTGGCGTCAGCCCCCCGGTTCTTCGGGCGTTAGCCCTTCTTTGGTGATCGGGAACTTCCAGAACCGGGGGGCTGACGCCACCCCGCTCAGAAACAGACAAGAGGGCTCACGCCCAAGAATCACACTTGGGTTGCGGCGGAACGAAGTGAAGCCGCGCTGGGTCTTTCGTGGTTCCTCATGAACAAACCGGGGCAGCCGTCCGACAACGCCACTTAACGGGTGGGCGGGTGTAGCTGAAAGGTGAACTCGCGCGAATCCCGTGTGCGATGCCACGCGGTGCTGGTGATGCCGCGCCATCCCAACCTGAATTTTTCAGCTCTCCCCCCTCAAGAATTCCGATAAAACTTTGCCGGTTCAATTTCCGAGCGGGTATCATCCGCCGCCACTATGCCAGCCGTTTGGTGTGCTGGCTCACCCGGCTCTCTTGGAAACGAGGACGATTATGACGACACCAACACGCACGACGACGCGACGCGATTTTCTGGCGGATGTGGGGCGAGGCATGTTGGTGGCCGGTGTCGGTTACGGCACCGCGTGCGACATGGGACTGACTCAGGCATGGGGAGACAACGATGTCTCGAACGACCTGACGTTCGGTGATCGCGAGCCACTCGTCAGGCTCATGCAGGACACCGACGCTGCGAAACTGCTCCCGCAGATCGTCGAGAAATGGAAGTCGGGGACATCGCTCAAGGACATCGTGGCGGCGGCCGCGCTGGCCAACGCCCGCACGTTCGGCGGCGAAGACTACATCGGCTTTCACACGATGATGGCTCTGTCGCCCGCTTATGAAATGTCGCGCGAGTTGCCGTCCGAGCAAAGCCCGTTGCCGGTGTTGAAGGTCCTCTACCGCAACAGCCACCGCATCCAAGAGCATGGCGGACACAAGTCGGAAATCCTGCATCCCGTTGTCGCGGCGACCGGATCATCAGGCAGTCTGCACGCAGCGGTGCTGGGAAAGGATCGCGACAAGGCGGAACAAATCTTCGCTCAGATCGCTCAACGATCCGCCGCCGATGCCTTCAACGAAGTCCTCGAAGTCGTGCAGGACAACGCGGAGGTGCATCGCGTCGTGATGCCGTACCGCGCGTGGGAATTGCTCGACATCGTCGGTCGCGAACACGCTCACACGATGCTCAGGCAGTCGGTGCGCTACTGCGTGAAGTCGGAGCGCGGGAACAACAACGATTACGCGCGCGGGGGAAGCCGGTTGCTGCCGAAGTTGTTCGACCAGTTCAAGCTGCCGTCGAAGCCGCTCGGCACGAAGCCCGCCAGCGATGAGTGGGTCGAACATCTCAGCCGCACGATTTTTGAAGCGACTCCCGACCAAGCGGCCGAAGCAACGGCAGCGGCTCTGTCCGAAGGCTTCGCACCCGAAGCGATTGGTGAAGCGATCACGCTCGCGGCCAATCAACTCTTGCTGCGCGACTTGGGTCGTCCCGAGAAGCAGGCTTCGGCGGGCAAGCCGATCGGCAGCGTGCATGGCGACTCGATTGGAGTCCATGCGTGCGACTCGGCCAACGCCTGGCGGAACATGGCGCGCGTCAGCAACGCGCGGAACACGGCGGCGTGTCTGATTCTCGGCGCGTGGCAAGTCGCGCATGATCGCGGTTCGCGCGGTGGCGACTTCCTCAAGTGGCAGCCGTGGCCGCTGGCCGATCACGTCGAGCAACTCGTCGCCAAGTCGGCTCAAGCGACACCAGCCTCGTTGCTCGGTCTGCTCGACGCGGCGATCCTTGCCAACGATCAAGCCTTGGCCTGTGCCGCTGTCTCGGCATACTCGAAGCTCGACCAATCGCCGCGACCGATCTTCGATGTCCTGCTGAAGTACTCGATCAGCGAAGACGGCGCGTTGCACGCCGAGAAGTTCTATCGCACCGTCAGCCACGAGTTCGCCGAAACGCGAGCGGCCTTCAAGTGGAGACACCTAATCGCCCTCGCCCGCGTCGCCGCAAGCGAATCCGGGCGTCCCGCCGCCGGCATGGAAGAAGCCCGACGGCTGTTGAAAAACGTAGGGTAGGCGTCTCGCTTGCCCGCTTGCTCTGTGAACTCCATCGAGGGTGGGACCGGCAGCTTTTTCGCTGCTGTTCCCACCCTCTGGCATTCCTCGTCTTCCGAATTGACCCATCGGTGAAGCCGGGGGTATGGTGTGCCGATGATGTTGTGGGGGCTGAGCGAGAAGCCCGTAGTTCGACCGTCTGACTTCTCGTAGGGTGGGCTGTGCCCACCACAATCGGTTGCGACATCTGCACTGTTGCGGAATGGTGGGCACAGCCCACCCTACATCAACTACAACTGCTCCTGCCTTCCTGCCCACCCTCCACTGCCTGATGAGGTTCCCCAATGTTGCAGCTTGAAACCGGGACACCGTTCGCCAACTGTTCGGGTGTGTCGCGACGGACGGCTTTGAAGGCGGGGACACTCGGGATCGGTGGGCTGGGATTGGGCGACCTCTTCAAGCTGCGGGCACAAGGGGCGGCGACGAAGAACGACAAGTCGGTCATCCTGATCTGGCTCGATGGCGGGCCGAGCCAACTCGAAACGTATGACCCCAAGCCCGAGGCACCGTCCGAGTACCGAGGCCCCTTCGACGCGATCTCGACCAACGTGCCGGGCATCTTCTTGTCCGAGACCTTGCCGCAGCACGCAAAACATGCCGACAAGATGGTCTTCATCCGCTCGCTGCATCACGGGACGGGCGATCACTTCGCCGGTGGTCACTGGATGCTGACCGGCCGGTTCGGTTCGACGACCGCCGACTTGCCTCAGAAGTACCCGTCGGTCGGTTCGTATGTCTCGCGCGTGCGGGGGCCGAACGTGTCGGGGATGCCCGCGTATGTCGGGCTGCCTGCGGCTCAAAGCATCTTTCTGTTCCCCGGCTATCAGGGGGCGGCGTATCTCGGCGCGGCCTACAACCCGTTCGATGTCGATACCGAATCGAAGTACCTCCACTACTCGTACAACGTGAAGGTCGGACGGCCGAAGTGTCTCGACAGCCTTCAATCGTTTGAAACGTCTCGCGCCGAGAGCCGCAGGTCGCTGCTGCAAGGTCTCGATCAGATGGACCGCGCCGTCGATCAGAAGCATGTCATGGAGACGATCGATCGCCACCAACAGGATGCGTTGTCGATGGTCCTTGGCGGGAAAGCGCGACGGGCGTTCAACCTCGACCTCGAAGACCCGCGACTGTCGGCCAAGTACGGCGACAACCCGTGGGGCCGCTACACGCTGATGTCGCGCCGGTTGGTCGAAGCGGGTTGCACATTCGTCACCGTGGACATGCCTCACTGGGACGATCACTCGAACATCAAGGTCGGTCACGGCGGGAAGTTGGAGGCAGTAGACAAAGCGGTCGGCGCGTTGATGGACGATCTCATCGACCGCGATCTGCTCGACAAGACGCTCGTGATCGTGATGGGCGAGTTCGGCCGTACGCCGAAGATCAACACCGGCCAACCGGGCATCCCGATTCCCGGCCGCGATCACTGGGGCGACGCGATCAGCGTGATGATGGCGGGCGGTGGACTGCGCGGCGGCACGGTGGTCGGCCAAACCAACTCCCGCGCCGAGTTCCCGATCGAACGCCCCTTGATGCCGCACGACCTGCTGGCCACGATCTACGAAGTCATGGGGATCGACACATCACTCTCGTTCCCCGATCACTCCGGTCGCCCCATCCCAATCCTCACGGAAGGAACGCCGATCCGAGAAATCTTGTGAGCCTGCGGATAGCATTGCTGCAGTAGACGACACGCGCCCAATCCCGCAGTTGATGGAACGATCTCATGTTGGAAACCGCCCTCCTGCTCACCGACGCCGACGAAGGCCTGGAGTTAACTCGTGAAGACTTCGGAGAAGCCGAGTTCGATGCCCGTTTCCGCTTCGAGCGGGTTGAAGGGAGATTGGTTGTTATGGCTCCGTCGGGTATCGATCATCACATTTCGTCCGAACCGATCCGCGATGGATTGGTGGCCTACAAGCTGTCTCACCCCAAGATCGTGGAATACGTTTTCCAAGAGTCTTGGACGGCCGTCGAAGAAGATGCTGATCGAATCGCTGACCTCGCCGTCTTCCTGCGTACAAAGACTCCCCGCCCCCGCTTTCCTCACTGGGTTCCCGACATCGTGTTTGAGATCGTCAGCGCAGGCTGGGAAAACCGGCGGCGAGACTACGAAGAGAAACGAAGTGAGTACGAGCGGCTCGGCGTGCGTGAGTATGTGATCGTGGACCGGTTCGACCACCTCGTAACGGTCCTCACGCTGACGGACGGTCACTACGCCGAACAACGTTTCGGGCCGAACGATTCGTACACGTCACCACAGTTGCCGGGCCTGTCGATCCCGCTGCAAGACGTGATCGGCGCGTGACGGACTCAATTTCATCCCGTAAATGGAGCGACCGCATCGAAAGCTCGATGCGGCCGCTGCTATTGGTCGCTGTCGCCGTCAGTCGCGATGAATCACTTCGTCACGCTGGCGTCTTGCAGGGCTTTGACTTGCTGTACCTTCGAGACTTCCGGGTTGGGCGTTGCATCGCCGGGGACTTCGCCACGAATCCAGCGGATGGCGGCGGTGGTTGATTCGAGGAACCGCTTGTCGGTCCACGTCGATTCGTTGTGTCCGAGATTGTTGACGAAGACCTTGCCATCGCCCCACGAGCGGCACCACGCGACGGGGACGTGTTCGGCTTCGATCACTTCGACTTCCTTGTCGCCGTCCTTCACCTTTTTCTTGCCACCTTTGGTCGGGCACTTGGCGATGTTCAGGCTCATCAGGACATGCACGTTTTCGGGAACCCAGTGCGTGTACCAGTAGATTTCGTCCTTGATCTGGAACTCGCCACCGAACGCGGTCATGGCCGCGTGCTTGGTATCGTGAACACTGATCGTGACCAGCTCACCCGCATTCCATGGATGACCTTTGAACGTCCCGCCGCTCAGATCCCAGTACCACTTGTGTTCCGGCTTCTCGGTGCGGAAGGTGTCGGTGGCGGAGTGGAAGCCGATCCAGCCGTGTCCCTTTTGCTTGAGCCATTCATTCATGAAGTAGTCGCGGTCGGCATCTTTAATGTCCAACTCGCCCGTCGTGTAGAACACGACGATGTCGTACTTCTTGAGGTTCTCCTTGGTGAAGTCGGCGGCGGCGTCTTGAGTGCAGGTGATGTCGAACAGCCCCGACTGCTGACCGAGCTGCGTCATCGCGACTTCGGACGTGGACAAGTCCTTCTTCGTCCCGTCCTTGTTGTCGCGGTTGACGGAACCATGCTTGAAGCCCTTGCTTTGCGTGAGCATCAAAATCTTGGACTTGTCCGCCGCCGAAGCGACTTCCACAGACAACAGACAGCCGACTACAGCGGCCACAAACAAACGAAACACTTTCACGGCGAGAGACTCCACAAGAGAACGGGACACGGTTCAAACCAGCGGGCCGGGATGATAGCGACGGCCCGAACGGCTTTCACGCGGGGAACTGATTGGTCCGACAACAATGACGTTGCGAGATTGTGCTCGTACTACGAGTCCTCAAAATGCTGTCGAACTGCTCACATTTTGGTCTCCTGAAAGTAGCCTTCATCGCTCCGCGTGAAGGAAGCCGATTGTGTGTGGGGCGATGCTCATACCCATCCACGTTGGACTCGCGCTCGGCTTCCTTCACGCGGAGCGATGAAGGCTACTTTTTTTGGGGCGACTCCGCGTCCTGTCACCGCAGATAAGTCTCCAGCCACTCGACCAACTTCGTGCCGGCGTCATCGGGAATGGAGTGACCTTGATGATGGTTGAGCAGGCCGATCCTCGGGCGTTCGTGGTGGAGGCGATAGACGGGAAGAGCTGCTTCGATCAGGGGCCAACTGCGGTCGCCATCGGCCGCGCCGGGACCGGACTCACCGCCGAGGAACAGGATTGCGCGGGGAGCGGTCAGCGCGAGCAACTCGTGATGGTTCCGCTCGAAGTTCGGCTCACGACATTGCGGGCCGAGATACCACGGGGCGTCCCAGTTGGTTGATCTCAGCGCGAGACCTCCTTCGCTCGCGACGGCCGCTTTGATCCGCTCATCGAACGCGGCGAGATAGAGAACCTCCTTCGCGCCGAGGGAATGGCCCACCGCACCGAGTCGCCTCGTGTCCACGCCGGGCTGTGCCGCAAGAATGTCGGTCGCACGCATCGCGTCGTAGAGCATCTTGTGCATCCCCAGCGTGCGCGGATGCCGTTCGTGAAATTGTTGGACCGCCTTGGGCAGCGTCTCGGCATTCTGCCACAGGAAACAGCGCGGGCAGATCACGACGAAGCCGCGCCGCGCGAGACCCATCCCGAGATGACGTGACTCGCGTCCGTCCACGCCCGCGATTTCGTCGATCGTCTTGTTCGTCGTCGAATGCAGCGCGACGATCCCCGGCCGCGCACCGGGAAACTTCGCTGAGTCGGGTCGCAACAAATACGCCTCGACAAACAACCCCGCTTCGCATTCGTAGCGGATGAGTTGTCGAGTCACCTCGGGATGCGACTCACCCTGCACGACTTCGCTCTTCAAAATCTCCAACACGTTGTTGGCCGGAGCGGCAGGCATCGGCCCCAAAAACGAGAGCCATGCGTCACGCAGAGTCTCGCGCCGCCGCTGCCATCCCGCGAGATCGCTCACCACATTCCCGCCGTCCGTCACGAGCAGCGGCCGCATCACGCCAACATCAAACGACGACGGCTTGTCGGGCGGACGTTGCACGTCAGCCAGCCAACTCACATCCACGTCAGCCGCGTGGCACGACAGAAACTTCGAACCGAATGCGGCCTCCCAGCAGAACGCGATCATCGGCAGGCACAGAACCATTGAAGCGAGACGCATGTTGAGACTCCTTAACAGCCTATTGAAAGACGTAGGGTAAGCGTCTCGCTTGCCCGTGAATACGGTTGGAAAAATGGCAAGCCGGAGGCATACCCTACGAGACGAGGGTCTCGCCACCGAGTAGGACATCCGTGTTCTGTGTTGCGTCGCGTGGCTCGTTTCACCGGGTCTGAACTGCCGCTAGAATCGGCGGCGGTATCTTCAACTCATCACCGCCGTGGAATCTCATGTGGAGCTGCGGCCTTCAATACGTCCCTGAAATCGACTGACGGAGAGTCTGCATGTCGAACTCATTGCGCGGTCAGTGTCTGGTTGCGGCGAAATCCCTGCGCGATCCTCACTTCTACAAAACGGTCGTGTTGTTGCTGGAACACGGCGCACAAGGTGCGACCGGCTTGGTGCTCAATCGTCCCTCGTCCGTTCGCGTCAGCAGCGCGCTCTCGGGACACTTCAACATCCCGGACTCCGACGCGGCGGTTTTCATTGGTGGTCCCGTCGAGCCAACCGCGTTGGTCATGCTGCACGATTCGGGCGAGGTCGGCTGTTCGGAATCGTCTCCCGCAGCGGGGGTCTTCGTGGGAGGCAGCGCCGAGTCGTTCGAGCGAGTGCTGACGCCGGACGACAATGATGACTCCTCGATCCGATATCGCGTCTTCGCGGGCTATTCGGGCTGGAGTGCGGAACAGCTCGACGGCGAGATCGAACGGGGCGACTGGCTGCTCCACGCGGGGAGCCACTCGCTGGTATTTGAAACCGATCCCTACGAGGTCTACGAAGTCGCTTTGGAGCAAGTCTTCAAAGCCGATTCGCTGATGCCGTATCGCGTGAAAGATGCGTCGTTGAATTGAGATGCAACCCTGTGGAAGTCCGGCTTTTCGGAAAGCCGGACTTCCACCGTGGAGGACCACCGACTTGTAAACAAATTGGTCTCCACGGTCTGAAGGGGGTCTGCTAGTCTCCGGCCCGCCCGGTCGTCGTTGAACGGGACTGCGGCCTGAATGAGTGTTAGGCCGCGAGAAATGGTGTCGCCAGGAGGGTCGGACATGTGGGTTCGAGCGAGTTGGTTCCGTCGTGCATTGGGCGGTGAAGTGATCGTCTGCGCAGGCCTGATCGCCGGTGTGGGTTCGATCGTCGGAACCGGGAAGTTCGCTCTTGCCGAAGAGACGGAAGCGGCGGCTTCGGCAGTCGCACCCGCGGTGGCTCCGTCCTCTGAGCCGGTGAAGCCGGCCGCGACAACGGTGCTGCTCCAGTACAAGTTTCAGCCGGGTCAGTTCCTGCACTACGAAGTGGCCGATCACGTTCGCTATGTGACGCAAAAGGGGGGCAACGCGTTCGAGATGCTCCAACGGAACGACTCCGCCAAGCACTTCCGCGTCGTGACGATCGAGGAGGATGGTTCGGCGTTGCTCGAACCAATCATCGACCGAATCCGAATGTCGGCCAAGCTGCATGAGAAGCCGGTGGTCGAATTCGACAGTGCGAAAGACAAACTCGCGCCGCCCGAGTTTCAACGTCACAAGGAAGCCGTCGGAAAGCCGATGGCTCGGTTCCTGTTTACTCCCAGCGGCGAGTTGAAGTCGGTGAAGCTGCTCGAAGCCAACGTCGCTCCGGCCGTCGCCGCTGCGGCCGCGAAGGCCGACCCCAAATTGAGCTTCCTCGTTCCGCTCCCCACCGAGTCCATCGCAGTCGGCCACCGCTGGAAGCAGAAGTACAACGAGTCGATCTCAGCGGGACAGGGCCTGTTCCAGCCCGTGCCAATGCTGCGGCAATTTGAACTGACCGGGATCTCCGACGGCGTCGCCACAATCAAGTTCAAGACCTCGATCCTAGCCCTGTTGAACGACGCCAAAGCGCAAGGGCAACTCGCCCAGCAAACGCCGTCGGGAACGATCGAATTCGACATCGAACGTGGCCTGATCCGCTCACGCAAGGTCGTCACCAACGAGACCGTGCTGAACGCCTTCGGTCAGCAAACACTCTTGCAGGTTTCCGGTGAGTCGATCGAGAAGCTGGTCCCGCACGAAGCCGTGATTCAGCAGGCGGGCTTCACAACCGAGAAGGACTCGGCGGGCAAGTGACGGCGGCGGTTTCTCAGCATTTCTACCTCGCGCGATCAGTGATGAGACCTCAGAGCGGGGTGGCGTCAGCCCCCGGTTCTTGGATTTGGCGTCAGCCGATTTGGCAATCGATGCAGAACCGGGGGCTGACGCCACCCCGCTCAGGAATCCGAAAGAGGGCTGACGCCCAAGAGTCACGCTTTGTTGTGGGATTAACGACCGAACCGGGCCGTTCCTCTCTGACTCATCACCCATTCCCGTCACTCCACGGGCGGGCGGGCTTGCTGGCGGTGAAATTTTTTGACGATGTTGCGGCGGAGGATTGGGCCGAACCAGCGGGCGTAGCGCGACATCCAGGCGATCAGTTTGGCGTGCAGCGGGAAGATGATGACCTCCCGATTGCGTCGCACGCCACGCAACATCAGTTTGGCGGCCCGCTCGGGTGAGATGGCCAACCGCGCACCGACGGCCGTCGTTTCTCGAAAGGGAGCCTTGCCGATTCCAACCCCGTTGTCGAACAGATGCGTGGCGATGAAGCCGGGACACGCGACGCTGATTTTAACGCCGTACCACTGCGCCTCGGATCGCATCGACATGCTCATTCCGACGACCGCGTGCTTGGTCATTGCATACGACGAAGACAGGGGCAGCGGCGCGAGACCTGCGAACGACGCCGTGTTGATGATGTGACCGAATTTCTGTTTCGCCATGACTCGGTAAGCCGCCATCATGCCCCAGATGCAGCCTTCCACGTTGACGGCCAAGATGCTGCGCCACTGGTCGGGCGTCATCTCAATCGTGTCGCCCGCGATGGCGAACCCGGCGTTGTTGAACATGTAGTCGAGGCGTCCGTGTCGAGCGGCAACCTCTTCAACGATGCGGTCGCATTCGGGTTGCTGCGTCACGTCCAGTCGCACGGCTTCGGCCTGTCCCCCGGCGGCGATCAGTGCGGCGACCGTCTCCTGAGCCGCCGCCTCATTGAGATCGGCCACCACGACCAACACACCGTCGCGCGCCAATTCGTGGCACAAGGCGCGACCCAATCCGGAAGCTCCGCCCGTCACGATGGCCACTCGCCGATCCGTCATCGCTTCAAAATCTTTCTCGGTGGGCTATGACTGCAACACCAACGCGCAGCGTAAGCAAGGATGTGAATTTCGTCCGCGCGCTCGCGCTGCGGATTGGTATCCGCTTCGGTCGCGTGAGGTATGGGCGAGAGCGAGGATGTCATCACGGTTCGCCCTCGTCCTCGCTTACGCTTCGGGTTGGTGTCGGTCAATCACCTTCGCAGTTCGGCTTTCAGAACGGCAGCGGCTGGCCAATTCCTTCCGCGCGGGCACGCTCGAAGACGCGCACGGCCACCGCGAGGTCTTCCAGTCCGATGCCGACCGACTTGAACAGGGTGATGTCTTCAGGATGTGCCCGGCCCGTCTCGCGCCCCTGCAGCACGTCGGACAGTTCGTGAACGCGGGACCAGTCGAGGCTGCCGTCTTCGATTGCGGGAACGAAGTCACCAGCCTCTAACTTGCAGGCGTCGCGGCTGTCGCAGGCAATGTGATCGGCGCGGCGGATCGTGGTGACATCGATCTCGGCCTTCGTCAGATAGTTGCTCCCGACGACATTCAGGTGAGTCCCCTCGGCCAGCGAATGACCGTCGAAGAGTGGCACGCGGCTGGTGGTCGCACAGACCACGATGTCCTTCTCAGCGGCGGCCTCTTCGGGGGAATGGACGGCAACGACGGGGACGCTGCAATACTCGGTCATCTCGTCGGCGAAGGCCCGGCGGCGCGAGTCATCTCGCCCGTAGACTTCGATTCGCTCGATCCGTCTCACGCTGCACACCGCCTTGAGCTGCGACTTGGCTTGGAACCCCGTGCCAAAGCAACCGACGATCTTCGCATCGGGACGAGCCATAAACTTGGTGGCAACGCCCGACGCAGCTCCCGTGCGCATCTGGCCGAGCAGATTCGCTTCGATCAGTGCGACCGGTTGACCAGTCTTGGCGTCGAACAGTCCAAACTGGAATCGCGCCCCTTTGGGAGTGGTCACGTAAGACTTATAGCCCACGTAACCGAGCGGTTCGGAGCCAGCCGACAACACATGCAGCGTCGCGCCATGCCCACCGGCAACACGACGACGCGGCTGATGTTCAGCCCGCTCATCACCCCATTGGCGAAAGGCATCTTCGACGGACTCGATCGCCCCATTGATGTCGAGCAACCAGGCCACATCTTCTTCAGTGAGATAGAGCGCAGACATGGGAAGGACCTCCATAGAAAGGGGTAGTTCATCACCACATCAGATCGGCACGTCGTTAGTTCAGCCGGTCGTTCTGACGCGACGGCATCCTACCGTGCGAACGATCAGTCGCACCCGCGCGTACACGATTTTTCCACGGCCACATCGAAGTCCGGCTTTTCCGAAAGCCGGACTTCTCTTCGCGCGGCGTCATCCCGGATGTGAAGTACGGCTAACAAAGCTGAGCCGGACTTCGGCAACTCGACTGCCCACCCGAACAACCCGCTCATTGCGGTCAGGACTCGGCGACGATCTTGGCGATGTCGTTGAAGTCGTTCTTGAGGGATCGGTACAGCTTGCCATACATCGGGTACGACTTGGTGTAGATCCGCTTGGCTTCGGCTTGCGGGTCGGTGCTGCTCGTCACCTTGATCAGCGCGGAACAGGCTTCGACGACGCCCTTGAATCGACCGGTGCCGGCAGCCGCGAGCAGAGCCGCGCCGAACGCCGGGCCTTCCTCCGCGTTAATCATGCTGACACGCCGGCCATAGACATCGGCCTGCATCTGACGCCAGAAGTCGCTACGTGCTCCGCCGCCCGAGAGACGGATCTCACGGATCGGGATGCGCATTTCGTTGATGACTTCGAGGCAGTCGCGCATGGCATACGTCGCCCCTTCCATGATCGAACGGATGATGGCCGAGCGGCCGTGGCGCAGACTCAGACCAATGAAGCAGCCGCGTGCGTTGGGGTCCGCGTGTGGCGTGCGCTCACCAGTGAGGTACGGCAGAAAGAAGAGACCTTCGCAGCCGGGAGGAGCCTCGGCCGCTTGTTCGGTAATGATGTTGTAAGGGTCGGTCTTGATCTTCTTGGCGGCGGCGACTTCGGTCTCGGCCAGTTGATCGCGGTACCACTGTAAGCTGCCTCCCGCCGACAGGACGCAGCCCATGATGTGCCACTTGCCGCGCACGGCATGACAGAATGTGTGAACTCGCCCGGTCGGGTCGATCTGCACATCGTCACTGTGAGCGAAGACAACTCCGCTGGTTCCGAGGGTCGCCGAGATGATGCCTCGTTTAACGATGCCGTTCCCGACGGCACCGGCCGCTTGGTCACTGGCTCCCGCAACGACGGGAACACCCTTTTTGAGACCGAGCAGTTTCGCAGCCGCTTCCGTCAACGTGCCGGTCACGTCTTCGGACTCGAAGACTTTGGGAAGCAACGTCAGCTTGATTTCGAGCTTCTCGAGCAGTGGCTTGCTCCACTGGCGGTTCCGTACATCGAGCAGCAGCGTTCCCGAAGCATCGCTGACATCGGTCGCAAACTCACCGGTCAACTTGAGTCGCACGAAGTCTTTCGGCAGCAGAATCTGCGTCGTCTTGGCGTAACTCTTCGGTTCGTTCTTTTGCAGCCAGAGAATCTTTGGCGCGGTGAACCCGGTGAGAGCGGGATTGGCGACCATCTCGATCAGCTTGGGACGACCACCGACGCGCGTTTCGATCTCGACACATTCTTCGGCGGTGCGCTGGTCATTCCACAGAATCGCGTGACGGATGACGTTTTGCTGCTTGTCGAGAAACACGCTGCCGTGCATCTGGCCGCTCAGCCCAATCCCCGCCACTTCGTCCGGCTTAATCTTGCCTGTCTTGAGAACTTTTTTGACCGTCTCGATGGTCGCATCCCACCAGTCATCGGGATTCTGCTCGGACCAACCGGGGCGTGGCGACATCAGGGGGTATTCGGCGGTGGCCGAGGCGAGGATGGTTCCGTCCTCACGCATGGCAATGGTCTTGGTTCCACTCGTGCCGATATCGATCCCCAAAAATACTGCCATCGTGAGTGGTCCCTGGTGCAGGCGAGAGGAGTAGCGGAGTGAGCTGCGCAAGGCTCGATCAAACTAGCAGCAATGCGAGAACGATCAGTCAAGTGCGGCAGCAGTCTATCAATCAAGAGGCTGATTCGCCACGAACTCCCGTCGAGCGGCAGCTTCAGCCTCAAGGCGCGTCGAGTGCGCGAATGGCCTGAGATCACGCCGCGCAACAGACCAGACCGGTCTTGCTGAGCGATCCGACCGCTTCTATAAACCCGACAGTTCGGTCGGGTGTCTGTATTACTGACGGAGGTGCCAAAACTTTTCGGACGGCTTGGAACGATTCAACGGTGCATGCCAGACATGACCGGTTCTCGCCTTTCCTACGCGACTCCACCGTCGCAATCGACCCCGATCAAGCCACCCGAGGCCGCGGTTTTCTGCTCGTCAGAGATCGCGGTCTCGGTCTTTACCGTCTCGTAGGACGGACGCCTCGTCCGTCCGAGGCGTAACACCCTGTTGAAAAACGTAGGGTAAGCGTCTCGCTTGCCCGTCTTTTAGGCGAGCGGCAAGAAATAGTTGACCCGTAGGATGGACGCCCCCGTCCGTCCGAGCTTGTCCTGAAGAGACGGACGGACGGGGGCGTCCATCCTACGGGCGCTTCACGGCTGCGAGGCGACCCGCTTCACGTTGCTGAGTTTGCGGAATGACTTATACGAGTGGATGGCTGTTCCGGCGAAGTGCTTGGTACGGCGGAACGTCGTCTCGGCCGACTTCAGTTGGGTGTGCAGTTCATCGAGCGTGTTGTCGGCGAAGGTGATCTTGGACAGCATCACGGTCGTGGCGCTAAAGCCCGCCAGTTCTGGACCGCTGGTGGTAGCGATGTCTCGCGAGCGAAAGCCGCTCCATTCCGGGTCGAGCCTCACGAACCCTTCCGCTTCGTTTCGAGCGAGGGCGATTTGTGAGCGAGGCACTGACGGCGCGGTCGCTCCAAAACGCTCGGCGATCTGCGAGAGATGCTTCTGGACGCGAACCAAGTCTTCGGCGGTCGGATCGGTGGGAAGCTCCAGTCCGACGTGAACGTGCTGTCCGTCGTCGAGTCGATGCAATCGCAGTCCATCCACGCGACTCAACGCCACCAGTTCCTTCCCCGCGCCGCGGACGATCGCCTTAAACCTCTTGCGAGGCAGTCCGACGACGAACCAAACGTCGGCAGGCGGCGACAAGAATGTTTCGACTCCCATGTGAATGCGCGCCGCTCCCGCTTTGTCCGCATACGCGAGCAAATCCTGCCCGTGAGCGATCAGGCCGTCGGCCCCGTCGGCCCCTTCGCGATAGTTCATGATGCCGACTTGATCGAACAGGTCGATGCAGTGATGGCTGGCCGGTTTCTTCTTGCCGCCAAACGTGACTTCACCGAGCGGCTTGCCCGTCGTCGCGTCGAGTTCCTGCCACCAGAACGGGATGTCGATTCCAAACGCCAGTCCCGATTGAGTCCGCACGCGGCGCTGACACTCGACGTTCAGTTCGAGGAACTCGCGCAGAATCTGTTCGCGCCGCAGCCGGTCTTCCCAACCGAGCAACAAGTACGGCTCGTTGTCGAAGTGAATGCCGTCGAACCGTTGCTCGGCGGGTGACTCGCGGTTGAAGGCGATCACCGCATCGACCACCGCCAGCGGCACGCCATGTTGCGGCTTGAGGGCAAACTCGGGATAGCCATCGAGTGCATGAACTTGGATGCGCGCCTGATGCGCTTCCACGAGGAACCGCCGCCACGCACCGGGGTCGGATAACTCACAGGTGACTCGTTCGGCAGTCTTGCCCTTTGCGGACGTTGCCGTGGGAGCCGTCGTCGTGGTCGTCGGACGAGAACTCGCGGGATCGGCATCGGTCGGTTGCAGAGAGATCTGAGCCTCCTGCGTTGTCATGCCGGCAATTGAAGCCTGACGCGCAAGCGAAGCCTTGGATGTTGAGCAGCCTTCGCTTGCGCGTCAGGCTTTGATGGGAAAGCTATTTCCTGCCGCTCGCCTAACCTCGACTTTTGCCACTTTTGGAGTGCGGGGATTCATCGCCGCTTTCATTTCTCTGCCTTTGAATTCATTTTTGAAGACCATGCAATTCACGGTGTCGTTTCAAAAGGCAGATCAAATCCAGAAAGGAAAGCGGCAATCAATTGCCGCACTCCATATGACTTGGCAAAAGTCGAGCTAACAGCCCGTTGAAAAACCACCCCACCGGGCTTGGGGACTGTCGAAGTATTCGTACTACCAAGTCTCGCAATCCTGGCGTATCGGCGCGTATTTCCGTCTTCAAAAGTCGCCTTCATCGCTCCGCGTGAAGGAAGCCGAGTACGATTCCAGTATCGATCTGGTAGCATCAGCATCGGCACCCCATCGGCTTCCTTCACGCGGAGCGATGAAGGCGACTTTGGCTGCGGCTACGCCGCGTCGTTTCACCGCACGCCTTCGGTTTGCGGTGAAACGATCAGATTGTGATTGAGTCGATAGTTTCCAAGCCCGGTGGGGTGGTTTTTCAACGGGCTGCCAACCTCACTGGCGAACCAGCTCCACCGGCTCCGAGTGCGGGTATTCCGAGGGCAGCTGATCGAAGCGCGAACCGGCGGTGAAGCGACTGGCTTCCTCAGCATCGCGCATGGCCAACACGACCAACTGGTAGCGGGTTCTCGGCGGAGTCTTGTCGTTTCCAAAATGAGATGTGGCCACGAACCGCGTTCCGCGAACGGCACGACACGGCTGCTGCACCCACCAATCGGAGGCCTCTGTGACATCGCGCACCAAAACGACCGGCCAGCCGTGAGGGCTGTCGCATTCCACTTCCTGCACTCGCTCCACCAACTGACCGGGAGGTGCGGCCACGGAGATCGCCGCGCGCGACTGGAATCCCGCGCGCAGGGCATAGCCACCGACCAACATCATCGGCACCAAGACCACACACCACACCCACTTTCGGACCAGCAACCGCTTCACGTCGCACACCCTTTCATGAACTTACCTGATGATTGGAGAACCACACTCGGCTCGCCTGATTCTCAATTTAGGAACGGGGCCGCAATCACTTCTCGAGTTGCCTTCTTGTTCCCTCCCCTCGGCGGGGAGGGTTAGGGAGGGGGGGGCGAGTGGCGAATCAACTCGACCTTCTTCCCCCCTCCCCGCCGAGGGGAGGGAGAATGGCAAATGCACTTCGGGAAGTGATCGCGCCCCCGTTCCTTGAGTCCGTCACAGTTGACGTTTCCGACAGAAGTTGAGGTCGTAGTCTGGCCCCCTTGGTCCGAACTACGACCTCGCGCAGGAGAGTCACCGAATACGCCGAGATTCCAGGCCTCGTCCGGACCAAGGGGCCGGACTACAGACTCAGTTCGACCGATTTCGACTCCTGTCGGTCACGTCCGATTGGCCTTCTTTCGCGTCATTTCAAACCCAACGGTCAATCACTCGCGAACGACGTTGACCAACCCCATCACGTCGCGCCCCGCAGGCAATTCGTTGAGGACCGCTCCCGTGGCGAAGGCCCTCTCGTCGTCGGCATTGCGGGCGACGAGGAGCGCCACTTGGAACGGAGTTCCCGCCGGAGTTGTCGTATTGCCGATGATGACCGGGCAATGAAACGTCGTTCCCTCGACCAGCTCGGCCGGAGGTTGCACGTACCACACGGACTCTTCGCCCAATGCTCGCACCAGAACCACGGGTCGCCCGGTGGAGGATTCACAAACGATCGTGTCGGAAGCACTCAGTGCCTGCCCGGCAGTCAGCTTCCAAGTCGCCAATCCCTCAACGGGATGGATCGCGGGGGTGACGCTGGAGGTCGGCGTGAGTGTCGTTTCCGGTGCCGTGGCAACGGCACCCTGCTGCTCAACCTTGGTGACAAACTGCACGGTGGGAACCGGCATTCCAACGGCATTGCCCGGTGCTGCCGAGGCCAAGCCATAGCCACACAAACCGCCCACCAAGAGGGCCGCCACTGCGGTGATGCCGTGCGTGGCCAATTTCTGACGAATCACTTTCAACTCTCCAATTCAAAGGTTGTCCGCAGAGGGTGAACTTTCATCCACGAACACAAACCGGATCCAACGTCGGTCGCACAGCCCGGCCGATTGTGATGTTCGAGACAAGACTGCCCCATGTCGTACGGCACCGGTCTCCCGCTCCCGCCGAATCCCTCGCTCAAACATCGTGTCGAACTCTACACGGCAACGTGCGACCTGCTTGAGCGAAACTCTTTCGCGCGATCCTTTTCGAGCTGTCACTTTGCGTGTTGCCCCGGTCACATCCGTTGGAGAATCGACTCCGCCCAGGCAAGCGTTTCCGGTCACGACCGATCTGAGGCAAGGGCGAACTCACCAGCCTGCGGTCGCAACGGTCAGTCGCAGGTTGCGTGACGTGACGACAAGGCAAGCCGTTCACGGGGTGACGCGCTAGTGGTCGGACAACTTGAGATTGCGGGGTTGTTCCACAACGAGCCCGACGCGCAAGCGAGGGCAAACCGTTGTCGAAAGTGAAGCCCTCGCTTG
>JAYSQC010000230.1:0-1247 GCA_043721755.1 Schlesneria sp.
ACGCGCGAGCGAGGGCTGGACGTTCGATGAGTACGAAGCCCTCGCTCGCGCGTCGGGCTAGTTTTGAAAATGCGGACTAATACTTAGACGAGTTCTAAGTAGGGTGTTCAGCGAATCACGTTCGTCAACAGCGAAGCAACGAAGACTCAACAACACAACCTGCGCGAGATTGGGCAACAGGCTCTGCTCGCGAAAGACTCACGGCCAGACGTGTGCTGGCAACCGAAGGAAATGGTCATGATTCGTTTCAACCTGAGTCGTCTGGGGCAATGCGTGTTGGTCCTCACCGCGTTGTCGAGTGCGGGCTGCTGTATGCCGATGGGCTGCAACACGGGTTGTAATACCGGCTGCGATCCGTGTTCGTCGGGCGGCTCGTGTCGCATGGGCTGGTGGCGGCCGTGTTGCGGGGGAGGATTGTTCGGTGGCTTGCGGGGACGGCTGCATCAGCGGTCCTTGGCGATTCCCGATGTGTACCCGGTGGGAGCCGTCGAACGCGCTCACTTCCATCAAATGCAAACCAACGCGGAAGCGGCCGACTTCATTCTCTATCAACACGACTTCGTCGGTGAGACGGCCGAGCTGACACCGGACGGCAAGGACAAGATTCTGGAGATCGCCGCGCGGATGCGCAGTACTCCATTCCCCGTGCTGGTCGAACGGATGTGGAATAACGCTGATCCCGAGTTGGATGCGCACCGACGCGAATTGATCGCACGGATCCTGACAGACATGGGCAACCCCGACGCCGGCAACCGGACGTTTGTCTCGCCCGCCTATGGGCCAGGCAAGCAGTCGCTCGAAGCGGCTCCCGAGTACTACCAGAACACCTACGTTGGCAATCAAAACAACCAAAACGGCGGCGGTGGTGGTGGTGGTGGTGGTGGTGGATTCGGCGGCGGAGGAGGCGGCGGCGGCGGTGGTGGATTCGGCGGCGGAGGCGGCGGCGGAGGAGGTGGTGGATTCGGGTTCTGATCGAGTCTATTTTCTCCACGGCTGAAGTCCGGCTCAGCTTTGTTAGCCGGACTTCCTTCCGTGAGAGGCACTCCGAAGTGAAGTCCGGCTTTCGGAAAAGCCGGCTCTCCGCCATTCCTGTTGAAAGTTGTACGACGTGAGCGGCAAGGCGCTAGCCGCCGGTGATTTCCGGCATGACCGGCGGCTAGCGCCCAATGGCACTGACTTTACCCCAGTAACCCGCAGCGTAAGCGAGGGAAACAAAGGGAAACGCCTCTTGTCATCGCCCTCGCTTA
>JAYSQC010000231.1:0-9832 GCA_043721755.1 Schlesneria sp.
CGACCGAGTCGTTGCACGAGCGAACTGACCGACCACGGTGCCTCAATCTGGCCAACAGCCGTCACGTTTCCGATGTCGATGCCCAACTCTAATGTGGACAAGCAGACCGTCGTGTGCGGCGGATCGCTCTGCATGACGGCTTCCGTGTGTTCACGAATTTCCCGCGTCAGCGACCCGTGATGCACGAGGAACAGTTCGGAACGACCGTCCTGTCGGCAAAGTTCGTTCATGCGGTCGGCGACTTCCTCAACATCGGACTTCGCGTTAGCAAAGACCAGATTCTTGGTGCCTCAGGGTGGCCCGGCTTGCTTCAAGCCGGGTGCGTCAGCACAAGAAACATTGAGTCGACGTGCTGTGAAGTGGAACGCTCGAACTTGTTAAACGTTCGTCCTGAAGTTTCTTGTGCTTCGCACCCAGCGTAATAAATTAATGTATTATAAACGCTTTGCCATTATTGCCATATATCAAGACTTCGCACTTCTGCATTCCGGCTTTGCAAGCTTCGAGCAATCTCGTATCGGGGAACTCGGATATATCGATACTCAGTACATGCGTGTTTCCACGTGCGTCAACGATAAACAAAAGACGGTGAGCCTGATGAACTACGCATTGTCCACCGGTCGAATTTGCAAGCTCGCAAGCCGTAGCCCACTTGCATTTAGTCGGCTTAACTGTCGGTGGCGGCCACTTTTCGGCATTCGCGGCTTCGTTTTTTGGTTTGGCAGGACCGGATTTCTTAATTTCATTCAGCTCGTTTTCTAACGCCTTGGCTTGATCGTCCTTACCAAGACCACGATACGCCTTAGCGGCTTCTTCGAGGGATTTCAGCAAATCTGCATTCACCTTGTCACGGTGCTTCTTAACTTCTGGCGCAAGTACTTTTGGTAACTCTTGGTTTTCCTGAATTGCTTTGAGTTCGGCTTTCAATGCATCGATTTTATTCCCATCAGCTTTTCCTGACCTTTCCGCAGCGATACGTTCCTCCAGGTTCTTCTCAACTAGATCAGGGATAGCTTCAACAGCCGCGCGGGCGGTTTTCAGTTGCTCTTCGGCTTTCGCCAATGCAGCAACTTTGGGATCATCGGCGCTGCTCGCCGCTTGGACCATAACCAAGAATGCAATCGCCAACGAAACGGCACGAAACATAGCGGAACCCTCCGGTGTCTTTCTTCGGCGAACTAATCATTATCCGCGATGGATCGCGGATAACGTGTCCAATCGGGTGTTATCCGCGATGGGGCTATCGCGGGATAACACAATTATCCCGCGATGTGTGGTTGTCGGCCTGCCATCGCGGGGGGTAGGGTACCGCTTGGATCGGGGATGGCAAGTGTGTGTTCTTTTTTGAAAGAGGATCGGCGATGTCCGTCGAGGTGTTCAGCCAGTTGTTGCCCAAATGCGATGTCGGTCCTGCGTCTCTGAAATGGTGTCCTGTATGGGGCAGCCGGGTATGGTGAAAAAGATGGTCCAGACGTGACGTGAGACGGTCTGGAAGCGAAGTGAGACGGTCTGGAAGCGAGATAAGATGGTCCATGAGTGAGGTGAGCTGGTCTGGAAGTGAGGTAAGCTGGTCCGGAAGATGGGTAAGTTGGTCCGGAAGCGAGGTAAGACTCATTTTTTACTTGCTATGCCGATTTTGACGATTACAATCAGACATCGTTCAGGTTCATGCCCAGTTTTGTGACCTCACAGGAGAATTGCGATGCCGATCATTGATCTTGGTTCTCATATTACTGTTGGTGAGGAGATCAAGTCGCACTGGGGGACCGTGAATGCGGACCGGATCGCGGAGGCATTGACGGCTTTGGTGCTGGCCGATGGGTATTCGTTGGCCAATCTCACGACCGATGTCACCACTGCCGACGATGCGATTTCCGGGCAGGAGGATTTGGACAACGGGGTCACGATCACAGCGGGCAACCGGGACAATCGCCGGGGTCCGCTGCGCGACCGGGTGATCGAGTTTCGCGAGGCGGTTCCGTATCGGCTGAAAGGGACCGGCTATGCGCTATCTCTCCCCGATACGCCGAGTGAGTCTGCCAGCGAGCAGAAAATCTTGAAGGCGTTGGACGACGTGGAGAGCCTGTGGTTGCGGATCAACGCCGATGCGACGGTCCCCAACTTCACGCCGCCGCTGCTGTTGCGCAGGAGCTATTCCATCGCGGCGTTTCAGGCAGACGTGACGGCGTTGCGGGCGGTCTATCGGCAGTTGATCGATGCGGAGAGTGCGGCTCGCCTCGGACGTAACCAGCGGGACATCCTCCTGCCGCCGCTCCGAGGCCGGTACGTGGAATACCGTCAGGCGATCGTGATCGAGTACGGGGCCGATCATCCGTTCGCCACGTCGCTCCCCGAAGTGACTCCCCCGCCCGGCAGCACGCCCGCCGGAGTGACACTGACCGGCACGTGGGTTCCCGCCAACGAGCAGGCCGAATTCAGTTGGCCCGCCTCGACGAACGCGAACCTGGACCACTACGAACTGCGGATGTCGGCCGGCTCCAGCTATGACGGGGCAGCGGCCACCGTGGTCGGCAACCTCCCATCCGGCACGACGACCTTCGCCACCACCGCCAACCTCGAAAACCCCGGCGACGTGGCCTCGTTCAAGGTCTTCGTGGTCCTCACCGCCGGCAACGAGGCGGGAAGTAACACCGTCACGATCACGCGGCCGTAGCCCGCCCGGTTGAACAGGGCCATCACCTTGTGGGGTCTGTGAAACCTGTAGGGTGGGACCAGCGGCGCTTCGCCGCGCCGGCCCACCATGATTTTCCGGTGATTCTCGATGGTGGGCCGGCGCTCGAACTGTGTGAATTGGGGTCGGGCGTTCAAATTTCAAAATTGGCCGGGGAGCCGTGTGGTCTTGGAGGCTGGTTGGTTGGCCAATTTTGAAGTTTGAACGCCCGACCCCTGCTTTACGAAAACCAAGAGCGGACGGGCAGGAGTGCCCATCCTACGGCGGCTACTTCACGCCCATCCCCAGGTTCTTCACGAGGAACGCCCAGAGGTCGGCGGCTTCTTCGATGAGTTTTGTCGTGGGCTTGCCTGCGCCGTGACCGGCTCGGGTTTCGATGCGGATCAGGGTGGGAGCATCTCCGGTGTGATGTTCTTGCAGGCGGGCGGCGAACTTGAAGCTGTGGCCGGGGACGACGCGATCGTCGGTGTCGGCGGTGGTGACGAGCGTCGCCGGGTACTTCGTGTTCGGCTTGAGATTGTGATACGGCGAGTACGCGAGGAGAGCTTTGAACTCGTCGGGGTTGTCGGCGCTGCCGAAGTCATCGACCCAGAAGCGGCCCGCCGTGAACTTGTGGAAGCGGAGCATGTCCATCACGCCGACAGCGGGGAGGCACGCGGCATAGAGATCGGGGCGCTGCGTCATGCAGGCACCGACCAGCAGCCCACCGTTACTGCCTCCTTGGATCGCAAGCTTCTTCGAGCTGGTGTACTTGTTGGCGATCAGCCATTCGGCCGAGGCAATAAAATCGTCGAAGACGTTTTGCTTGTTGAGCTTCGTTCCGGCTTGGTGCCATTCCTCGCCGTATTCGCCCCCGCCGCGCAGATTGGGGATCGCGAGGATGCCGCCCATCTCCAGCCACGCGACGCGACCGATGGAGAAACTCGGCGTCAGTGAAATGGCGAAGCCGCCGTAGGCGTAGAGCAGCGTCGGATTCGTGCCATCAAGTTTCGTGGTCTTTTTCCGCGTGATGAACATCGGCACCTTCGTCCCATCCTTGCTGGGATAGAAGACCTGTTCGACGAGGTAGTCGTCCGGATGGAACTTCACCTTGGCTTGTCTCAGTAGCGTGCTTTCTCCAGTGAGCAGGTCGAAGCGAAACGTGGACGGCGGCGTGGCGAAGCTGCTGAAGGAATAGAAGGTCTCGGTGTCAGTTCGCTTTCCCCCGAAGCCGGCTGCCGTGCCGATGCCGGGGAACGCGACTTCGCGCACGAACTTGCCGTCGAGGGCGTGCAGCTTGACCTGCGTCTTGGCGTCCTTCAGATACGTCAGGACGAACTGGTTGCCCACGATGTCCGCGTTGACGAGCGTCTCGGTCGACTGCGCGATCACTTCGCGAACTCGTGGTTGCGAGACTCCTGTCCCCTCTCCTCCCGTCTTAGGGGGGAGAGGGTTAGGGTTAGGGTTAGGGTTAGGGTTAGGGTGAGGGTGAGGGGGGTGATCGCCAGCGGCGAGTGAAGTTGTTGAGGATTTCGTTCCCGACTCCGCTCTCTCAGATTGACTTACTGCACCCGAAGTCTCCTCACCGTTCGGCCCCCTCACCCTAACCCTCTCCCCCGAAGACGGGGGCGAGGGGACAAGGCGAGGCTCCGAGACATCAATCGCCACGATTCGCTTGCGTGGGGCGGCGAGGTCCGTCACGAAGTAGAACGTCGTGCCGTCGTTGCCGATAAACGAATACTCGTGATCAAAATTCTCGATCAGGTCGATCGGCATCCCGTAGGGTTCGGTCAGGTCTTTATAGAGGACGCGATATTTGTCGTCGGTCCCTTTCCAGATGCTGATGACGAGATAACGTCCGTCTTCCGAGACCTTCAAGCCGAAGCCCCAGGTCGGTTCGTCGGGCCGCTTATAGACGAGAACATCTTCGGACTGAATCGTTCCGACACGGTGATAGAAGACCTTTTGGTTGAGGTTCGTTTTCTGGAAGGCCGCGCCTGCGGGCGGTTCGTCGTAGCGGCAGTAGAAGAAACCTTTGTTGTCGGGCGTCCAGTTGGCTCCGCTGAACTTGACCCAGCGCAGTTCATCGGCCAGCAAACGGCCAGTCGCGACTTCGATAATCCGCCAGGTGTTCCAGTCGGACCCGGCATCGGCCACGCTATACGCGACATAGCGCCCGTCGTCACTGAATGAGGTCGCGCCGAGAGCCACCGTCCCGTCCTTCGACCATGCGTTGGGGTCGATCAGGACGGATGGCTCACCGTTCAGCGAATCCAGCTTATAGAGGACCGACTGATTCTGAAGCCCGTCATTTTTGAAGTAACAGTAGCGATGCCCCGCCTTGAACGGCGCACCGTATTTCTCGTAGTTCCACAGTTCCGTGAGCCGTGACTTGATCGCCTCACGCTGCGGGATCGCGGCGAGATACGCGAACGTCTCCTTGTTCTTCGCGGCCACCCAGTCAGCCACGTCCGTCGAAACGCGAACGTCATCTTCGAGCCAGCGATACGGGTCCGGCACTTGTACGCCATGCAGTTCGTCCACATGGTCGATCTTCTTCGTCGGCGAATACGTCATGCGTTCTCCAGCGGCAGCAAAGCCGAGCGTCATCATCCAGTAGCCAAGTCCCATCACAAGCGTTTTCATCACGGAGTGGTCTCTTATTGAGGTGTGTCGGACTGAGGCAATTCGGTCGAACTGGAATCTCCGGAGGCGAGCAACTCGCGCTGTCGAGCCTCCTCCTCCAACCGATCCCGTTCGCGCACCTCGGCCACCGTGCCGAGTCGCTTGGCGGATTTGAGTGTTACTCCCAAGTAATACAGTGACGCCACGTCACGCAGTCGCTGGTGGATCGCCTCGGGCGACATATCAACGCTACGAGGAGCAAACTCAGGTATTGGAATCATGGGGCCAGAGTCCTAGTCGTTGGAGATCGACGATGTCCTGCGGTCGTCCGGCGATCCGCTTCATGATGTAGAGACCGGCCGGTGAGACAACCTGCATTCGTTGCCCGAGATACTCGTAGTACTCGCGGGACTCAAACGCCTGCCTGAGAGGCTGGTTCACCAGCAGGAGGTCGAGTGTCACCAGCTCGTTCCCGATCACTTTCGAGATGCGAAAGATGTCTCGTTCGATTGCCTCTCCCGCTCCCATCGGCAGAATTCCGCCTTCGAGAATGTACCCGCACTTCTCAACGACGGCACGAACTGCTGTGAGGTCTTCCCGCTGGATGAGCAAGTCAATGTCCTTGGTGAACCTCGACAGCCCATGCACCGCGACTGCCATGCCGCCGCACACGGCGTAGTTGAGCTTCGCAGCCTCCAACTCGCGGACAACGGTAATGAGTTCTTCGTAGAGATTGGCGAACACAATCACGAAACCCCTGCGGCGTTTAAGAACATGCAACCGATGTCGAGCGACGGCTGTTCTACCGCCCGGTCTTTGCGATCCGCAACGAACTCATCGTCGCGAACAGCATCACCGACACAGCACCCAGCGGCGCACTTGTGTGGCCGTGTTTGAACAGCAGGTTCCCGTGTCGTGCCACAGGCTTTGGCACGAGAATGTCGTCCAACCCTCGTGAACGCCCCCCGAAACACCGGATGCGTTATACCTCACGCGGTACACGCTGACACTAACCCGAAGCGTCAGCGAGGATGCAACACACGTCCTCGCTGACGCTTCGGGTTAGTGTGAAATGTGCCGTCCTCATCCGTGCGCGGTCTAACCCTCAGTTGCCGCGGGTCAGGTTCTGCGACGCGAGGCCGAAGAGTGCTCCTTCGAGCAGGTGTCGCTCGAAGAAGGCGGCGATCGCTTCGAGTGGCGTGTACTGCAACAGGATGTAGTCACCCGGTTGGATGGCGATCCGTTCGGACATGTCAGTACGGGCGCGATAGAGGTCGATCTTGATCGGCATCTCGCCCCCATCGGGCAACTTGCGGAGCACAATCACGATGCTGGGACTGATCGACACATCGTTGTTCAAAGCGGAGAGGCCGCCCACGACTCTGTTCGCGCCCGCGTTGCCGCGCGACGTAGCGATCGATAGCGCTTGCAGGATGTCCAAATCGTAATCGCGTGGCAGCGTAAACTGGCCACCGCCCAACAGACCTCCCGTAAAGAAGACCTCGGTGTCGCGCGACTCGATGAACACGATGTCGCCGTCTTGCAGGATGACATCCTCTTCACGAATGTCGGCCGTCTCACCGGGACCGAGTCGAATCGGAATGCGGATCACATGTCGGCCATCGACATCGAGGTTGGACAACTGGCTGTGCCCCATCTCGACGGGAAAGTTTTGGTTTTGCATCGGAAAGGGGCTGACCGCCGACACCGGCGGCTGCCACGGCGAGGACGGTTGCCACGACGGATTCGGCGGCAATTGAGGCGCGGCGTAGTCGAGCGGTCCGCCGGATTGAGGCCCCATCGGCGACGACTGGACTGGCGGAGGCACATACGGAGACGCGGGCATTCGCTGTTGAAGCGCGTCGCGGCTGTCGGCACCGAACGCGGGACCGGCATTCCCAAACTCAGGTCGGTCCTGTGAACTCGGCTGAGGATGAAACGGCATCTGCGTGGAAGGATACGGCTGCGGTGACGCCTGCAACTGAGAAGGCCTCTGTCGCGCGGGAACCGTTTGAAACGCCGGATCGCCCGACAGCGATTGATCGCCGTAACCCCGCGTCGGGTTCGGCACGAAGTTCGGCTGAGGCATCAACTGCGGGGGTTGATCGACTGGCTGTCCCGGCAACGCGGGTTGTCGCGAAACCCTCTGCGACGACCACGCATCGTGATTCATGAGTTGCACGGCGCGCGACTCAGCGGCCGCGTCAGAGAAAGGATCGCCGTGACGATTCGTGCGGCGTGGCTCATTCCAAGCGGCCGCTTGTTCGACTCGCGACCCCTGTTCGTAGTCGGACATCTTCGCCGGGTCTTTCGTCGCGTCGATGGATGACAGCGCGGCGCGCAAGGCATCACCGTGCCCCATCCAGTGGGCCTGCGCGACAGAACGTGGCCGAGTGATCGGTGACTCTTCGGCTTGGCGCACAACCGCTTGGCGAACATCCCTTTGATCAACTTCACCCTGCTCAACGGAGTAGCCCGCCACAGACACGCGCATCGGCGAGCGTCCGACATCAGCCGAATGGTTCTGCGGTTGCTCAAATTGTTCAGATGAAAAACGGCTCTCAGGAAGTCGCATCGGTTCGTGAAGCGATCCGGGGAACGGAACACTCGGGCCGCGCGATCCGTCGTGATAAGACATGCCACCGGCGCTTTTGCGCGGCGTGTTCACGCCGAACGAACCGTCTTCGTGGAGTGGACTGGAGTGCCAAGACTGCGATTCTCCCGCTGGCGACTGGCCACGCACGACTGGGCCATTTCGCTTCGCTTCGTGTTGCAGTAACAGCGACGGATTGAGATCAGTTGGCCAATGCGGATCGAGTGAGCCACCCGTGCGCGGTCCTCGTCGGCGGATGACATAGACCGCCGGCTCCGCATCCAAACCGGGCATGCCATCGGTCGCCGTCAGCGCATTCAGCACGTCGTTGCTGTAGGCGGGCAGGCTGACCAACTTGCCCGAACCGCGTTTGATAAGTCCCAGGTTCAGGCCTCCCGCCCCCGCATTCGTCAACGGTTCGGTGCGCGAGTCCTGTCGAATCACCAGCACGCGGTACTGCCGTGGCCGCTGCAGGCTGACCTGCACGCGGTAGTTCTCGGGATGAATGAGCTGTTTGGGCGACAAGTACGCCTGCTTGACTCGCTGTTCGGCTTGGGCGATCGACAGACCACGCACGGAAATCGAACCGACGGTCGGCAGCGAAATCGTGCCGTCTTCGCGTACAGGGAACGGCAAGCCAAAGGACGGTGCCGCTTCGTGGTTCAAGGGGAAATGGACCACCGGCGGATCGATCTTCCTGCCGACTTCGCCCTCGACGTAGACGGCCAACACATCGCCCGAGTCGATCAGATAGTTCACGGGTGGCTTTTGGCTGAGCAGGGAGAAGTCGATCGTCTTCTTGCCGTTCCGTTCACCCGCCTTCAACTCGGTCGGCAGGTAACGTGCGGGAACACCTTCCATCGGATGGAAGGCGGCGCAGCCCGTCAGCGTGCCCAGCAGGCACAGCCCGACAAACAGCCTTCGTGAAGATGAGCCTCGCATCGCGACTTTGCCCTTCGCCATTGCACTTCCGCCGGAAATCGGCCGCCACACGTCATGCCTCACGGTCAAACGTGAAGTTCTAGGCGAAGTTGCATCAATTCCCGAAGTGAAGTTTGCGCGAGGCTCTGTTCGCAACGCGGCGATCTCCAGCGGCGCAATCTATCTGACATGCAAGACGTTGCGGCCAAAGTCGCTTCGGGAAACGAAGACCAAGGAAAGGAGCGCAGCGGGAAAGAATTTGCCGCGTGCAACGCGCTTCGGCAAGAACTGCAGCGGGGCCACTATTTGATGTGACCACCAAGAGCGACCTCGCCTTTACCTCACGCGGTCCTTGATGAGACCTCTGAGCGGGGCGGCGTCAGCCCAACGGCACTCACTTTGTGGGGTAGCTGAAGTCGTCAGACTTCAGAGGATCGTCAAAGCCAGCTGAATTCTTACGAATTCAGCTACGTCGCACAGATCGTCCATTTGAAATTCGGCCAAAGTGAGTGCCATTGGGCTGACGCCGCCCCGCTCAGAAACCTCTCACTCTCCACCGCGCGAGATCCAAGGAACGGGGGCGCAATCACTTCCCAAGTTCCCTTCTGGTTCCCTCCCCTTGGCGGGGAGGGTTAGGGAGGGGGGACGAATAGCAAATCGACTGGACCATCCTCCCCCTACGGTGGCCCCCATTGTCTAGGCCCGTGATCGACTTTTATTAGAGAGATTGGCGGTAGCCAGGCTCTGGTTCTCGCGGCCTCCACCTGCGGCGAAAACTTTCCCACCCCATTCCTCCGCACCGGCAACGGCCTTCAACGGCGGGGCTGCGGTCCCGTCACTTGGACCTTTCCCCGAGACACATCCCACGGTGTCTCGGAGTCCAGACTTTGATGTCGGCGGCGGCGATGGAAGAACGCCAGGTAAGAATCCAATCCCTGATGCAGCGCCGCCACCGTCTGGTGATCGTGGCGATAAACGTGTTCGTGCTTCACGCTCCACCACAGCCGTTCCACGAACACGTT
>JAYSQC010000232.1:0-4314 GCA_043721755.1 Schlesneria sp.
TGGGGGTAGAGGCATCCCTTCCACTGTTTCCCCAGGGTAGCCGCGAGGGTGCCGTCGCCAATGGGTGGTCGCCCTGTCGCTCCGCGACAGGAAGCGCGAACACCCGAGTGACGTTTGCCGTTGATTCCGGCTGACTCGACAGATTGGCGTCTCCTCTTGATCGCGCCTCCTGTCGCGGAGCGACAGGGCTACCTTTTCAGAAGCGGTTACCCGAAGAGTTTCGTTGAGGGTACACCCATGAACGACACCCTTCTCGTGGCCCTCACCCAAAGCCCAGCCCGTTCGCCTTGTCGCGCGGTGGAAGGGCGGGCTACTGTTCGCCGGACTCTGTCCATTCTCGACCGGGTCTCTGCTCGTTCTCGTGTTGTTGAGGCTACTTAATGCTGCTCACGGTTGTCCGGTCTGTCGCGGTCTTGGTGGGGATAGGATCTTGTTCGTTCAGCTTCGCGGGTCCGCCCGTATCGCCTACGGAGCCACTGACGCCCGCCGAACAAAAGACCAAGTTCAAGCTGCCCGCCGGGTTTGAGATTCAGCTCGTGGCGAGCGAGCCAGACATTCAGAAGCCGATGAATCTGGCGTTCGATGCGCGCGGGCGGCTGTGGGTCTCGCACAGCATCGAGTATCCCTTCGCCGCCGCCGATCCGGAGCAGGCTCGCGATGGCTTGACCGTGCTCGATGGGATCGGTCCCGACGGCAAGGCGGCGAAGGCGACGCGATTTGCCGGCGGGCTGAACATTCCGATCGGCGTGCTGCCTCTGCCAAGCGGCAACGAGGTGATCGTCTGGTCGATCCCGAACATCTGGAAGCTGACCGACACCGACGGCGACATGAAGGCGGACAAGAAAGAAATCCTCTACGGGCCGTTTGACTTCGCCGATACCCACGGCAATCAGAACGCGTTTCGTCTTGCCCCCGACGGCTGGGTTTATGCGTGTCACGGGTTCCGCAATGCGTCGAAGGTCAAGCTGCGCGGTGAGGGAGACGTGGTGCTCGAAATGACTTCGGGCAACACGTACCGGTTCCAGCCGGACGGGTCGGCCATCGAGCAGATGTCGTGGGGCCAGGTGAACCCGTTCGGTCAGGCGATCGATCCGCTGGGAAACCGGTTCACGGCCGACTGCCACTCGAAACCGCTGACGCTGATCGTGCGCGGCGGCCACTACGACAGCTTTGGCAAGCCGCACGACGGCCTCGGGTACGTGCCGCTCACGACGGGGAACGACCACGGTTCGACCGGCATCGCGGGAGTCGCGATCTATGCCGCCGACCAGTTCCCCCCGAAATACCACGGCACTATTTTTGTGGGCAACGTCGTCACGAACACCATCCACCGCGATGTCGTCCAGTGGCGCGGCTCCACGCCGTGGGTCGAGAAGCCCGAAGATTTCGTCACCTGCGACGACTGGTGGTTCCATCCGGTCGATCTGCAACTGGGGCCGGACGGAGCGTTGTACATCTCGGACTTCTACAACAGCATCATCGGGCACTACGAGGTGGACCTGAAGCACCCGAAGCGCGACCGGCATCGCGGCCGTGTTTGGCGAGTGGTGTGGACGGGGGAAGGGGCGAGGGCCGAGGGGCGAGGGGCAAGCGACGGACAGAAGCCAGCTCAACGCATCGACATGACGGCGAAGGCTCTCGATGAATTGGTGGCGTTACTCGGGGACGCGAATCAGACGGTCAGGCAATTCGCGCTGGGGCAACTTGTGGAGGAAGCGAACTCGGGACGCAGAACGGATGTGTTGGACCGTTCGCCAGAGAGACAAAATCGAACGGACCAGGGAGGCCGTTTGCCGTTGTCACGCGACGCCATCGTGGTCTTGCTCCGCAAGACGCTGGTCGTCAATGGAATGATCGAGTCTGGGACGGCCGATCAATCTGCTGGGCCGCTGTTTGTCGATGGCTCGGCCAACCGACGCGCGCTCTCAGCGTGGGGATTGCAGCGACTGGGCGCATTGGATGCCGAGTCGGTGCGGCGGCTCGCTCGCGATGCGTCGCCCGTAGTGCGTGTTCATCTCGTGAAGGCTCTGACCGAGCGAGCGGATTGGGATGACGCGACCGCAACACTTGTCCGGTCGTTGCTGGCAGATGCCGATCCGTTTGTCGTGCGGGCGGCGGCGGAAGGACTTGGAGTGCATCCTCATGTCGGCAACATCCAACCGCTGCTGCTCGCATGGGAGACCGCGCCGAAGGACGACGTGCAACTGATCCACACCATCCGCATCGCGCTGCGGAACCAGCTTCGAGGGGCGGCGGCGATTGAGCAGCTTGCCACGATCAAACTGACCGAGGAGGAGTTGGCGCGGCTGATCGACATCGCTCTGGCTGTGCCGAGCGAATCAGCGGCGTGGTTCACATTTGATTACGTGCGCGGGCGCGAAGTCTCAGGTGACATGATGTCCCGCTGTCTGACGCACGTCGCGCAGCATGTCGGCGGCGCGCGGTTGGACGATGTCGCCAAGTTCGTGCAGACGAAGTATTCGGGCGATGAGACCAAGCAGGTGTCGCTGTTCCAATCGTTGTTTGCCGGGCTGACTCGGCGCGGGCAGCGGTTGTCGGCGGAGACTGAGCTTGGCAAGTGGGGCGCATCGCTCGCGGTGAAGATGCTCGACCTGAAGTCGCGTCCCGCTCCGGCGTGGGTCAACGTGCCGGTCGAGTCGGCACCGGTTGCGTTGCAGGCCAGCCCGTGGGGAGTGAGGCCGCGCGGTTCGGCTGACGGCGTGAAAGACGGACTCTTCTTCGACAGCATCTCGAATGGTGAGAAACTGACCGGCGTATTGCGTTCGGCTCCGTTCGCCGTGCCGGACAAGTTGTCGTTCTGGCTGTGCGGACACAACGGCAACCCGGCGACAAAGCCCGCGCCGCTCAACCATGTCCGCTTGAAGCTGGTCGAGTCGGGCGCGGTTATCGCGCAGCAAGTCCCTCCGCGCAACGATGTCGCGCAAAAGATCGACTGGAACCTGTCGAAGTGGGCCGGCCAGCGCGGTGTGATCGAGATCGTCGATGCCGACACGGGCGATGCCTATGCGTGGCTCGGTGCCGGTCGGTTTGAACCGGCTGTCGTCGAGAACCCGTCGCCCGGCTTCGCGCTCGGTGAGGGTTCGCTCGGTCTGGCGCTGGCCGTGGTCGAGCAGATGCGGCTCGTCGATCAGTTCCCTCGCGTGCAGGCGACACTCAACGATGCGCTGTCGTCGGCGTCGGTGAGAACCCTCGCGGCGAGTGCGGCCTTGTCGCTCGATCGCGCTCGTTCGCTGCCATCGCTCGCGGCCCTCATGACGAACAACGCGGAACCGATCGCACTGCGACTGGCCGTCGCGCAACATCTCGGTTCCGTCGATGACGACTTGGCGCGCAAGGGACTCGGCACCGCGCTGGCCACCGCGCCGGCGTCGCTGCAACAACCGATCGCCCTCGCGCTGGCGACGACCCGGCCGGGAGCCGATTCGCTGTTGAACCTCGTCGCGACGGGGAAGGCTTCGGCCCGGCTGCTGCAAGACAAGCCGGTCATCGATCGACTCAAAGCGACCTCGCTACCGAACCTCGATGCGCGGCTGAGCGACCTCACGAAGGACTTGCCCGCGCCGGATGAGCGGCTGAAACAGTTGATCGCAAAGTTTTCGGCGAGCCAGTCGGCAGCGCTCGCCTCACCGACGCCGGAAGCGTTGGCGCAGGGAGCGGCCCACTTCAAGAAGGTCTGCGCGAACTGCCATCGGCTCGGCGGCGACGGAGCGAAGTTCGGCCCGCAGTTGGACGGCATCGGCCAGCGGGGACTCGAACGGTTGCTGGAGGACATCCTCGACCCGAACCGCAACATCGACGCGGCCTTTCGCGCAACGACGATCTCGACGAATCAGGGCCAAGTCATCACCGGCCTGAAACTGCGCGAGGAGGGAGCGGCCGTGATCCTCGCCGACGCGCAGGGCAAAGAGGTTCGCATTGCCAACGCCGACATCGACGAATCCCGCGTCACGGCCCTCTCTCCGATGCCGTCCAACGTCGTCGAACAGATCGGCGAACAAAACCTGCCCCACCTGATTGCCTTCCTGCTCAGCCAGCGCCAACCGGCGAAGGAGCCGCAGAAGTAGCGACAGTTCACGCAGAGGTCGATGAGCCATTTCTTCAGTTGAAGTCTTGCTGAGCCGGGCGGCGTAACAGCCTGTTGAAAAACGGCTGTCGGGAGGGCTGACCCACAGTTCAATAACAACATGAAACGGTTCCAAGCCGTCGAAGTCATGGCCACCAAACCCGACGGCACCGCGATCCACTTCGTCGCCACCTGCCGCATCGACACCCCCGTCGAAGTCGAGTACTACC
>JAYSQC010000233.1:0-13334 GCA_043721755.1 Schlesneria sp.
GAAGCCTCCGCTCCAAAAGAAAGCAAGCCGGCTGGAACGACACCTACCTCGAATCGCTCCTCGCTCAAATTACCGACAAATAAGATGCGGAGGCCCTGAGCTAGCCGGGAATGATGACCGTTACATAAACCTGTTCCCCGATTCCATCCTGAAGGGGATGACCACTATCGGCGGCACGCACTGGTGCAGCTTGCCGCTCACTGTCGACTCACACACGATAGAACGGCGAACATGTGCCAACTTTGTTCGTGGATTCCTGCTGCTAGCGGCGGAAGCGAGGGCGAAGGGGCATCACCTTGACGCCGAACGATTCTCGTTTGAAGCGGGAATGTTCTACGACAGGCTCCCAAATAAAGAACGATTTTTGAGCAAAGCGGAATTCGAGTTACACAAAGCTCGCAAGGCCAACACGACAAAGGGTACTGCCCGTCGTCTCGCCGCAATCGCCGAACTCCAACGGCGGCGCAGTGCCAACCCGCACGCCAGTAAAACGAGCCACCTTGACGCGATGGTGAAAGAAATGATCGGCAAAAAGTACAAGTGGGACAGCCGCAGAACCCTCGTCGAAGACTTCATAGGGATCGAGTAGCCGAGTCGCGCGGTGCAAGTCTGACAGACTTGCACCAATATCTCTGACATATAGGTACAAGTCTGGCAGTATTGCACCGAAGACCACCTCGCCAGCCGCATCACACCCCGCAGAGAATGCGACCGTTCCACCACGGTCACACTCTTTCGCGGTTTTTTTTATGACTACTCACACGCTCACCGACTCGCTCAGGGATGCAATGCCAATGTCCCGAGCATCCGACTACATCCCCGGCCGTCCCCATATCGCGACTATCTGGCGATGGATCGCCAAAGGTGTTCGCGGCATCAAGCTCGAAGTTGTCCGCGTTGGTGGACGCACGATGGTCACGCCGGAGGCCATTGAGACGTTCCTCTCGCGACTCAACGCGACCGATTCCCCCACCCCGCAGTTCACGCCGTCGCAGCGGCAACGCATGTCCGAGGCCGCTCGTCGCGAACTTGAGAAGCTCGGCATTTGAATCTTTCCGTCAATCACAAAGAACGACGGAAGCCGCGCCCGATCAAGAAACGCGGCCCGTCTTGGAGTTCAACAATTGACCAGTATATCCACGCGCTCAGCAAAGCAAAAACCCAAATCCGATCACCAAGCCGTAGTGATGCGGCACGTCAACACGCTGCTGCCGTCGCCCGAGAACAGCGTGCTGTATCGGGACCGTGACAGCCGCAAGCCCGACCGCAAGCGACTGGTCGAAAGTATCCGCAAGACCAACGGGCCGAAAGCTCCGCTACTCGTATCGCTGGATGCCTTCATCATCAGCGGACACGAGCGGCACGCTGCTTCAATTGAAGCGGGCATCGACATGGTGAAGGTCATTGTGCAGGACTTGCGGCGGTCCGACCACACACCGGACGAATGGCTGTCAATTCTCCGCGAACACAACACCGGGCGAGACAAAACGCAGGATGAGAAGATTCGGGAACGGATCGTTGATGTCGATCCCGACGAAGCGATGAGTGCCGTTGTCGATTTCCAAATCGAGCGGGCGAAGCCAAAGAGCAAGACCGTCGTCATTCCCACCAAGATCAAGAAACGGTCCAAGATCACGAAGCAGTCGCGGGACTTTGCGGATGCGATCATCAGCATCCTGACCGGGCCGTTGAAGAATGTTCTGCCGGTGAATGAACGCGCCATTCACTACAGGCTGCTCCCGCCATTGAAAATCCGCACCAGTCGAGGCAAGCGCGGGTTCATCTACGATAACAACGACAAATCGGTAGCCGCTCTCAGCCGAATGCTGACTCGATTGCGGCTGATTGGCGAAGTGCCGTGGGAATGGATCATCGACGAGACCCGACCCGTTGGAGTCTGGCAGACATATCGGGACGCGGCCGAGTTCTTGGGTGAGAAACTGAGGGAACTCTACACCGGTTTTGCGCGCGATCTATTGCAGAGTCAGTCCGCACACTACGAGATCGTTATCGAAAAGCTGACGGTCAAGAGCTTCATCGACAAGGTGGCGATGCGGTACACGATTCCGACAGCGTGCCTTAGAGGCAGCAGCGGAATCGACGCACGGTATCAGATCGCACAACAGTATCGGGCGTCCGGCAAATCGGCACTCGTGTTGTTCGCGCTGACGGACTGCGACCCGGCTGGAGACATGATCTGCGAATCCACGACACATTCCGTGCGTGATGAGTTTAACATCCAGAATGTCAGTGCGATCAGGGTGGCGATGAGTCATCAGCAGGCTGATGAACAGGGAGTCTCTCAGTCGGTGGACGTGATGCTGGCGAAGGAATCGTCGGTGACTCCGAAGTACATCAAGCGGCACGGCCGGAACGACTGCTACGAACTGGAAGCCGTGTCACCCGAGGTCTTGAGTCAGTGGCTGGATGATGTCATTCGCGGAAATATCGACGTTGAAGCCTACAACTTTGAGGTCGCGGAACAGGCCAAGGATGTCGCCAAGATTCGAGCCACCAGAGCGGTAACACTGGAAGCGATCCGATCATCCGGTGATGCGGGAGGTGACGCATGAGGCACCAATCCGCAAAGTGTGAGACTAGCCTAATACTTGGCGACGACGTGTTCACCGAGGCCGTGCGGCTGCAAGGGATCGGCCTGTCGATCATTCCCATCGGCCGAGACAAGCGGCCCGCTGTGAAGTGGAGGCGGTTCCAGCGTGAGGCGGCGGATGAGAATCTAATCCGCGAGTGGTTCGATCGGCGCGACGATCTTGGACTCGGCATCGTCCTGGGCAACGTAAGCGGGCACCTCGTCGCTAGAGACTTCGACATTCATGAAGCATGGCGGAGCTGGGCGAGCGAGTACCCGAAGCTGGAGCGGATGCTCCCCTGCGTCGAGACCAGCCGCGGAAGGCACGTCTACGCCCGCATTACCGGATGTCCTGCGATCACCTATGACGACGGCGAGCTACGGGCGAGTGGCCAGTACGTGGTGGCTCCGCCGAGTCTCCACCTAAGCGGACATCGTTACCGCTGGGGACGGGGGTTCGATTCACTGGCGGACGTACCGATGCTCACGGTGGAGGAATCCGGGTTCGGGCGCTGTTGGTTGCCATCAGACGCACAAGCTCCTGTTACAGATCGCACAGATCTCGATTCTGTACGATCTGCCCGATCTGTTCTATCTGTAACAGATTCCCCGATGGTCGAAGCGACGTTACCTCACGCCTTCGGTACTCGGCGTCACCGGTTGTTTGAGTTAGCTCGTCGGATACGGGCCGATCCCCAATGGCAGGACGTGTCCACCCGGGAGCTTCGACCGCTGGTCGAACTGTGGCATCAACAGGCACTGCCTTTCATTCGCACGAAGTGCTTTGACGAGTCGTGGGCCGACTTCGTTGAAGCCTTCAACAACATCGATCTGACTCGCTGCGTCGATTCGGCTGCGGCGGCGATGACGGCTGCGGATACGAAGGAACTGCCGTCCGAAGCCATGCGGTTTCTCAACCCGGTCAACAGGCGACTGGTTGCGTTGTGTGCTGAGTTGGGCCGTCGCTCGACTGACGGAGTGTTCTATCTGGCCTGTCGCAAGGCGGCGGCTGTACTCGGCGTCACCAATCACATGGCGGTTGCTCGCTCGCTCCAGATGCTCGTGGCTGACGGCGTGCTGATCGAAGTGGCTAAGGGCGGGCCGCACAACAACAAGGCGAGTCGATACGAATGGAAGGGCACGCCATGAACCACGAGACCGACACGGCAGACGCGAAGCCACGAACCACGGAAGGAATCCACGATGGCACACCATGATCTCCGAATACTACGCGACAGGCTCGAAAGCGAATTCGAGTCGATGCTCGCACCCGACTTGGCGGCAAACGGTGCGAGTCGGGTTCATGTTGTCCTTGCGAGCGAGACGACGTTCGGGTTATCTGGCGAGTTTCTCGGCTTAACCGGTGCGTATATTCACGAGAGACTCCGGCCGTTTGTCAAAAACTGGGACGGTCCCGCTCCAGCGATGCTGATCGCCGACGAGCTGATTTTCAGTAATTGCTCAGATAATCTCGGCCTCGCTGAAGACAAGTTCGCCGCGATTTGTGTTCACGAATTAGCGCACATCGTCTGCGTTGATGACCTATACGGACGACGGCATGAGCGATCTGATCTGTTCGCTGAAGTGCTGTCGGCGACGTTCGCCGCATCCGTGGCCGACCCGGCGGCTTTCGACCCCACCCCGAAATCACAGCGTCCGGACCACGGGACTGACTGGCTTCGCGCGTGCTGTCACATCACCCATCGAATGCAAAAACGCGGCTGGCCTGTATTTTTGCCAATGGTAATCAACGCCGATTTTTATGGAATCAGCAGCACGGCGTCATATTCCCGTGCCTTGGGCGATGAACCCGAGCGGCTATTTGAAATGCCGATAACAGAAATCAACAATATCGACGCACCGACGGCATTTTTAGATTTGTGGAACTGCGATTTGGCTGAGTGGCCAAACGGTTGAAGTAACCCCCCCCTTTTTGAAAGGATGACGAACATGGTTGATTTCTTTGGTGTGCTGAAGTCGCGGAAAAATGAGATCGCACTCGATACTGCCGCGTCGTGGCAAAAAATGGTTGTTGCCGTCGCTGATGGCAAAAAGCTTGACGCCGATCTGACGCTGCTGGAGTTGTCGCGACTCGGCAAAACGCCGGACGATCTGGCTGCGGCCGTTGCACTGTTGGGCCGCCGAAGGGCTTGGGCAGCGATGGTGGACGCCGGTGATAAAGCCGCGAAGGCTCACTCGACCATCACACAAAAGATCGAGTCCGAAGTTGACGCTTTTGAGAAACAACACACCGCTTTCGAGGCTCGAATCTTCCCGATAGAAGCTGCGAAAACAGCGGCGGCGTTTGAGATCACGGAGGCCGGACGTGCCCGAGGTGAACTCATGCGAACCGCGACCTGCCCGGTTGCTCTGGCCACCGTGCGTTCGACCGATGCGGCGATGCAGACCCTTCGGCAGGAACAGGCCGATGGCCAGCGGGAACTTCTCGGAAAGCAAGATCGGCTCGTGCTATTGCAGCAGCAGTGCGACCGGGACATGGCGGGCCATGTCGCAAGGCTGAAGAGCGACATCGAAGCCATGACGACGCAACTCAATGAGTTCCGAGTTCGCGGCGAGCAACTGAACAGCGAGTCCGTGGCAGCAAGAACGAACCTTTTGAGGCCCGAGGCAATTTAAGTTCCTTCCCGCCGCGCTGTCTCGTCGATCCTAGTCGGCGGGGCAGTGACGGCGGTTTCTACATTCACTTCAGTAAGGGCGAACCATGCAAACAGAACCGAATGCAACGCCACCAAACGGCCGATTCCAGCCGGGCAACGTCGCGGCCGTCGGGCACTCCAGCCGCTCGCAAAAGCTCAGGCACGCGATGTTGCAGGCCGTCACGGAAACGGACATCGCGGCAATCGTCACCAAGTTGGTCGAGGCGGCAACCGATGGAGATTTGAAGGCGATGACGCTGTTGTTCAGCGTCATCGGCAAGCCCGTTGATGACAAGCCGCCAGTCACAATCACGAGCGACATCCGCACCGAAATTGCGATGCTCTACCCGCGTCGCGAGAATCCGACACACGCGGACATCGAAGCACGTCGCGAACAAATCCGTGCGATTGCCGATCGGGTGAAGGAGCGAAGGAAGATCGAGGCCGTTGCTGCGGATCAGTGACGCCTCGACATTTTGCCCGGTTCCCCCCGGCCTGTTTTCGTTGGAGACCACTTAGGCAGCCGCTTGAAAATAACCTACCCAGAGTTGGGTGAGATCACGAGGCTCCACTTGGGCAGGACTGCGTCGCGTTGGAGTCTTTCAAAGATCGGCCGCATGGCAGTGCGGGTCAGCGTCACGCCGCGTTCGTAAGTCGTCTTGATCTCGTCAACGAGTGACTTCACTCCGCGCCAGATCATCGTGCGGGCCCACTCCAGCGCCGTCTCGATCGTGTCGAGTAGCGCACCGTTCCAGTGCTGTTCCAGGACTCCCCAACCCCGTTCGATCGGGTGGTATTGACTGTGGTACGGCGGAAGGGACACGAGTTCGATTTCCAACCCGGTCTCATCTGCGAACTCCACCAGGCGCTTCAAGAACTGCGTCCGCGCACTGCTGATCTCCGGGCCGTGATCCAATTCGATCATCAGTCGCCGCACACCCTGGTGATGCTCTCGACGTGACAACCACCACCGCTTCAGCCCGTCCACGAGGAAGTCGGCCGTCTCACGCGAATGTCCGAAGAGCACGTTGAGTTGCTGGATCTGCTTGGCACCGCGCGACACCTCCCGCACGCCAAGCGGAACCAGGATCGCATCGGGATGCAGGTCATGATCGGCGGCCGGTTGGGGCAGACGCGACTTTCCCCGACGCGAGAACGGGCCGATTTTCACCTTGGCCTTGGTGTCGATCGAGGTTCTCAGACAGAACGGATCCGCCGCTGCTCGTTCACGCGCCGCCGCGACCTGCGCGAAGATGGCGTCGGTCTCCTGCACTTTTTTTGAGGCTTGGTCTTGAGGACCGACCGCAGCCGATCGCCCAAACGGTTGAGCACTGTGCCAATCGTCTGCCGACAAGGCACGTCCTGCCGAACGCCGTCGATTTGCAGCAACTGCGCGCGCACTTTCTCGGCGGTGATCCGTGTGTCGGCCAGAGTGGTTTGAAACTTGGGGTCCGCCTGGGCCGTGGGTTCGACCCGTTGGCGGATCTCCTCGACCAGCCGGGGAGACTGGTCTTCGGACTTCTTTCGCCCCCGCAGCCTGAAGGCGTCCACACATCGCAATCCGGAACGTTGTTCCCCCAAGCCGGTCTCAACGGCGGCTCGCGAGAATCCAAATTTCTGCTCGGTGACCCTGGGATTGCCGTGGCAGTACTTGAGTGCGATTTCCGCCAAAAACCTCCGCCGCTTAATTCCCGTGAGCTTCATTGCGGCCGAGCGAATGGTTTCAATGACATCCCGATTGAGCTGTTCCTGATGCTGCTCGTCCATGAGAGCCCTCCAAGATGGCTCTTTACTCGAATCACTCCGATTCTTGGTAGGTTATTTTCAAGCGGCTGCCTTATTGCTGCCGTTGCGACCCGTACCGGTTTCAGTAATTCTGTCAGCCGCGCGCTTCGATTCCTGATGTCTTGAATGTTCTGTTCTCGACTGCGCTTCTTACCAGTCAGAGCGACTCAAGCAGTTCCGTGTTTTCCTTTCTCTCACCCTTTAGTTGGTCAAGCTCAAACTCAAGGCACTTAAGCGGCTCTTTCGTTGCGGAACTCCCTGTCGTTGTGTCCTGGCCACAAAGATAACACTCTGCGCTGGCCACGAAGGGTTTCTTGACCTCTTGATCGCATGCCGGACAGTGGGTCACCTTCAGGTTCGCGAGAACATCTCCTGCCTTTTGTGCTCGCTCTAAGCGACTAATCTCAGAATCGACTTGCTTTTGAAAAGCTCCAACATCCGCAAGACGGGAATTGAATCGCTCAAGTTCAACGGCGATTCCCTTCTCCGCCTCTTTCAACGTCGCAAACTCCTCAGTCATCTGGCTGACTGCATCGCGGCTTGGGAGGCTCCTCCCGTGGCGGTCGGCTGGTTGGCGTTGACGGTCGCCAGTTGCGTGGTGATGAGGGCCAGCAGCGCGGCGGGATACTGATGTGCCGCGTTGGCAATCGTGGGGGTGGCGGCGATCGCTTCGTTGGCCAGCGACTCGATCCGCGCGTCGGTGAAGACGCCGATCTGACCGCTCTCCCAGCCATACGAGGTCAACACGGCCAGTCGCTCGCCGTCGGTGATCTGGTACGAACCCAAGCCCTGCACATAGTTGAACCCGTCGCGCAACAGCGTCTTGAGTTGATCTAGCGCCGTGCGGAGATTGAATGCCGCCAAGGCCCGCCCCCCGTCGGATTGCAGCGTGGAGGAGTCCTTCAATTTCAGATCGACGAGCGCGGTGTTGAGTGCCGTCCGCAGAGTGGCAGGCAACATAAAGGGATCGGCGGCGACTCGGGCGTCATCCACCGTCTGCGTCAGTTCCGCAAATTCAATCTGTTCCAAGCTGGTCTGAGTTGCCATGACACGAGTCTCCTGAAAGTGACCTGAGGGGAAACGAGATGTGCGGCAAAACGGTGCTGCTGGCGGTCAGGGAGTTCAATGGACGTTTTTTATGCGGGGCCATCGCCTGCTTTGAGTGTAGGGTGGGACCAGCTCGCTTCGAGCGCCGGCCCACCATCGGGAAATGTCGAGAAAACAGGGTGGGCCAGCGCGGCGAAGCGCCGCTGGCCCCACCCTACGGCGACCGGCCCTGCTTCGTGCTGGCGCTGGCCGTGCGAGTCCGATCCATTTCCTTTGCTTCACTTGGGGCTGGTCGGTAACATGCCCGCCGTTCACGGACGGCCCGAATTGGGGATGGGCTGGTTCGGTTGATGTCGATGGCCTCGCACGGATGCGGAACTCTCTTGATGTCGATGCAGGGATGTACTCTCGAAGCCGATTTGGTCTCGCTGCGCGAGCTGGTTCACGCGCGGCTGGAGAACTATGTCGCGGCGGCTTCGACTTCGGACGCGAATGATTGTCAGAGTGCGAGCGATTGCCCTGACACGTTGCGTGAGGCGATGGCTTACAGCCTGCTAGCCGGTGGCAAGCGGATGCGGCCGATTCTGGTGCTGCTCGCGTGTGAGGCGTGCGGCGGTTCGATCGAGGCGGCGCTGCCAGCAGCCTGCGCGATCGAGATGATTCACACGTACTCGCTGATTCACGACGACCTGCCCGCGATGGACGACGACGACTATCGGCGTGGGCGGCTGACGAATCACAAGGTCTTCGGTGAGGCGATGGCCATTCTGGCTGGGGACGCGTTGTTAACTCTGGCCTTCGAGGTCATCGCGCGCGACACGCAACCCGCCACTGTGGCTGCCGCGTGTTGTGCAGATCTGGCCAGTGCGGCCGGTTGGTGTGGGATGGTGGCGGGGCAAGTGGCGGATATTGAGGGGGAGAAACGGGAGCGTTCAACGGGCAGCGGAAAAAGCGAAGCCCCCCTCACCCTAGCCCTCTCCCCGCAGAGCCGGGGCGAGGGGACAAAGCCGGACTCCGACCTGCGGTCGTCAGAGAAGAAGAAAGCCCGCAATGCCAACGACAACAACAGCGACAACGCGTTGGCACTCGCCCAACTCGAATCCATTCATCGCCGTAAAACCGGGCGGTTGTTGACGAGTGCTGTCACTTTGGGGGGCCGGGTGGGGCAGGCCGACGCGGGATTGATGTGGCGGCTGAAAGAGTTTGGAAAGCGTGTTGGTCTGGCGTTCCAGATTGCGGATGACCTGCTGGACGTGACGGGGGATGCGGCCAAGCTGGGGAAGGGGGTCGGAAAAGATGCGACCCTCGGAAAGATGACTTACCCGGCGTTGCTGGGTGTGGAGGAAAGCCGTCGCAAGGCGGGCGCCCTCATTGATGAGGCGTGTTTGTTGTTGGAGCCGCTCGGTGAGAAGGGTCGCAAGTTGGTCGAGTTGGCTCGGTTTGTGACGCAGCGGGATCATTGAAGGACGCCTGCAAGCAATACAAACATCCGTCGTTTAACCGCGTGGGCAACGCCCCGCGCGTCGATGGGGGATAGACTCCAACGTCGCTCGACGCGCGGGGCGTTGCCCACGCGGTTAAACGACGGAATGGCAATTCGATTAGAAACGAAAGCGGCCCAGCCGCATTTTAACGCGGCGTGGGGGCACCCACTGGGTCACGCCGCACTCCAAAGGAATGGTTATGAACTATGAACTGCTGCCGAAGATTGACTCGCCGCGAGATCTGCGCGGGCTGACTGACTCGCAACTATTGCAGCTTGCCGACGAGATTCGCGAGGCGCTGTGCAACCTCGTGACGGAGCGGTCGGCTCACTTCGCGAGCAACTTGGGCGTGGTCGAACTGTGCCTCGCGCTGCACCAAGTCTACGACTTCTCGCAGGACCGGTTGATCTGGGACACGGGGCATCAGGTCTATCCGCACAAGCTCATCACAGGGCGGTTCGCGCAGTTCCGCACCATCCGGACCAAGGGGGGCCTGATGGGTTTCCCGAATCCGAACGAGAGCGAGTACGACCTGTTCATGACGGGCCACGCGGGGGCCAGCGTCTCGACCGTACTGGGGCTGAAGGCGGGAGACGACTTGCTCGGGCAGAGCGGTCGCAAATCGGTCGCGGTCATCGGCGACGGAGCGTTGCCGTCGGGCGTGGTCTTCGAGGCGATGAACAACGCGGCGGAACTCAAGAAAGACCTGCTCGTCATCCTGAACGACAACAAGATGGGAATTTGTCCGCGCGTGGGTGGACTGGCGCAGTATCTCGACAAGGCGCGAACGGCTCCGTTCTACAACGGCCTCAAACGCGACGTGAACTGGCTGCTGAACAAGCTGCCGGTCGTCGGCAAGATGTCGCGCGACGCGATCTCACAACTGAAGGACGCGATGAAAGGCTTCCTGCACGGTGGGATGCTCTTCGAGGAGATGGGCTTTCGGTACATCGGGCCTGTCGATGGACACGACTTGCTCGCGCTGCGTCGCACGTTGGAGATGGTCAAGGAAGTGAGCGGCCCCGTGTTGCTGCACGTCTTTACGCAGAAGGGGCAGGGCTTCGATCCGGCTTGTGAAGACCCGGTGCTGTACCACGCGCCGCCGCCGATCGTGCGCGGCTCGCGACAGGAAGTGGTCTCGGTGAAGAAGTCGTCGTCGAAGGCGTACACGAACGTCATGAGCGACGCGATCTACGACGCGATGCAGCTCAATGAAAAGGTCTGCGTGCTGACCGCGGCGATGTGCGAGGGGAACAAGCTCGGTCGCATCCGTAAGGATTTTCCGACGCGGTTCTTCGACACGGGCATCTGTGAAGCGCACACGGTCGCGTTCGCCGGCGGCATGGCGAAGAGCGGCCTCCGTCCGATCGTGAACATTTACAGCACGTTCCTGCAGCGCAGCTTCGATCACATCTTCCAAGAGGTCGCGCTTCAGAACCTGCCCGTCACGTTTTGCATTGATCGCGGCGGCCTCGCTGGTCCCGATGGACCGACGCACCACGGCGTCTTCGACAACACGTACATGCGCGTCTTCCCGAACATGACGGTGATGGCTCCGGGAGATGAACTCGATGTCGCTCCGATGCTCGACTTCGCGCTGTCGCATCCGGGGCCGGTCTCGATCCGGTATCCGAAGGCCAACGTCGAACAGGTCGAACGGCCCGAGCAGCCCGTCGAACTGGGCAAGGCCGAGGTCTGGCGGTGGGGTACCGACGGGATGTTCCTCGCGTTCGGGGCCTTCTTTCCGACGTGCGTGCAAGCGGCGGAACGATTGCGTGAGCAGGGGCTGGATGTCGGTGTCATCAACGCGCGGTTCGCGAAGCCGCTCGACGAAGCGACGATCTTCCGGGCACTCGAAGAGTCCGCCTTCGTGATCGCCGTCGAAGAGAACACCGTCTGCGGCGGTTTCGGTGCGGCAGTCCTCGAAGCGGCCAATGCGGCGGGCATGAGTACCAACAACTTGAAGTGCCTCGGCATCCCCGATCGCTTCATCGAACACGGCGAGCGAGATGAGTTGCTCGCCGATATTGGGTTGGATGTTGAGGGCTTGATTGCGTCGGCGCAAGCGATGGCCGAACGCAACGGCGCGGTGATTGAGCAGCCTCGGTTGAAGACAGTCGGGTGAAGTGAGGCCAGAGTCGGCAACGCGATTTGTAGGATGGGCACTCTTGCCCGTCCGGCTTTAAAATCCAAGACAGGACGGGCAGGAGTGCCCATCCTACGGTGCTGAATCCGTCTGGAGAATCAGGACATCATCTACCGATCAGGAGGGTCGCCATGTTGAAGACGTGTTGCCAGAGCTTGATGTTTGTCGCCGCTGTCGCCATCGGGCTGACAGGCTTTGCCGCCGAGAAGTACAAGTTGGAAGAACCCGTGGATGACGCGCGGGTCTTCGGGTGTGGGACACGGGTCGATGTGAACGGCAAGACGCAGCCCTCACCGAACGTGGAGCCGCTCAAGCTGAGCGCGTCGGCCGCGTTGTCGTATCGCGAGCGCAGGATGCTCGGACCTGGTGGTGAGGCGGAGGCGTTTCGTTCGATCCGCGATTACGAGACGACTCAATCCGACATCGTTGTTGGGACCGAGAAGTCCTCGTCGAAGCTGGATGATCGGTTGAAACTCGTTGTCGCGCAGGGACGGGTGGACGGCGTCGAGCTGTACAGTTTGGGAGGGGCGTTCACGTCGAATGAACTCGACCTGCTGCGGTCTCCGGCCGATAGCCTCGCACTGATTGCATTACTCCCGTCGAAGGAGATCGAAGTCGGCGACAAGTGGACCGTGCCCGGTTGGGCCTTCCAAATGCTGACGGCGATCGACGCGATCTCAAAGGGCGAGTTGACCTGTTCGCTCGCGTCGGTTGAGAAGCAGATCGCCCGCATCAAGATCGAAGGCAAGCTGGAAGGAGCGGCCATCGGTGCGATCAGTGAAGTGACCGTCACGGGCTTCTATGAGTACGACCTCAAGGACCGCTGCATCACGCAGTGCGACTTCACTCAGGTTGAGAAACGTGGGTTCGGCCCGGTCTCACCGGCGTTCGAGTTCACCGCGCGGGTCCGGTTGATCCGTAAGCCAGCGCAACTTCCGGGGCGACTTTCCGATCAAAAGTATCTCGATGCTGCGAGCGAAGAACCGAAGGCCTCGGCGACGGCGTTGCGGTTCGAGTCGCCGTGGAACATCGGGTTCGAGTACCCGCGCCACTGGCATCTCTGGAAGATTCAAGAAAAGGCGGCCGTTTTTCGTCTGATCGACCAAGGGAATTTCATCGCGCAGTGCGATCTCGCGCCGATCGCTCCCGCCAAGCCGGGCGATCATTTGCCGGTGGCCGATTTTCAGCGGGACATCCGTCAGGCATTGGGCGAGAGATTGAAAGAGCTTGGCCAAGGCGAGGTCATCACGACGACTGACCGCAGCTACGTCTATCGCATCGTAGTGAGCGGTGCCGAAGGCGCGCGACCTCTGACGTGGATCTTCTATCTCATCGCCGACCCCACCGGCCGACAGGCGTCGCTCTCGATCACGGTCGATACACCACAGGTCGAAGCGCTAGCCAACCGTGAGCGCGAGTTGCTCGACACGCTGCGGTTCGGTCCCGCTCCCGCCTCGCCTGCGTTGAGGACCACGGGGCGGTGAGAAGCGAAGTTCGGCTCTCCGCCATTTGTGTTGGATGCTGGAGTGAGCGGCAGGGCGCTAGCCCAATGGCACTTACTTTACTAACCCGCAGCGTAAGCGAGGGCGATGACAAGAGGCGTTTCCCTTTGTTTCCCTCGCTTA
>JAYSQC010000234.1:0-5789 GCA_043721755.1 Schlesneria sp.
TAAGCGAGGGAAACAAAGGGAAACGCCTCTTGTCATCGCCCTCGCTTACGCTGCGGGTTAGTAAAGTAAGTGCCATTGGGCTAGCGCCATGCCGCTCACTCAAGCATCCAACACAAATGGCGGAGAGCCCCGTTTCTCTTCCTGCCAGCCCCGCCAAACTCGATCTCGTTTTTCAACGGGCTGATAGGAACGGGGTTGCAATCACTGCCCGAGTTCCCTTCTGGTTCCCTCCCCGCCGAGGGGAGGGAGAATCGCAGATGCACTTCGGAAAGTGATTGCGCCCCCGTTCCATAGTCACTCCCACCCCATTGTGAATCACCCGGTTCCGAATTGGAGAACCGGAATGCGCCGAGGTGGGGCAGCGCAGAGTTCCCGGCGCGGCCGTTGGCCTCAACCCAAGTCGCCTTCATCGCTCCGCGTGAAGAAAGCCGAGTGTGATTGAACGGCTGTCTCGCCAATCCAGACCGCACTCGCGATCGGCTGACTTCACGCGGAGCGATGAAGGCTACTTGGAAGCAGAAGAATTTGCGCAGGACAGCAAGAAACGAAACGTGAGTAGTACATTAGGCTCACGCCGCGATCCGCCGTTTGAAGAACGCACTGTAGCCAAGCTTTTGTGCCGAACAAAAAAAAATGGCCGGCGCTAGTACTGGCTCGGTGCCGACCAATTCCCATCCCTCCGCGCCGAGTTGATCGAACTGCTCGTTAATGTCAGTTGGTAGCCGCGACCAAGGCGACACGAAGGTTGGCACGAATAAAATCTTGTACTCCCACCGCTCGACCATTGTTGTCCCCAATTCCTACAGACGAACTCCGCTTAGGCGAGCGGCAAGAAAAGATTTACCCGAAGACACCAACCCGAAGTGTGAACGAGGGCGAAATCTATCGACGCCCTCGTTCACACTTCGGGTTGGTGTGGGGCCGACAACTCTTTCCGCTCGCCTTACCGGACGCATGTTTGATTCCCTGCGTTCGACTGTCAACTAGCCCGCTTTTCGCCGCCTCTTCCTCATTCTGTGCCACATCGTTTTGCCCTTTACCATTTTGCCTCGCCCCGCCGCTTCGACTCGTCGCGGGCGGCGGCTACACTTCTGCGGCCTCGCCCCCTCGAAACTTTTTCCTTTGGATGTTGGACCGCCATGGCTGCGGAATCTCGTTTCTTCAATCGCGAACTGAGTTGGCTGGAGTTCGATCAGCGGGTACTCGACGAGGCCCGCGATCCGACGATTCCGCTGCTGGAGCGTCTCAAATTTCTCGCGATCACGTCCTCGAACCTGGACGAGTTCACGATGGTGCGCATCGGTAGCCTGCAACTGTTGCTGGCGGAAGGAGAGTCGCACCCCGATCCGAACGGGCTGACAACGGCCGAGCAATTGAAGGCCATCGGCGAACGAATGCACTCGTTCGCCGACGAGCAATACCGTGTCTATCTCTCGGAACTGGAGCCCGCTTTGGCGAAGGCGGGGATGCGCCGCGTGCATCTCAAGGAGTTAAACGACCGCCAGGCGAAGCACGTTCAGACGCTGTTCGAGCAAGAGATTTTTCCCGTGTTGACCCCGATGGCCGTCGCGGTGGTGTTGGAGTCGGCGACGAATGATCTTATCGCGGGCACGTCCGCTGACGAAGCCCGTCCCGCGAAGAAGCGCGCACTAAAGAAGAAAGCCGCGCCGCTGGTTGCTCCAGCCGCCGCCGCTCTCACGCGCACTGATGGAGCGACGAGCGTCACCGACGGTCCGGTCTTCTTTCCCTCGGCCGACACGCCCTCTTTTCCGCCGCTCATCAATCAGTCGCTCAGCCTGTGCGTGCGATTGGCTCCTTCAGCCGGATCGGCCGTCCCACGCTTTGCCATCGTGCCGTTCGGCCGCAACCGGAAACGGTTCCTGACGCTCCCGTCCGAGAGTGGCTTCAGCTTCATTCTGTTGGAGGATGTCGTCGGATTGTTTCTCGCGCGGCTGTTTCCTGGTGAGACGATCGAAGAGTGCGTGCCGTTCCGGATCACGCGGAACGCCGACCTCGAACTGCGTGAGGACTTGGCATTTGATCTGTTGCGCGAGATGCAGGAAATCGTGAATGCCCGCCGACAGGGAGCGTGCGTGCGGTTGGAAGTGGCTGAATCCGGTAGCCGGATCGTGCGTGAGTTTCTGCAATCGGCGGTTGAGGTCGCTGATGAATGGGTCTTCGCCGTGCCGGGGCCGCTCGACTTGGGAGCTTTCTTCCGCCTGACCGACTCGCAGGGCTTCGACGCGCTGCGGTACGAGCCGTGGCCACCGAAGCCACTTCCGCAAGTCGATCGTGCCGAGAGCCTGTTCACCACCATCGCTCGCCGCGACGTGCTGCTCTACCACCCTTACGAGAGCTTCGATCCCGTCGTGCGGTTGATTGAGGAAGCGGCCGACGACCCGGACGTACTCGCCATCAAGCAGACTCTGTATCGCACGAGTTCCAACAGCCCGATCGTCGCGGCCATGAAACGCGCCGCGCTGAAGGGGAAGTACGTGACGGCCGTCGTCGAACTGAAGGCCCGCTTCGACGAGTTGCGCAACATCGAATGGGCGCGCGATCTGGAACGGTCTGAGGTGCAGGTCATCTACGGTGTGAAAGGTCTCAAGACGCACGCCAAGGTGTGCCTGATCGTCCGTCGCGAACCGCAGGGGATCACGCGCTACGTTCACTTCGGCACCGGGAACTACAACGAAATCACGTCGCGCATCTACAGCGATGTCAGCCTGATGACCTGCAACGACGATCTGGGAGCCGATGCCAGCGCGTTCTTCAACGCCATCACCGGATACTCGCAGCCGCAACAGTTTCGCAAGGTTGAAATGGCCCCGATCGGACTCCGCGACAAACTGCTCGAAATGATCGAGGCCGAAGCCGAACGCAAAAAGCACGGTCAGAAGGCCGTCATCATGGCCAAGTTCAACGCGCTGGTGGACGAACGGATGATCGAGGCCCTCTATGCGGCATCCGCAGCGGGCGTGAAGATTCGCCTCAACGTGCGCGGGATCTGTTGTCTGAGACCCGGCGTTCCCGGCTTGTCCGAAAACATCACCGTCACCAGCGTCGTCGATCGGTTTCTCGAACACGCCCGCGTGTTCTACTTCTATCACGGCGGCGACGAACGGCTGTTCATCTCCAGCGCCGACTGGATGCCGCGCAACTTGGACAGACGAGTCGAACTGCTCATTCCCGTGGAAGATCCCGCCTGTCGCACCAAACTGATGGCGATTCTGAGAACGCACTTTCAAGACAATGTGAAAGCCAAAAAGCTGCACTCCGACGGCAGCTACGAACGAGTCAAACCGAGTTCCACCGCCGAACCGTGTCGCAGTCAAGAAGTCCTCTATCGCCGCGCCACCGAAGCCATCGAGCAAGCCGAACGCGCGGCACTCACCGTGTTTGAACCCCACCGCGCACCCGGTGCGGAGGAGTGAAGCCCGATCCAAGATTCACACCAACCCGAAGTGTGAACGAGGTCGTCGTTCGCCCTCGACCTCGTTCACACTTCGGGTTGGTGTGAGTCTGCCAACTCTTTCCGCTCGCCCATCACCTCTTCCTGCCTTCGCTCACAGGCTCTCCATGAAAACCCTCTTTCTCCTCCGTCACGCCAAGTCGAGTTGGTCCAACACCACGCTCGACGATCACGATCGCCCGCTCAAGAAGCGCGGTTTGAAAGCCGCCCCGCGCATGGGAGCCGTGCTGCGTGACACCGGCCTCCGCCCCGATCTCGTCCTCTGCTCGACCGCCCTCCGCGCCCAAGAAACTTGGAAACTCGCACAGGCTGAACTTCCCGAGGGCCAGCTCATTCCGGTCACGCACAGCGCGGACCTCTATCACTGTGAGACCGCTCAATTCATCCAGGCTCTCCGCAACGTGGCCGAACCCACCGCCTGCGTTCTCATCGTCGGACACAATCCCGATCTGGAGTCCTTCGTCACGCAACAGACCGGCGAAACCCACCGTCTCTCCACCGCAGCCCTCGTCCGCCTCACACTGCCACTCGACACTTGGTCCGATCTGACCGAGACAACTCGCGCCACGATCGACTCGATCTGGCGGCCGCGCGAACTCCAGTGACCCGCGCGTACTCGACGTGGGACAACTTCTGAGCGACCCTACTTGTAACGCACTTTTTTCCCTCATTGACCGGTTCACGCACCCCATGCCCGCCTCCGACATCGTCATTCGTGGTGCCCGCGAACATAACCTGCGTGACGTTTCGGTCACGCTCCCGCGCAACAAACTGATCGTGATGACGGGGGTCAGCGGCTCGGGGAAGAGCAGCCTCGCGTTCGACACGCTCTACGCCGAGGGGCAGCGGCGCTACGTCGAGTCGCTCTCGTCGTATGCCCGTCAGTTTCTGGGGCAGATGCCGAAGCCGGAGGTCGATTCGATCACGGGCCTCGCGCCGTCGATTGCGATCCAACAGAAGTCGAGCGGCCGCAACCCGCGCTCGACCGTCGGCACGATTACCGAAATTTACGACTACCTGCGCGTCCTCTTCGCCCGCGTCGGCACTCCGAGCTGCCATCAGTGCGGCAAACCGATCACGGCTCAAACGCGCGAACACATTCTCGACAGCGTCCTCCGCCTGCCCGAGGGCACCAAGTTCCAAGTCCTCGCGCCGCTGATCCAACGCCAAAAGGGCGAGTACAAAGACCTGTTTGAAGACCTGCTGAAACGCGGCTTCCTGCGCGCGCGGGTCGATGGGAAGAGCGTCCAACTGACGGACGACCTGCAGCTCGACAAGCAGATGAAGCACACGATCGACGTGGTGATCGACCGCCTCGTCGCGGGCAAGTCGCCCCGTGCGCGTGTCGCCGAGGCGATTGAAGCGGCGCTGAATCTGGCGAAGGGACGATTGGTCATCTCCCGCGAGCCAAGCGATGACGTGCGCCAGCACGGTCTTGTCCCCTCTCCTCCGTCTTCGGGGGAGAGGGCTAGGGTGAGGGGGCCGAGTGGAGAGAACGCTCCCCCACTTCAAGCCGACTCTGCTCTTGCATCGCCTCGTGGTGAGGGGGGCAGCAAGAAGAAGTCGCTCGCATCGAAGGCGTCCACCCCGTCGAAAGACCCCCTCACCCTAACCCTCTCCCCCGAAGACCGGGGCGAGGGGACAGGAAAAGACGGCGCACGCGACTCTTCTCCGTCCCTCAACCCTCAACCCTCCACCCTCGACCAGCTCTACTCCTGCGACTACGCCTGCATCGACTGCGGCATCAGTTACGAGCAACCGTCACCGCAGCTCTTCAGCTTCAACAGTCCGCAGGGAATGTGTCCCGACTGCACGGGGCTGGGCGTGCGGTTTGACTTCAAGATCGAGCGGCTCGTCCCCGACGATTCGCTGTCGATCGCCAAGGGAGCCATCACGGTTCTCGGGAAGCTCAGTGCGATCGGCAAGTGGCGGAAGAGCATCCTCAAGGGCGTGGGCCGAGCGATCGAGCTTGAGCTTGGGCTGGAAGAGGATTCGTTCTTCAAGACCAAGTGGAGCAAGCTCCCCGACGCCGCGAAGCAACTCTTCTTGTCTGGCCTCGGCGCGAAGAACATCACGTTCTCATTTCGGCACGGCGGCGGTGTCTGGAAGAAGGGGGGCACGTACGCCGGGTTCATCCCCGAACTACTCGACGAGTACCGCAAGACGCGCAACCCGATGCGCCGGATGCAGCTCGAAAAGTACATGTGCGAGGCGGGCTGCTCGACGTGCGGTGGCAGCCGACTGAACAGGCAGGCGGGGAGCTATCGGATCACGTCAGCGAGCGCGTCGCGTCGCGAAGCTCTTGTCCCCTCTCCCC
>JAYSQC010000235.1:0-1547 GCA_043721755.1 Schlesneria sp.
CCCGACCTGCAACTCAGTGAAGTGCGCGGCAACGTGGAGACCCGGCTGCGCAAGCTCGACGAAGGCCAGTACGAAGCTCTCGTGCTCGCCGCCGCCGGACTGACACGGCTTGGGTTGGGACATCGCATCTCGCGCGAGCTGCCTCCCCCGACCGTCTATCCCGCTGTCGGGCAGGGAGCGATCGGAGTCGAATGTCGAACGGATGACACACTCGCGCGGCGAGTCCTCGCGCTCATCACTCACTGTCCGACGCAAGCCGCCGTCACCGCCGAGCGGAGTCTGCTCGCCACGCTCCGCGCCGGATGCCACGCACCGCTTGGAGTCTCCACGCAGGTCGTCGATGACACACTGCGATTGGAAGCGGTCGTGCTCCCGCAGGATGGCTCAGACCGCTGGATCGCCTCCGCATCCGGCACAACCTGCGACGCCGCGTTCCTCGGCCAGCAAGTGGCGCAACGCCTGCTGATTCAGGGTGCCGGACGAGTCCTGCATGGCGAGGTCACTTGAGCGGGTGAGACTCGCGCTAAGGCGAGCGGCAGTAGTTGTCATACCGACAATCGAAGCCTGACGCGCAAGCGAAGCCTAGGACATCGAGCATCCTTCGCTTGCGCGTCAGGCTTCGATGGGTAAGCTATTTCCTGCCGCTCGCCTAATCAGCCTGTTGAGCCAGAATATGCATCTCGCGGTCAGTGATGAGACACCTGAGCGGGGTGGCGTCAGGCCAATGGCACTCACTTTGAGCGAATTTCAAATGGACGTTCTGTGCGACGTAGCTGAATTCGTAAGAATTCAGCCGGCTTTGACGGTCCTCTGAAGTCTGACGACTTCAGCTACACCTCAAAGTGAATGCCATTGGGCTGACGCCACCCCGCTCAGAAACCTCTCACTTTGTGCCGCGTGAGGTATTGTCACGAGTACATCTGCCCGAAGTCGCCCGAGTCGAAGGCGTTGATGTAGTGCTGAATTTCGGGAGCGTCAGCTTCGCCTGACCACACGACGGCGATCACATCAAAACGGACACGGCGTTCGAGCCAGCCTCGACGCTTGAGATACGCCAAAGCACACCGCGTGATTTTTCGCTGCTTGGTGGAGGTGACGGCTTCGGTCGGGTGCCCTGCCAACAGCGTGGTTCGCGTCTTGACCTCGACGAACACGACCCGGTCGCCATTGATTGCCACGAGGTCCAGCTCACCGAAGTGATTGCGCATTTGCCGCTCGAGGATTCGATAACCGAGCCGCTCCAAAAAGTGGGCGGCGGCGACCTCACCCCGATTTCCGAGGGAGTCGGACGGAAAGCGGGGCGACCAAAGGCGGGCTAACCAATTCCACATTCTGACTCTCCCCGCGAAGTGCCTTGGCCTTCACACGCTGGGTTACAGTCTCCGTCGGTGGCGTCAAAAAAAACAGGTTCTCCGCCACTCCTGTTGGACAACACCTGTGAGCGGCAAGGCGCTAGCCCAATGGCACTGACTTTACTAACCCGCAGCGTAAGCGAGGGCGATGACAAGAGGCGTTTCCCTTTGTTTCCCTCGCTTACGCTGCGGGTT
>JAYSQC010000236.1:0-16448 GCA_043721755.1 Schlesneria sp.
AGCCCGACGCGCAAGCGAGGGCAAACCGTTGTCGAAAGTGAAGCCCTCGCTTGCGCGTCGGGCTCGTGATGAACCCCTCAAGACAAAGTTGTTCGACCACCAGGATGGCGATCGCCGGTGGAGACTCTTTGAACTTCAAGTGCCCGTACCAAGCGAACGTCATAAAGACATTGGAGACGATTAGTAGCAGGATTGTGAGCATTTCGAAGTCGTTTCTGGATGAGTTCGTGCCAGTTGGTCAGGCCGAACCGTAGCCCCGCCCGGCTCGACCAGTCAACGCCGGTTGGCCTCGCCGCTGCGTGAACTTGCCGCCAACTTTTTCACAAAACTTTAACCCCCTAGTGCGCGGCCACTTGTGCAGGCTGTCTGGGGTTTGGCGGTCGATTCGGCCAAAATCGACGGTTGACTTCTGCCAATCGCGGCTTTATTTTGCTACTCGTTCGCTCACCAGATGTAGGGCTTCAGTCGCACAGCGACCCCTACCGATAGTTGTTCTTGTGGCAAACGTTCTCTGGTTCTTCTAACCGTTCCCCTTGGTTTTCCCCGTCGTCGGCTGATGCTGCGCCGACCGTTTTTCTCGCCCTGATCCTTGGAGAAGAGGAGTGCATGATGCACGAGTCGAAAGGAATGTCGATGTCTGCTGGTTCGTCTGTAGTGGTGGCTCCTGTGGGAGTGAGTTCAAACGCGGGACCCGCTCCCCGCAATCTGCCTGAAATGCGCCCGATGTCTGTCTCGCCTCGATTCTGTCCCGCCGATACCGATCCGTTTACCACGGTCGAATGGGATTATCGCACCGCCGCGATCAAAGATGAAAACGGCAAGGTGCTGTTTGAGCAGACCAACTGCGAAATCCCGTCGTCGTGGAGTCCGCTGGCCACGAACGTCGTCGTGTCGAAGTATTTCTACGGTGAGCCGAACACGCCCGAACGTGAAACCAGCGTCAAGCAGGTGATCCATCGCGTGGCCCGGACCATCGCCGACTGGGGCATCGCCGACGGCTACTTCGCCAGCCGCGAAGACGGTGAGAATTTCTATCGCGATCTGGCGTGGATGTGCCTCCACCAATACGGCTCGTTCAATTCGCCGGTCTGGTTCAACGTCGGCCTCTACCAGCAGTACGGCGTCACGGGAGGGAAAGGGAACTACCATTTCAACCCGCTGACAAAGGAAGTCGAACGTCCAGCGGCCGCGTATGAACTGCCTCAAGCGTCGGCCTGCTTCATTCAGTCGGTCGATGACAACATGGAAGACATCATGCGGCTCGCGACCAGCGAGGCGATGCTCTTCAAGTTTGGATCGGGAACCGGAACGGACCTCTCGACGATTCGCAGTGCGAAGGAAAAGCTGTCGGGCGGCGGAACGCCGTCGGGTCCGTTGTCCTTCATGCGAGTCTACGATCAGATCGCGGCGGTGGTGAAGTCGGGCGGCAAGACGCGCCGGGCGGCGAAGATGCAGTCGCTGAAGGACTGGCATCCCGACATCCTCGACTTCATCCAGTGCAAGAACAAAGAAGAGAAGAAGGCCCGCACGCTGATCAACAGCGGCGAGTACGACTCCAACTTCAACGGCGAGGCTTACTCGTCGATCATGTTCCAGAACGCCAACCTCTCCGTCCGCCTGAGCGATGAGTTCATGCGAGCCGTGGACGAAGGGAAGAAATGGAAGACGCGCTGGGTGACGGACGCGACCAAGTCCGGTCCCGAATACGAAGCGAAGTATGTGCTGCGGCAGATGGCCGAGGGAGCGTGGGCCTGCGGTGATCCCGGTGTCCAGTACGATACGACGATCAACAAGTGGCACACCTGTCCGAACTCGGGTCGCATCAATGCGTCGAACCCGTGTTCCGAGTACATGTTCCTTGACGACACCGCCTGCAACTTGTCGAGCCTCAATCTCCGCAAGTTCCAGCGACCGGAAGGGACGTTTGACGTGGACCGCTTCCGCGCCGCGGCCTCTGTCTTCATCACGGCTCAGGAAATCCTGGTCGATCGCGCCAGCTATCCGACGCCACTAATCGCCAAGAACAGCCATCTGTTCCGACCGCTGGGGTTGGGCTACGCGAACCTCGGTAGCCTGCTGATGTCGATGGGCATCCCCTATGACAGCGACGCGGGTCGAGGGATTGCCGGTTCACTCACGGCGCTGCTGACCGGGCAGGGCTACCTTACGTCGAGCCGCATTGCCAGCTATCTGGGCCCGTTTGCGGGCTACAAAGAGAATGCCGAGCCGATGCTGCGCGTGATGCGGATGCACCGCGACGCCGTGGATCGGATTGACTCGACCTGTCCCGACTACTTGCGAGCTGCGGCTGGCAAGGTGTGGGACGAGTGCGTCGATTCGGGACGGCAGCACGGTTACCGGAACGCTCAAGCCACGGTGCTGGCTCCGACCGGTACGATCGCGTTCATGATGGACTGCGACACGACCGGCATCGAGCCGGACATTGCTCTCGTCAAGTACAAGCAGCTTGCGGGCGGAGGCATGATGAAGATCGCCAACCGCACGGTGCCGGTGGCCCTCAAGACGCTCGGCTACGATTCGGCCGAGATCGAACGGATCGTCAAGCACATTGAGGAGAGCGAGACCATTGAGGGATCGCCCGACCTCAAGCCCGAGCACGTCGCGGTCTTCGACTGTGCGTTCAAGGCCGCGAACGGGACGAGGACGATTCACTGGAAGGCGCACGTCAAGATGATGGCCGCCGCCCAGCCGTTCCTGTCCGGCGCGATCTCGAAGACCGTCAACATGCCGAAGGATTCGACGGTCGATGACATCGAGCAGGCGTACTTTGAAGGCTGGCGTCTGGGGCTGAAGGCTCTCGCGATTTATCGCGACGGCTCGAAGCAAAGCCAGCCGCTCTCCACGACGAAGGAAGGGGATCGCAAGAAGGGCGAGAACGGCTCCCGGCCCGCCCGACGCCGGCTCCCGGCCACACGCCACTCGCTGACCCACAAGTTCTCGGTCGGCGGCCACGAGGGTTACATCACGGTGGGCCTGTTCGAAGACGGCACGCCGGGCGAGCTGTTCATCAGCATGGCCAAGGAGGGTTCGACCATCGGCGGCCTGATGGACGTGATCGGCACCGAGACCTCAATGGGTCTGCAATACGGTGTCCCGCTGGAAGTGCTGGTCGAGAAGTTCTCGCACTCGCGTTTCGAGCCGAGCGGCTGGACTCCCAACCCGGACATTCCGGTGGCGAAGAGCGTTGTCGATTACATCTTCCGCTGGCTCGGGATCCAGTTCCTGCCCGGCTTCCGCGAAGCCAACACGCCGCGCCGCGAAGTGGCAGGTGATCTGCACGATGAGGACGCATCCGAAGCTCATCACGTGGCCGAAGTCGTCGCGAAGAAGGCCCTGCCAGCGACTTCGGCCCCGCAAGCGAACGGCACTGGCAGCAGCAAGGCCCACGCGGCGAATGGTCTTGGGGGCGGCAACGGCAAGGCTCACTCGGGCAATGGCAAACTACCGGCCTCTATCGCCCTGCGAGTCTCGTCTCCACAGCTCACGCTGCAATCGGCCAGCCTGGCCCTGCAAACGACCGCGAACCGCGACCAGCAGTTCGCCAAGTTCCAGTCCGACGCCCCGAGTTGCAGCAACTGCGGAGCGATCACCGTCCGCAACGGCAACTGCTACCTCTGCCACAACTGCGGCACGAGCCACGGTTGTAGTTGAGAAGTTTCAGCTCAGTGTTTGTCCCAGCCCTCTTTCGATGAAAGGTCCAAGCAATGGCAGACAAGAAAACTGGCAAGCAGGCCGCGAGTGCGGCGTCGAAGGTTTTGAACGACGGCCGTACCGGTGCAGCTTCAAAGACGGCGGCTGGTTCCGCTTTGTCGCAGCGTGAGACGAAGAAAAAGTAGTCGTTGACTTCCGCCCGCGCCGTAGGCTGAAGGAGCGGCAGACAACGCGGTGATCGGGATGCCCCGGCTCATTGGAGAATGAGCCGGGGCGTTTTTGTTTTCTAAACGGACTTAAAACGAGATCGCCGCTGCGGGTGGAACGAGATCGATCTTTACGCAGGTTCCGCTTCGATCGAAATACAGCGAGCAAATCCCCGTCGCGTCGTCACCCGAAATCGCTGACGCTTTGAATTCGTTCCGCAAACATTCGCGGCTTCGCGGAGGTGCCGACGGAGAGAATGGAATCTGTATCTCTGATTCTCGAATTCCAAAGGTTGAGGTTGTCAGCACTCTCTCGGAATGGGCGGCGATGTGTTCGAGTGCCACTCGTTTTGGAAGTCCGAACCGACGGAACGGGGCAATGACCGAGATTGGCTTTCCCTTGCGAGAAAGAGTTGGCCAAAGCCCTTCACAGTAGCCGTTGGTGGAACCGTGATGACTGACCTTGGCAGCGTGAATGGCCAAGTTGTCGCCGAAGTGGGCGAGTGAGTCCTGCCACCCGCTCGTTTCCACATCGCCACCGAGAAGAATTCGCGATGTTCCAAATTCGATGATCAGTGCCGCTGAAATCATGTTGTGGGCGGAGTTCGGTAGGCGTTCTTTCACCGTACCGTCTGAATTGAAGCAATTGGTCAACCGTTCAACGTAGCGTAAAGTCTGGTCGCCGGAGGGAGCGACAGCGATGACGCGAACGCCATCACGGTCGTACATTTGCTGGCCAATGTTGAGCAGTTCCCGCCTGATCTTCCGACTCTTCCCCAGCGCATTCACTCTCCCGAAGAGGCGAACCAATTCTTGGGCGGTTTCTTGTCGATCACGATCTTGAGACTCCTCGGCATCCCAAATGTCGTGATCGATCAGCCGGCGCATCACAGGGTAAGGCAGTACCGGGAACTGCCAGAAGCATTCGACGGGAAAGGCATCCAGGATGTGCGCCATCCCTCGGTAGTGGTCGTCGTGAGGATGAGTCAGACAGAGGAAATCCAGCTTTGAAACGCCGTTGTCTCGCAAGAAGCGAACGGTGGGGTTGAGGTCAGGCGCGTCGAGCTGTGACGTGTAACAATCGACCACGCCCCAGCGATCACCCGGCAAGCTGACAACGATGCTCTCGCCTTGGATTCCGCCCAAAACGTGGATGCCGAGCAGCGGCTCCTGCTCGCTACTCATCCCACTCGAAGTCCCCGAGCCGTTTGTCGGCTTCGTCGAAGAGGGCGAGTTGTTCCTGTGGGGTCAGTTTGCGTTCGGGGATCGCCTCAATGTTCGCAGATACTTTTCCATTGGCCTCAATGGTCATGCACCGGAACCCGCGTCCCTCCAGAATGCCTCGTCGATTCAACTCGCTTGCCGGGTACTCACCGTGCAGCACGTCACCGAACTGGCTCTTCAGCGTCACGTAGGCCACGCCTTCAGAAATCTGATCGACAAACCCATCGAGAACTTCGAGAACGCGATAACCGAGGTTCGGTGCCGTCGCGGCTCCAGCGGAACTCTCGTTTTTGGCGACCGCGTTAGTCGGCTGTTCCATATCGTGGAGAATGAACTGCTGAAGACGCGATGCCGCAGTCCAAAATTGTTCATAACGTTCGAGGCCATCCTGCTGGACACGCCCCACATTCGGCAGGACGTTCCCTTTCCGCTGCCCATCACGGATGGACTCATAGTAGCGGCGCTGATCACTCGGAGGAGCGGCGTCCAATTCAACGGGGCGATGAACTTGCTTCCGTGAAATCACGTCCGAATTCAAGACTTGGTGCATCGTTGGAGTTATCGTCATGAAATCCATCAGGATTGCTCTCCCGAGATTAATGTCGGCACCCCATACGGCTGCGGATTGCTCATCCATTCCCGCGCGAGGTTGGCCTTCTTGATCGCCCGCTCACACTGCTCGTGAAGTCGGCGAATGTCTTTCTCATCCAGCGCGATGCTCAAGCCATGGTCCCCATCGAGACTGTCGTATTTCAATCGCAACGTGTACGACACAACCGAGCCTTCGATCGCACTCGCTCCCGCATCAAAAATCGGGCGAATATCCGTAATGATTCGAGCTGATTGCAAAAGGTTCGCGTAGTCGAATGAAAGGTCGAGGGCCGCCGCAACCATTCGCACCGGGCGGCTGGTGACCAACGACTCCAAACTGGCGACGTTGACTACCCACCGTGCTTGTTCATCTTTCGTCCACGGAGAATCTGATACTTCAATCGAAGCCAAGATGGCTTTGGAGACATCCTGAATCTGAACAAGTCGTTGTCTGACCAGTCCGTGCAATTGCAGGCATTGTCGAACCAATGCCTCGATGTGTACCGAATCTAGGTCACACAGATTCTCCGAAACGACTCTTCGCAAGGATGCGACATCGAGAGGAACGGGAGCCAGTTGCTCGAACCGTCGGACCAAACTCACCAACGTATCGGCTGGAATGTCCCGAATCCGAGCCAAGTCTTCGAGTTGAGCAGGATGAAGTCGAACTTGGAGTGTCATGGCAAGTTGTTGCAATCAGGTTGAAAACAAATCAATCCGGATGGTCCGAATCACCAACCGACCGCCCCACCCGCTGAATCGGTTATACGATGGCCCTCATCCTGACGGCAAGCAACTGAACGGACTCATCAACGGTCTCGAACCATTGCCTGTTTCCAGAACCGACCTGCCAGACTTCGCTGCGGCTGGATGGCCCAACTTGGGCTGCGACTGAAGTTTGATCGTGGTGCGTTCCATTGTTCTGTTCGTGCAGTACTTTACCGGCACGGACCTGTTCGGCATCTTGACACAGTTGGCGGCCGAAAGGAGCGGGCGGCATGAGTAGCGAAGTTCGCCAAGGTGACTGCTTGGAAGTCGTGCGAGACTTGCCTGCGGAGAGTGTGGACCTCGTCTACGTCGATCCGCCGTTCTTTACTCAAAAGTCCATTCGCTCGTCACGCGAGATCGACGGACGACGTTTCAGTTCAGTGACGAATGGAGTTCGCGGGCCGAATATCTGCAATTTCTGAGGCTGCGTCTGACGGAACTCGCACGGGTGTTGAAGCCGTCCGGTTCGCTGTTCTTTCATTGTGACTCGACCGCATCCCACCACATTCGCTGTCTGCTGGATGAGGTGTTCGGGGAAGCCATGTTTCGCTCCGAGGTGATCTGGTCTACCGACGCTGGTCCAACTCGCAGCGCAGTCCGCTACCCAGTCACCAGACGATCTTTTTCTACAGCAAGACGGACGGCTACAAGTACCACCAACTGTTCGAGGACTATTCGCCGTCCACAAACATCGACCAGATTTTGCAGCGCCGTTGCCGCGATGAACACGGGAAAGCCGTCTACGATCGCGACGACGCCGGGCAGGTCATTCACGATGGACACAAACCGGGTGTTCCCGTGGCCGACGTGTGGGACATTCCGTTCCTCAACCCCAAGGCCAAGGAGCGGGTCGGCTATCCGACTCAAAAGCCGATTCTGCTGCTGGAGCGGATCATCTCGCTCGTTACCGACCTTGGCGATACGGTGCTCGATCCGTTCTGCGGCAGCGGAACAACACTCGTTGCGGCCGAACTACTGGGACGAAGTTCATTGGGAGTCGATGTCTCCGCCGAAGCGGTGGCACTGGCTCGCACACGCTTGGTTCAGCCCACCAAAACGTCATCCGAACTGTTGCGCAAGGGACGTGACTCATACGTGCAATGCGATGACGAAGCGATGGCGCATCTGCACGGATTGCGATTCGTCCCCGTGCAGCGGAATCGCGGGATCGACGCGATTGTCCGAGCGACTCCCGGAAGCCAACCGATCTTGATCCGAGTCCAGCGGCCGGGAGAACTGCTCGGTGACGCGGCCCAACTGCTGCATCGCGCTGGCAGAAGCAAGCAACCCGCGCAGCTCATCTTGATCGCGACCGAAGAACGAACATCGGCGAACCTGTTCGATGACTTGCCAGCCGACGTGACGATCATCAATTCGACGGCTAAGGAAGTTCTGAGGCAGATTGCTGAGGCACAAGCAATGAATCTCGTCCCATAGATGATGCGGGGTAGCATTTCACGGCGACTCGATTCGCAAAGACCATCCATGACCAAGCCCTTGTCGCTGCCAGAACTCGGAGGCCCGTTCGCATATCGCACTGCTCGCGGCGGGGTCGAGGTGGCACAATTCGTTCGTCAGCCACTGTTATTTGCGTAGACCGCAAGAACGGTCGTGGCACTCGACAGAGGGGTCTTTCAGTCGTCGATGGTTGCGGGCGCGTTGGGATCGACGGGAGGGCGCGGGGGCGCGGGGGGGAGGCCGTCGTCCTTGATATGGAGTATTCGCGCGGCTTCCCGCAGCGATTCAATGAAGCCCAGCTCGGCCTTGGAAGGCTCGGTGGGAGCCTTTTTCAACTCGCCCAGCATGGCGGGCATTCGGTCGCGAGCGGCCCAGAGAAGGTGTTGCTTGGCGGGTTCGTCGCGACTGGCTTTCTTCGCCAATTCTGCGACGACCGCTTTGCCGATCTTTTCCGCCTTCATGTTGACGGAGGCGAAGTCGGTCGAGTTGCTGGACCGCTTCTGTTTGATTTCGTCCACGATGTGCTTGAGTTCGTGGAAATTCTTGACATCCGCCGCGCTGCTCTTGGGCAGGTAGAACCAGCCGAAGCTGAGCAACACCGCTGCAACGACACCGACGGCACCGAGAGCCTGCGGGTCTTTGAGTGGCTCCAGCATCTCGGCAAAAGAGAACGAGGGTTCGCTCCTTGACCGCGATGGTCGAGGAACTGGACGTGCAGGTGCGACAACAGGTCGGGATGAATTGAACGAACCGCTCGACGACATTGATGACGAACTCGAACCAGCAGACGACAGGGACGGTTGTCGTGGTACAGAGACCGGTGCGGGCGAGGGACGCTCCACGACAGGTGTCTCGATATTGGGCGTGTTGGTGTTGCGCCGGGGTGTCTCCGTGACAGCCGTCAATTGGGGTTTTGATCCCGTGCTGATCGGCCTTGAAGCAACGGCGGGCCTGGGCACGTCCCCAACATTTTGCGTCACAGCCCGGTTGGTTTCCGGCACCGGCACTGCGGCAACAGTGACGAAAGCCGTCGCGGGCAACGATGAAATTGGGGGTGCTGGGGCCGCCAACGCAGCAGCGGCTTGTGCCTGAACCTTCGCCAAGCTCAGAGTCTCAGCGGCCTTCGCCATTGCCGCCACCGCCGAGAACAACCCAGGAGCATTCGAGGACGGAAACATCTGACCGTTCGGACCGTTGCGTAAGAAATCGGATGGCTTCAACTGGCCATTCTTGGCGAGTGCAAACACTTGAACGAAGGCCACGGGGCCAAACTCAACGCCTCCCATCCAGCCCCACCATTGGGAATCCAAGTTGGGAGCGGAGGCCCAGGCCAGCTCGGCCTTCGCGCCCTCTTCGGCCTTCTTAAATGCGGCTTCGGCTTGGGCAATCATCGACTCGGCGATCTGCGCTCGGGCCTGCTCATAGGCGGCTTGATAGGCCGCATTCATGTCCACCACAGCGACTGGTGCTGCGGCAACCGGTGGTGGCGAATCGGAGCGAACAGAACTGCTCACGGTAGGTTGTTCGGCGGCAGGCGTGTTGGATCGGCTCGATGGGGACCGTCCTGCAGGACGCGGCGTGGTCTGTTCAGCGGCTCGATAGGGGAGGACCGCCATGAGGCGACCGATCGAACCGACACGACGCCATTTGCCGTTGGCTCCGAGCTTCACTTCATCGTCGGCGGAGAGCTGTTCATGCCGAGCGAACTTCAACAGCTCGTCAAAGTTGAGTGGCCCGATTTCGTGGCCGCTTGTTAGGCAGTACCAGTCGTCGAGTCCGGAACGCTCGCCTTGGGGGACAACATTCATCGCCGCATCGGAATCACTGGCCGTCGCGACTTCGATACTGTCACCGGTGGAATTCAGTCCCAACTCCCTGACCGATCCGGCTGGCACCCAGTGCGTGGACCGGGCCGAGCGAACCTCGTCTCCGCAACCAATGGTTCCGTGGTCGGCCATCTCACGCAATTTTTCGAGGGCGACAGGACCGAACTCTTCGCCAAACATGCGGTAGTACCACTGTTCTGACATGCTTGAGCTTCCTGTGGATGATGGAACGTTCATGACGGTGGAGCGCGGTTTCATGGGGCCAAAATTTCGTGTGAGACTGGCTGCAACTCACGGTGCGATTGCAAACGCACGCGGCTGAGTCGCGGTTGGAGCGGGGATTGTCCGAGTTCCGCGTGGACTGACAAGCGGTCTCTGGAAACCTCATCAGAATTTCACGATCAGGGGCAGAACGCACTGTGGATGGCTGTTCTGTTCAGGAGCCAAGTTGGCCGCACGCTGAACTGATCCTGACCACTTTGAACAGGCGATGCTGGTGCGAGGGGCTCGGGAAAGGCATTTCCAAACGCAACTTGCGCCGATCGTGTCGAGGTACGGCGAAGACTTCAGAAGTCCTTTCGCACCTTGGCCGCCTCAGCCTTGACGGGTCGAAGTGCCGCGCTCATGATGCCGCCCGCTTGAAGAGGCCGGAGTGGCGGAACTGGCAGACGCGCTGGATTCAAAATCCAGTTCGGTTCACCCCGAGTGTGGGTTCGAGTCCCACCTTCGGCACTTGACAGAGAAAGGACTTGCGACAGTTTTGTCGCAGGTCCTTTTTTCTTGATCAGAACGGAAGTTGTGAAGCCGATGTGGTGGTGAGTCAGAACCTGTCGAAGTCTTGGTCCGCATTTCAAAACTAGGCTTTGTCGGAAAACGATCAGCCGCTGGGCGCTAACCCAATGGCACTGACTTTAGAACCGATCGAGTAGCGGAGCGGCGCGAGCCGCCCGGTTTTGTCGCGTTTGCTCTCGCTTCAACCGGACGGCTCGCGCCGTACCGCGTACTCAAAGTGAGTGCCATTGGGCTAGCGCCGTGCCGCTCACCGGAAGTTATTGCGAGCCGATTCCTTACCGGATCGCCGCTTCACAGACCTCGCCTAGGAATTGTCACAGTGACCGATCGCATGTTCGTCGGGGCTTGCCGCCAACAGAGGGCCGCTAGCCTTTCGTGTTTCTTCATCGAGGTTGTGGCTGCGGCGTGGTGTGTGGCTGCTGTGGCGGATGACCAACGGCCTCCGTCCGGATTTCGCCCACGCACTTTCGCGCTGACGAAGGCCAAGATTGTCGTGGCACCGGGGCAGGTGATCGAGACGGGGCATGTGGTTGTTCGTGACGGACGAGTCATCGCCGTCGGAGCGGACGCCGCCATTCCGGCCGAGGCCTTGGTGATCGAGGCTGACGGGCTGCACCTCTATCCTGGCTTCATTGATGCGGGGGCCTCGGCGCTGTTTGACGAAGTGAAGCCGCTGCCGCTCGAAGGGCGGAGCGTTGATATCTCGAAGTACGCTTTGGCTGGGATGCGCAGCGATGATCGGAATGGACTGACGCCCGAGTTTGCTGCGGGAGAACACCTCAAGCCGCAGCAGACCGATCTCGACAAGTATCGACAGGCGGGGTTTGTGGCCGTCCATGTGTTGCCGTCCGGCCGCATCGCGAGCGGAACCGGAGCCGTGGTGAATCTGGCGTCGCTGCCGGTGCGAGAGGCTCTGCTTTCGACGACGACGTTCGCGACGATGCAGCTTTCCGAACGAGGTGGCCAAGACTACCCGGCGACTCTGATGGGAGTTCATGCGCATCTGCGACAGGCGTTCCTCGATGCCGAGCGTCATGCGAAGTGGCAGAAGTTGTTCGCATCCAGCGCGAACGGTGGGGTTGGAGCGGCGAGCGTCGAGCGGCCGCCGTTCGATCCCGCGTTCGAGGCCTTCAACGCGATGCGGGCTGCTGGCACGAAGACGCTCTTCGTCGCTCACTCGCGCGACGATCATGATCGCGCGTTGAACTTCGCGGCCGAGCATCAGCTTCGTTCCGTCATTTGGGGAGGGCGCGAAGCCTATCGTGTGATCGAGCGGCTCAAGAAGACTGAGACCGACATCATCGTGCAGGTTGATTTCGACGATGAGCCGAAACTCGAAGCCCCCAAGCCGAACGAGAATGATTCCTTGCCCGACCTTCCTGAACCGCAACGTGTTCGCGAACACAAGCGGCAGGATTGGAAGGAACGGGTCTCGGGACTGGCCGCGCTGCACAAGGCGGGCGTCCGGTTCGCGATCTCGTCGCGCGAGGCCAAGTCACAAGCCGACGTGCTTAAGGGAGTGCGGCAGGCGATTGCGAATGGCCTCGACCGCGATGCGGCGTTGGCGGCGCTGACGACTCAGCCTGCGGCCATGCTCGGGCTGGAACGGGAACTCGGCACGATTGAGGTCGGTAAGCCTGCGTACTTCATCGCGATGACGGGACCGTTCGACAACGAACACGCCAAGGTGCGGCATGTCGTCATCAACGGTCAGCGCTACGAGTACCACAAGGACGAGAAGCCGGTCGAACCGACGAAGCCCGGCGAACCTCAGCCGCTGCAAGTGGCGGGCAAGTGGACGGTCGAAATTGGCTCGGCTGACGGCAAGCTGCGTGGCGAGTTGGAGCTGAATCAGAGCGACCGCACGTTGTCGGGCCATTTCCAAAGCGATCAGGGAGATGGACGGCTGGCCTCGGGCAAAGCGACGAAGGACGGGATCGAGTTCGTCGTCTCCATCGGAGCGGGGGACAACGCGATCCAACTGAAGTTCGACACGGTAGGGTGGGCTGTGCCCACCACATCACCAAACGAATCTCAACCGAACTCGACAACGAAGATGGTGGGCACAGCCCACCCTACGGAGTTGCGCGGCAACTTGAAGTCGCCGTTCGGTGCGGTGACGAAGTGGTCCGCGAAGCGAGTTGAATCAACACCGAAGAGCGACTCGGCAATTCAGCTCACGACGATTGAGGGTGTTGAGGATCTCGGTGGGGTGGCCGGGACTGGAGCGTCATCGCGAAGCCCCGGGGTTTCGCCCAAGGCGGCTCCAACCCCGGCCACCCAGCCGAATGAAGGCAGCGCTGCCAATGTGCCGGATGCGACTCAACCCGCGAATGCTCCGGCGGCGGGCGTCTCGCGGAGCGAGACTGCTACGGGGAAAGCGGCGACTCAAGAGCAGCCCGTCGAGTTCCCCGAGGACCGCCGGGCGAGGCCGATTCAAACGGGAGGCAGCGTCCTCATCAAAGGGGCGACGGTGCTGACGGCGACGGGGAAGACGTTGGTGGGTCACTCGATCCTCGTGAAGCATGGCACGATCACGGCGATCGGTCCCGATCTGATGCCCGAGCCGGGGATGTTGGTGATTGATGCGACAGGCCGGTTCGTCATGCCGGGGATCATCGACACGCACAGCCACATCATGATCTCGAACGGCCTCGGTGGCGTGAACGAAGCGACGTCGTCCATCGTCTGTGAAGTGCGGGTACGCGACGTGATCAACTCGGCCGACGCGAGCGAGTACCGTGCGCTGGCCGGTGGAACGACGACGGCCCGGCTGCTGCATGGCTCGGCCAATTGCATTGGAGGCCAGGACGCGGTCGTGCAACTCAAGCATGGCACGAGTGCCGCCGAGCACCTCTTCCCCGGAGCACACTCGGGCGTGAAGTTCGCTCTGGGTGAGAACGTGAAGTTCCGCCAAGGCCGCTTTCCGAATACGCGGCTCGGCGTCGAGGCGACTCTCAACCGGGCGTTCTTGGAAGCGTTGGATTACCGGCGCACATGGCAGGAATACGAGCGGGCGCGGACCAGGGTTGAGGGCCTAGCGGCGAAGAACGGAAGGGGAGTTGGTGGGGAAGCGGCATCTGATCGGTCGGATCGGGCAGATCCGATCGATCGGACTGATCCGCCGCTCGCCCCTCAGCCCTCACCCCTCACCCCTCTGCTTTCCCCGCGACGCGACCTGCGGCTCGAAGCCCTCGCCGACATCATCAACCATCAAAAATTCATTCACGCGCACTGTTATCGGGCCGACGAAATCTTGATGCTGCTGCGCGTGGCCGAGAGTCACGGTATCCGCGTCTGGTCGTTGCAGCATGTGCTGGAGGGTTACAAGGTCGCGCCCGAGATCGTGAAGCACGGAGCGAGTTGCAGTACGTTCGCCGACTGGTGGGCTTACAAGGTCGAAGCCTTCGACGCGATCCCGCACAACGCCGCGCTGCTGCACGAAGCAGGAGCCAGCACGGTCATCAAGAGCGACGATTGGGAACTGATTCGCCACCTCTACCTCGAAGCGGCGAAGACCATTCGCTACGGAAACATGCCTCCCGACGCGGCACTGCAAACGATCACGCTCAACCCCGCAAAGGAGCTGGGTCTGGCCGACCGCCTCGGTTCGATCGAGGTCGGCAAGCAGGCGGACCTCGCGATCTTCAGCGGCCATCCGTTCAATGCGTTCTCGCGCTGCGAGCAAACTCTGATCGCGGGCGAGGTCTATTTCTCACGCGATCGCCAGCCGACCGCGATGAGCGTTGATGGAGTCGCTCGTTCGACGACGCCTGTCGAACAGAAGCTGCTCAAGCCGGAAGAACGAGTCTCGAAGATCGATCTCGGTCCTGCTCTTGTCCCCTCGCCCCCGCCTTCGGGGGAGAGGGCTAGGGTGAGGGGGCCGAACGGTGATCCGACTCAACCACTTTCACCGACCTCTTCCACTGACCTTCAACCCTCAACCCTCGACCCTCAACCCGCCGCTGAAAGCCCCCCTCACCCTAACCCTCTCCCCCCCAAGGCGGGGGGCGAGGGGACAAGGCAAGAGAAGGCAGAAGAACCCCTCACCCTAGCCCTCTCCCCGCAAGGCCGGGGCGAGGGGACAAAGCCTCGGCATCGCTTCGCGATCGTCGGCGCGACGATCCATCCGGTCGATGCGGCGGATATTCCGAACGGCGTCGTGCTGATCGACGGCGGCCAGATCGCGGCGGTTGGTCCCGAGACACTCGCCGTTCCCGCAGGCTTTGCAGTCCTCGGAGCGACCGGCTTGCACGTCTATCCCGGCCTGATTGACTCGGGCACGGCGGTCGGTCTCACCGAGATCGGAAAGGTGCGCGAGACGAGCGATCAATCGGAGATTGGTCAGTTCCAACCGGACCTCCGCGCCGGGATCGCGATCAATCCGGATTCGGAACTGATCCCGGTGGCCCGTGCGGGCGGGATCACCACGATCCTCGCGCTCCCTTCGGGGGGAGGCAACATGACCTCAGCCGGGCGTTCCAGCGCGAGCGGCGTCATCACGGGACAAGCCTCGATCGTGCAACTCGCCGGTTGGACGATGCCCGAGATGGTTCAGAACATGGAAGCGGGCTTGCACCTCAACTGGCCGAGCGGCAAGGAACGGAAGCCGCCGGTCGAGGAGTTAAAGCGGTGGCTGAAGGAGGCGCGGCTATATGAAGCGGGGAGGCTTGCGCAGCAAGCCGTCATCCCCTCTCCCCCGTCTTCGGGGGAGAGGGCTAGGGTGAGGGGGCCGAACGGTGAGAACGCTCTCCAACTTGTCGCTGGTAACACCTCCGAAGGTTCTTCGTCACCCGAAAGCCTCCCTCACCCTAGCCCTCTCCCCCCCAAGGCGGGGGGCGAGGGGACAGGGCAGATCATCGATCCGCGTTACGAAGCACTCCTGCCCTACATTCGTGGCGAGAGGACCGTCTTCATCGAGGCCGACACGAAGCAAGAGATCGTCGAGGCTCTCAAGTTTGCCGAGCAAGAGAAGCTGAAGATCGTCCTCTGCGGCGCGACCGATGGTTGGAAGGTGGCCGATCAAATCCAAGCGGCCGGTGTTCCCGTGATCGTTGGTCCCGTGATGCGGAAGCCGGTCGAAGAGTACGACCCGTTCGATGCTCCTTACGCCAATGCCGGTCGGCTGCATGAGGCCGGAGTGAAAGTTTGCTTCCGCTCCGACAGTGCGTCGAACAGCCGTAACGTCCCGTTCGAGGCGGCTCAAGCGGTCGCGTATGGATTGCCCGCTGACATCGCCTTGCGCGGCGTGACCCTGACCTCGGCAGAGGTTCTCGGTCAACAAGACCGCATCGGTTCGGTGACGGTCGGGAAATCGGCGAACCTCATCCTGACCGACGGCTCGCCGCTGCAACAAACGACACAGATCAAAGCCCTCTTCATCGAAGGTCAACCGTTCCAGCCGGAAAGCCGGCAGACCCGCTTCTACGAAAAGTACCGCGCACGGCTGAAGCAATAAGGCGAGCGGCAAGAAAAAACTTACGCACGGCAACACGTCCCAGTGACCCGGACGCTTCGGAGCGTCCGGGTCACTTCGGGTAATGAGAAGTACCGCGCTCCATTGAGGCAATGAAGCCGACTCAAGTCTGGGCGATCATGTTTCCGAAACCAGATCTCAGTTTCGAACTGCTCATCATCAACAGCCCCAATGATTCATGAGGAACCACGAAATACTCGAAAAGCCCAGCGCGGCTTCACTTCGTTCCGCCGCAACCCCAGTGTGATTCTTGGGCGTGAGCCCTCTGGTCTGTTTCTGAGCGGGGTGGCGTCAGCCCCCCGGTTCTGGAAGTTCCCGACCACCAAAGAAGGGCTAACGCCCAATGGCACTTACTTTACTAACCCGAAGCGTGAGCGAGGACGATGGCAAGAGGCGTTTCCCTTCATCGCCCTCGCTCACGCTTCGGGTTGGTGG
>JAYSQC010000237.1:0-15892 GCA_043721755.1 Schlesneria sp.
GAGCGACAGGGCTACCTTCTTGGTGTGAATTTCACTTGGTGCGCATTTCAAGACTGGGCTTTGTCGGAAAACTATCAGCCGGAACGCGCTAGCGTCCGGGTTCTGCGGGGAAACCGTGGGCTAGCGCCCAGCGGCTGATAGTTTTCCGACAAAGCCTAGCCCGACGCGCAAGCGAGAGCTTCACCGCCATCGCGGGTCCAGCCCTCGCTTGCGCGTCGGGCTAGTTCTTCAATGTTGTCGGGCGCGTTGGTTCGTGGTGGAATGCCGAGGAAACATTCGACTCGCCTGAGCCTGTCGTCCTTGATCGTCGTCACCTATTTTTAGCCTTCCCCGGTGTGCCCCCCGAGCCACAAAAGAAAGAACCTCATGAAAGCACTGCAACTCGAGAAGCCACTCAGTTGGAAACGGATCGAGATCGCCGAACCGCACGCTCCCGCAGTTGGAGAAGTGCTCGTGCGTGTACAGCGGGTCGGCATCTGCGGCACGGACTTGGGTGGCTATCTCGGGAAGATGCCGTTTTTTTCCTACCCGCGCATTCCGGGACATGAACTCGGCGTGGAAGTGCTCGCGGTCGGCGACAGTGTGACGAACGTGCAGCCGGGCGATCGCTGCTCGGTCGAGCCGTATCTCAATTGCCAGCAGTGTTACTCGTGCCGACGCGGGTTTACGAACTGTTGTGAGCAGCACAAGACGCTCGGTGTGATGTGCGACGGCGGGTTGACCGAGCGAATCCTTCTTCCCGCCCGGAAGCTGCATCTCGCCAACACGCTGACACCGGATCAATGTGCTCTGGTCGAAACGCTGGCCATCGGTTGTCACGCGGTCGATCGAGCTGCGTCGAAAGTGGGCGAGAACGTACTCATCATCGGCGCGGGGCCGATTGGCTTGTCGGCGTTGGAGTTCGTCAAGCTGTCCGGTGCGCGGACGATCGTTATGGATATCAGCGAAAATCGACTGGCGTTCGTGCGAGACAAGATGGGCGTCCCCGACACGTTGCAGGTACACGGCGATGAGTCCGACGTGAAGTCGCTCGCCGATCTCACGAACGGGCAGCTTGCCGATGTCGTGATCGATGCGACCGGCAGCAACAAGTCGATGGCCCGTGCCTTGGAGTTCGCGGCGTTCGCCGGACGAGTCGTCTTCGTCGGCATCACGCAACAAAACATCGAATTCCCTCACGCCCCGATCATGCACCGCCGCGAACTGACTCTGTTGGCCAGCCGCAACGCGTTGACGCGCGACTTCACCCGCATCATCGGCCTGATCGAAGACGGCAAAATCGACACGCGCCCGTGGATCACGCATCACGCCGCGTTCGACGAGGTGCCCGATGTTTTTCCGTCGTGGCTCAAGCCCGAGACGGGAGTCATCAAGGCCGTTGTGAACGTGGAATGAACTTGTGCAAACGAACCGAGGACAAATGGACGCTCGCTCTCCAGTCCGGTTCATCCAAATGTAGGGTGGGCTGTGCCCACCAAAACGCGATGGAATGTGGTGGGCATAGCCCACCCTGCGGGAAGTCGAACCGTGTGACCGGTGTCTTGAATTGGGAGAAATGACTCGTGGCGGGTAAAGCTTGGGGTGGTGCGTTTGACGAGAAGACCGATGCGCGGGTCGAGAAGTTCACGGAGTCGATCAGCTTCGACAGTCGTCTCGCGGCGGTGGATATTCGCGGGTCACAGGCTCACGCGCGAATGCTGGCGGGAGTCGGGCTGCTCACCGACGACGAGTGCCGTCAGATCGTCGAGACACTCGACGACATCGGCCAACAGATCATGCGGGGTGAGATGCCGTGGAAGACGGAACTCGAAGACATTCACATGCACATCGAGTCGGCCCTGATCGCCCGTATCGGTGACGTGGGGCGCAAGTTGCACACAGCCCGCAGCCGGAACGATCAGGTGGCGACGGACCTCAAGCTGTACGTGCGCGATGCGCTGACGATGCTCGACGGACTGCTGGTCGAACTCCAACGCGCCTTCGTCGATCGGTGTGAGACCGACGCCGATGTCGTCCTTCCCGGCTTCACGCACCTGCAGCGTGCCCAGCCTGTGATGGCCGCTCATTATTGGCTGGCCTATTGCGAGAAGTTCCAACGCGACCGCGAGCGACTGGCTGACTGCCTGAAGCGAGTCAACGTGCTGCCGCTTGGCGCGGCGGCTCTCGCGGGAACGAGCCTGCCCATTGATCGGGAGGCGACCGCGCGACTGCTCGGGTTCGCCAGCGTCGCCGCGAACAGCCTCGACGTTTCGAGCGATCGCGATTTTCTGGCCGAAGCGATCTTTGATCTCTCGCTGATCGCCGTCCATCTCTCGGGCTGGGCGGAGGAATGGATTCTGTGGTGTACGACGGAGTTCGGGTTCCTGAAGCTGCCCGATGCGTACACGACCGGCTCATCGATCATGCCTCAGAAACGGAACCCGGATGTGTTGGAGTTGATTCGCGGGAAATCGGCGCGCGTCATCGCCGACGTGCAGCAAATCCTCACGCTGCTGAAGGGACTGCCGCTCGCGTACAACCGCGACCTGCAAGAGGACAAGCTCGCGTTCTTCGATGCTCTCGACACCGTCCAGGCGTGCCTGGAACTCGCGCCGAGTATTGCCCGCCACGCGAAGTTGCAAGTGGAGACGATCAATGCGCGACTCGAAGAAGGATTCCTCGACGCGACCACTCTCATGGAGTACCTGATCGGCAAGGGAGTGCCGATGCGCACGGGACACGAAGTCGTCGGCAAGCTCGTCCGGCACTGTGAGACCCAGCGCTGCAAGCTCGTCGATCTGCCGCTGGCAGAGCTTCAACAGGCGTGCGACAAGATCGAGGCCGATGTCACGCAATCACTCGGCGTGATGAACGTCGTCGCGCGGCTGAGTAGCTTTGGCAGCGGCGGCCGGATCGCTGTGGCTGAACAGGTGGCGGTCTGGCGCGAGCGAGTGAAGACGTGATGTCGAGGAACGTAGAGCAGGCGGCTCGCCTGCTCATGACCGACTTGCGTCTCTCGTAGAACACACGAGCTTTGAAAGAAAAGGCACAGGCGAGCCGCCTGTGCTACGGCTCTTTCAACAGGCCGCTACTTCTCGCTCAATAGGGCCACAGCGGCGGCGCGGTTGGCGGGAAGCGGCCAGAGCCGATCGAGGTGTGTGACTTCGAGTACCTCTTTGCAGTACGGTTGAAGGCCGCTGATGGCGAACTTCGCACCGGGTTTCGGAGTCAGCTTTTTCCAAACACGGAAGAGCGACTCGATGAACGACGATCCGAAGAACTCCGTGACCGCCATGTCGAGGACCACCAATGGTGGTTCGGCGGCCTCGGCCACTTCGATCAATTGGCGACCAATCCGTTCCAGGCCGGATTCATCCAATTGTCGTTGTTCGGAACCGAACACAACGACGGTCACATCGCCATCCTTCAACACAACTAACGGCCCGGTGATACTCATCGTGGTGACTCGCGTTTGACAAAATGAATTGGGATTGTCACGGAGATCAATGACCTCGCAGCCGCGATGGTGGCCCGATCCATGACTCCGGTCGGATCGTAACAAAACGATTGCCGTCCGTCCCTCATCGCCACCGCGCGCGTCAAAAATCTCCGATCGCATGTCGCCGGATCAAGACGAAAGCCCAACCATGCCTGTGTTCACTCGACCCACAATCCTGATGTGCCCGCCCGACTTCTATGGGATCGAATACGAGATCAACCCGTGGATGAGCCGCAGTGTTCCAAGTGACTTGGCGAAGTCGCGCGAGCAATGGCAGACGCTCCATGATTTGCTCGTTTCGTTGGGAGTAGACGTGCGATTGATGCCTGCCGGGCAGGGGCTGCCCGATTTGGTGTTCACCGCCAACGCGGGGCTGGTCTGGCGCGATACGGTTTTCCTCGCGTCGTTTCGCCACGAGGCTCGGCGGGGAGAGACTCCACTCAACGCGGCATGGTTTGAATCGCAGGGCTTTCGAGCCGAGTCACTTCCGGCAGGCATGAACTTCGAGGGAGCGGGCGACGCGCTCTTCTGTGGCGACACACTGTACGCGGGATATCTAGTCAGAAGTGATGCGTCGGCGATGCAATGGCTCGGCGATCGGATGGGCTGCCGCGTGATCCCGCTGCAACTGACCGACGACCACTTCTATCACCTCGACACCTGCTTCTGCCCGCTGACTTCCGACACGGCGATCTGGCACCCGCCCGCGTTTGATGACTATGCCCGCCGTGCGTTATCGCAGATTCCGAATTTGATCGCCGTGAATGAAACAGAAGCGGCGCGGTTCGCCTGCAATGCCGTTGTGGTCGGACGCAACGTGGTTCTGAATGCGGGTTGCCCGAAACTCGAAGCCGATCTCCGTGAGTACGGCTTTACTCCGCAGGGGACCGAACTGAGTGAGTTCCTCAAAGCTGGTGGCAGCGCGAAGTGTCTCACGCTGCGGCTCGATGGCGAGGACGCGGCGGTCTGGCCGTGAGGCCCATGTAGGATGGGCACTTCTGCCCGTCCGAATTCAGCGGCGAAAGGCGACAATGTTTCCTCGAACGTTCCTTAGCAGCCTGTTGAAAAACGTAGGGTAAGCCTCTGGCTTGCCCCTTTTTCAACTGCATTTACGGGCAAGCGAGACGCTTACCCTACGTTTTCAACAGGCAGTTAGGCGAGCGGCCAGAAAAAAACTGACCCACTGCACCGCGCCCAGTGACCCGGACGCTTCGGAGCGTCCGGGTCACTTCGGGTAAGGTCTCTTCTGCCGCTCGCCTTAACGCTGAAAATCAGACGGGCCAGAGTGCCCGTCCTACGGCGTGGCGTGGGAACGTGAGGGCGGGCAGATTACAAACGAGCCTCGCGTCCGAATACGCTGGTTGCCGGACATCCTCGAACGGCTGAAAAGGATCACGCATGAGACTGGTACGAATCGGCGCGGCCGTGTTGAACACGACTCCGCTGGATTGGGCAGGCAACAGGCAGCGGATTGCGGAGGCCATCGCGAGTGCCGGGCAGTCGCACGTCTCGATCCTCTGTCTCCCCGAGCTGTGCATTACGGGCTATGGGTGCGAAGACGCCTTTCACGCGCCGGGCGTGCAGCAGAGAGCGATGGACTCGCTGTTGTCGCTGCTGCCGCTGACCAGTGGCATGGTCGTGTCGTTCGGACTTCCCGTCTTGCACAACGGCAGTCTGTTCAACACCGCGTGCCTGGTCGTCGATGGGCAGATCGTCGGGTTCGTAGGAAAGCAGAATCTGGCGGGTGAAGGGATTCACTACGAGCCGCGTTGGTTCAAAGCGTGGCCGGAAGGAGTCCGATCCGAACTGCATTGGGACGGGCGCGAATACCCGATCGGCGATCTGATGTTCGACGTGGGTGACATCCGCATCGGCTTTGAGATTTGCGAAGACGCGTGGGTTGCAGATCGTCCGGGCGGAACGCTCGCGCGGCGCGGCGTCGATCTGATTCTCAATCCCAGCGCAAGTCACTTCGCGTTTGGAAAGCACGAAGTCCGGAAGCGGTTCGTCACGGAAGGCTCGCGCGCGTTCAACGTGGCCTACGTCTATGCCAACCTGGTAGGGAATGAAGCGGGCCGGGCGATCTACGACGGCGACGCGATGATTGCCGCGTCGGGTCACTTGCTCGCGACCGGGCCGAGGTTCTCGTATGCCGATGCACACGTAACGACCGCCGTCGTGGATATCGACTCGATTCGTCTAAGCCGTTCGCGCACGGGCAGCTTTCGTCCGACGATTCTCAACGATGTGCAAGACTTCATCGAGTGTGGCTTTGATTACCCGGAACTCGCCCCCGCACGAACGGCACTGCCGTGCGAGACGTGGGAACGCTCGGAGTTCATCAAGGAGGAAGAGTTCACGCGGGCGGTGTCGCTCGCGCTGTTCGATTACCTGCGCAAGAGCCATTCGTTCGGCTTTGTCGTGTCGCTGTCGGGCGGAGCGGACTCATCGGGGATCGTGGTCTTGGTGGCGAAGCTCGTGGAGTTCGGCATCCTCGACATTGGCCGCGAGGCGTTCTTGAAGAAACTCGATTTCATTCCCGGCCTCGGTCAGGCTGTCGCTGCGAAAGACTTCGTGCGGCAACTGCTCACCTGCGTCTATCAAGCGACACGCAACAGCGGCCCGGTCACGCTTCATGCCGCGCAGACGGTGGCCGCCGCAGTCGGGGCGGAGTTTCTCGAATTCGATGTTGATGCGCAGGTCGAGGGTTATCTCGCGATGGTCTCGCGCGCGATCGGTCGCCCGCTCGACTGGAAGACGGACGACATCGCCTTGCAGAACATTCAAGCGCGCACACGCGGCCCCAGCGTGTGGATGCTTGCCAATCTGCGTCGCGCGTTGCTGCTGGCCACGAGCAACCGGTCGGAGGTGGCCGTCGGCTATGCGACGATGGATGGCGACACTTGCGGCAGCATCTCGCCACTGGCGGGGATCGACAAAGCGTTCATTCGTCGCTGGCTCCGTTGGATCGAGACGCACGGGCCGCACGGGATCGGCCCGACCCCCGAGTTGGCGGTCGTGAACGAGCAACAGCCGACGGCCGAACTTCGTCCTGCCACGGCCCAGCAAACGGACGAAGACGATTTGATGCCCTACGAGTTGCTCGACGCCATTGAACGCGCGGCCATCCGCGACAAACGCGATCCCAAAGACATCCTGCAACTGATGGCGGCCGATTTCCCGCAGTACGACCGACCGCAGCTCGTGACGTGGATCGAACGGTTCTTCCGGCTCTGGTGCCGTAACCAATGGAAGCGAGAACGCTTCGCGCCCTCGTTCCACTTGGACGACGAAAGCCTCGACCCCAAAACGTGGTGCCGCTTCCCGATCCTCTCGGGTGGGTACGAAGCGGAGTTGGCTGATCTCCGTGCGGAGCTTGTGCTGCGCGCCGAGTAGACTCAGCACGGCCGAAACTGACGCATTTGCGATCACGGCACACTAACCCGAAGCGTGAGCGAGGATGCGAGTTGCGTCCTCGTTTACACTTCGGGTTAGTGTCAGTTTCAGCCGCGCGGAGCATAGGTTCGACTTTGCCGATTGGCGAAGTACGGGTGCCGGAACCCCCCTGCTGTGTTACGGCGAGTCAAGCTGTAACGGACGCTCAGTGGCAGGCTGAAGGGCAACAATTGATACGGTCGATAACTTCCACACTGGTGGAATATCCGGCATGACCGGCATGACCATTTGCCAACGTTGGAGCCGCGTGCTTGCCCTGGCTCTCTTGTATTCGCCAAATCCCTTCCGGCACGGAGGCTCAGGCTCATGTTTTCTTTGCGACACAGGTTGAGCAAAGCCACAATCGCGCTGTGGTCGGGCCGATCGTGTATCGCTTCGTTCCTCATCGGAACTTTGCTGTGTTCGGTCGGTTCCGCCCAAGCAGAGGAGCTTCCAGCGGGAACCGTTGCTGAACAGTTCTTCGAGAACATCGGCGAGACCTCAACCGACGCCTTGCCAGCAGCAGCGACCGAGTTGCATGAGTCGCTCGACACGGCCTCCGAACTGGCGGCGCTCCGACGCCGTCTCGGCGAACTCGAACGAGCGGAGCAGAAGCGGACGGCCAGCGAGGCCAAGAAGTCCGCCGACGAACGGGTGAAAAAGGAAGAGGAGGCTCGGAAGATCGACGACTGGTTGGATGTGTCCACGGACAAGTGGACCGTCAAACTGGGCGGTCACGTTCAGATGGACTACGTCAACTGGATCAATCCCGACCACGCAATCAAGGGGCCTGCCGCCGGGCCGGGAACTCAGGATTACTTCGAGTTTCGTCGCTTGCGTCTCGTCGCGGACGGTACCGGCTACGGTGTCTACGACTTTCGCCTGCAAATGACGCTGGAACCCGAAACGGTTGGCGAGAGTCCGGCGGGAACGATCACGTCCCCCGACGTGAAGGACGCCTACTTTTCCATCAATGAGCTGCCGTGGCTCGGTCGCATGCGGATCGGAAACTTCTTCGTCCCATTCGGCCTCGAGCAGGTGACCAACGACACCAACAACATCTTCATGGAACGCTCGATCCCGTCGCAGGGAATCTTCACCGCCGACCGCGAAGTCGGGGTGGCTTTCTACAACTGTTCAACCGATCAACGTATCACGTGGACCACCGGTGCCTTCTTCGACAGTATCAGTGAGGGCCTCAAGGAGCGCATCGACGACCGGCAGGGCTACCGGCTCAGTGGTCGCGCGACTTGGCTGCCGTATTACGATGAACCGTCGAACGGTCGCTATCTGGTTCATACGGGAGCGGGGATTCTCCACACGGACGATCAGGATGATCGGGTCCGTTTTCGTGCCCGGCCGCAGATTCACGAAGGCCCGCGCATCATCGACAGCGGTGTGCTGAAAGCCGGCTCGTACACGACCGGCAACCTCGAAATGGCCGTGGTCTGGGGACCGTTCACGTTTCAATCGGAAGCGTTCCTGTCGAACGTCAACATGCTGGTGGGCGACGCGCAGCAGGTGCGCGGCGGCTACGCTCACGTGAGCTATTTCCTCACGGGCGAGAATCGCATCTTCGAGAAGTTCGGCCAACATGGAGCTCAGTTCGGACGCAACGCGCCGTTCACGAACGTGTTCGCCACACCGGGCGGTTGCGGTCTCGGCGCGTGGGAGGCCAAGGCGCGCTGGTCCAACTTGAACCTCAACGGCGTCAATCGCGGCGAGTACAACGACGTGACCGTCGGCTGTAATTGGTATTGGTCGGATCGCGTGCGAGTCATGTTGGATTTGATCCATCCGGTGACGAGTGGCCAGACGACTTTTGGCAGTACCAATTCCGACCTGCTGGCCACGCGGTTCGATTTCAATTGGTAGTGGTGACGGACGAGTGTCTTTCTGATCGACTCGCTTCCGCGCCGCGCAACACGAGGCATCTCTCGAACGACGGAGTCCACCGTGCGACCTCATCAAACCCACCTCCCGACAATACTGATGCTCATGCTGTCGCTGGCACTCGCATCCCACCCGGCTCGGGCGGAAGACGGCTGTTGCGCCCACTGCGGCTGCCGCAACGCACCCATACAGAAGACCTGCCGGCTGGTCTGCGAACAGAAAAAAGTCACCGTCACTTGCTGGGGCTGCAAGGAGGAAGACTTCTGTGTTCCCGGCCCGAGTCGTCCCGGCTGCAAGCACGTCGAAACGGTCTGTGACGAGTCTGCGGACCCCAAGTCGCCTTGTTCGCAACCGAAGAAGTTCATCTGGACGGAATGGGCTCCCTGCGGCTGCCCCAAGGTCTACACCAAACAAAAGCTTATGAAGAAAACGGTGACGAAGACCGTTCCGAGCTACAAGTGGGTCGTCGAAACGCTGTGCGAACACTGCCAGGCCGGTTGCGTTCCCGTAAGTGTTCCCGTCGGAACTCACATCCCTCCCGCCCCCGCGCTGGAACCTGAGGTGAAACGATTGTCCGCCGTGGCGTCCCCGCCCCAACCCGCCTTAGAGACGGTTCGGTAGCCCGAATGAATAAGGCGAGCGGCAGGAAATAACTGACTCATCAAAGCCTGACGCGCAAGCGAAGGACGCTCGATAGCCGATCCTTCGCTAGCGCGTCAGGCTTCAATCTGCGGTACGACAACTCTTGCCGGTTGCCTAATTCCAGTTCCGTTGGACGACACTCCAAACCGACGACCCGCGCACGGCTATTACTCGAACCGCTCGTCGGCGAAGGGGTGCAGGAAACCGGGGGGCAGCTCTTTGGGGAGCGCTTCGAGCAGGAACTCGGCCATGCGGAAGTCGTCCTGGTTCGTGAGCTTGATGTTCAACGGTGAGCCTTCGACGACGTGGACCGGGTGGCCAAACTGTTCGATGAGCTGTGCTTCGTCGGTCGGCTGCAGCGTGCCGCGCCGCGCGTAAGCGTCGAGCAGCAGTTGTCGTCCGAAGACCTGCGGCGTCTGAGCGGCCCAAAGGTTGGCTCGCGAGACGGTCTCTTCGATCCGGCCACTCGCAGCGACACGCTTCAACGTGCTGGTCACGGGCGTCGCGAGTAGCGCGGCTCCGTGCTGTTCGGCCGCGCGGAAGACGCGGTCAATCCATGCCTTCGCAATCAGCGGACGAGCCGCATCGTGGACGGCGACGAAGTCCACGTCAGCGCGCACCCGCGCGAGAGCATTGCAGACCGAGTCGGCGCGCTCGGTTCCGCCCGTCACGATCTCGATCTCCATGAACGCGAGGTTCGGGCGGAACTTTTCTTTGAACCATGCGAGGTCTTCGGGCGAGACGACAAGAATCGTTTGGACCACGTCGTCGCGATTGACGAAGGCATCGGCCGTGCGAACCCAGACCGGTCGCCCCTTCAACTCGACGAAGACTTTTTTCTGGGACTGCTCGGCCACGAACAGATTCGACTGTTGAGCGGCAAACCGACTGCTCTTGCCAGCGGCAGGCAGGATGACGGCGAACTTGGGCATGGTACGTCCTCGTGGTCGGCCAACTTGAGTTGATGAGGTTTCGTCGTTTAACCGCGTGGGCAACGCCCCGCGCGTCGGGCGACGTTGGAGGTTGTTTCGCCGTTCGTCACGCGGGGCGTTGCCCACGCGGTTAAACGAGTCCGCAGTGACTGACCACTGACTTGCGGTTCATTGGGGACTTGGTTGGCGATCGTAGTCGTCGCGCCGCGACCGGGCAACGTGTGGCGAAAGGTCAACGTGGGCGGGGCGGCGGCGTTGTGGGAATGCCTCATCGCTCAGAGGTCCGCACAGGGTGGTGAACGCTGTCAATGCCCTTGAACCGCAGTGTTTGCGCACAGTGAACGCCTTACGTCGCAGAAACTTGGCAGGTTGGCACTCCATTTGTTTAGAGGGTCAACGGATCGTTGCATTTGCTTGACGATCGCCTCGTTCCGAATCAGTCGCACCGGCTTCTGGGTGCGAGGCCACTCTGTTCAGGAATCTCCACCATGCCCAAGCCTGTGATTGTTGTTTTGAGTCGTGATCAGTCGATGGCGTCCGAGTTGCCGGGGCTGTTTCAAGGGAAGGCCGACATCCGAGCTTGCGACTCGTTCGACGATCTCGTTGATCTCGGACGGAACCTCGACATGCAGGCGCTCGTCGCCGACTTCCGTCGCATGGGAAGCGGCGGTCACGCGGAGAACCGCATCCTGCAGTCGGTTCACGAGCACTTCCCGAAGTTGCGGGTGGCGATGGTCACCTCGGACGATTGCCCCGAGCCGCTGGCCCGTCACGCGGCGATGCACGACATCACGCTCTGTCGCGGACACCTCGACCGCGAGACGTTGCTCAAGGCGTTTCGGTCCCTCTTTCCAGAAGAGGTCGAAGTCGTCGCACCGCTGGAACCGGCGGTGCATCGCGCTCACGCTCCGTCCACACTGCTTCCCAATGATCTGGGCGATGAGAAGTCGCTGGGAGTGATGACCGGGATCAGCCGTCGGTTCGAGACCAATTCACCGCATCTCAACCAGATGCTGGCGGACCTTGAAGTCGCCGCGCGGCACGACGTGACGATCCTGTTGATCGGTGAGACCGGTTCGGGCAAGACGTTCCTGTCGCGGTTGATTCACGAAGTCAGCCCGCGCCGGCACGAGCCGTTCCTGCCCGTCGCCTGTGGTGCGCTGCCCTCCGATCTGATCGAGAGCGAACTGTTCGGCCACGTCAAAGGAGCGTTCACCAGTTCTCATGCGGATAAAGAGGGGAAATTTCTCGCCGCACGTCGCGGCTCGATTCTGCTCGATGAGATCGATGTTCTTGGCCCCGATCAGCAGGTCAAACTGCTGCGTGTCATTGAGACGGGCGAGTTCGAGCCGGTCGGATCCAACCACACACAGCATTGTCAGGCACGGCTGATCGTCGCGAGCAATCTCGAACTGCAGCCACTCGTCGAACAGGGCCGCTTCCGCCCGGATCTTTACTACCGTTTGAACATGCTGAAGTTCGTCATTCCGCCGCTGCGGCATCGCAAGCAAGACATCGTTCCACTCGCGAGAAAGTTCGTCCGGCAGTTCGCGATCAAGCACGCCGTCCGCGTCGAAGAGATCGATCCGAGTCTGTTCAACTCGCTCATCAGTTACCCGTGGCCGGGCAACGTCCGCGAGTTGGAGAACGTCATCCAACGCGCCGTGATCTACTGCCGCGACGGTCGCCTTTCAGCCGAACAACTCCCACATCACATCCTCTCCGGAACGGCCGGCCCCACGAACGACCCGTCGGTAGAGCTGGGGCTTGGCTACGGAAGTCTCGCCTCCCAGCCCAGTCGGCCCGACAAGACACTGGGCGGACAGATCGCGCTCAGTGAAAAGGAGATCATCGAGCAGACGCTCTTCAAGAACAGCTTCAGCCGCACGAAGACGGCGAAGGAATTGGGCATCAGCCGCGTGACGCTCTACAACAAGATGAAGAAGTACAGCATGCTTCGCTGAGACTTGGCAGACGCACTTTGGCGAGCGAGGCGGCGTCAGCCCTTGGTCATTTCAAAACTAGCCCGACGGTTGAAGCATCTGCGGATAGAGGCCCTGGCTGACCCGTGGGCCGTCCGTCACGGGCCTGTCGTATTCGTGAGCCTCGCCACGAGTCGATTCCCGGAACTCGGCGTCTTGGTAAGCCTTGGTCGGCCACGCCGCTTCGTTCAGGAAGATCTCGTTGTAGTCGAGCAATGTTCCCTTCTCGACCTGCACGTTCTTCACCGCCAATTGGTACTCGACCAGCGAACGGTAGTAGGACACGTCCGAATCCGCCAATCGGCGCTGCCCATCGAGCAAGGAATCGAGCGTGGCGTTGTCCGCGTCGAAAGCGGTTTGGACAGCGGCCACTTGCTCGGTTGCGGCCATCCGGCGGTTCATGTTGGTCTCGACCAGAGCATACGCCCGCTCGGCTTCCGAGATCGCGTTGCTCAGGTCAAACACGACGGATCGTTCTTGTTCGTGCAGCAGGGCACGTTCTCGCGCCAGTTGCAGTTCCGAGTGACGGATCGCCGCGTAGGCTTGGCGGAAGCCGATCGGGAACGACAGTTCGACACCGGCTTGCCATTCTTGGAAGTCGCCCGAGAACAAGTCGGTCGTCGCGTTGTTGAATCGCCCGGCCCCCTCATTGGGGAACAAGTCCTGGCCAAAGCCTCGCCAACGATAGCGGCCGGTCAGATCGAGTTTCGGTCGGAGGAAGTTCTTATTCGCTTCCAGCTCCGCTTCGCGCTTCTTGATTTGCCATTTTTGGCGACGCAGCTCCGCGCGGCGTGTCAGGCCCTCGACGAGGCTCGCCTCCCAGCCGAAAACCAGCTTCGCTTTGATTGGTTCTTCGCTGGGACGGATCAGCCGCCCGTCACTGATCGGTAATCCAATCAGCAATCGCAAGCGACGCTCAACCACATAGACACCGCCCGTTCCGCGAAACGTACCGCCCGTGCTGCCGTTGTTGGTTCTGGTTCCATCGACCAGTTTCCCGTGCAGCGAGTTCTGGGCGTCTTCTTGAAAACGGAAGTATTGCTCACGGGCCTGAGCTTCTTTCTCGGCCTCACCGCCGCGACGCCCCCGCTCATAGAGCGCGTGAATCCGTCGCCAAGTATCGAGAGCGGCATTGCGAGCCGAAACCTTGGCGTCGAGATCGCGATACGCAAAGTAGAGATCCCAGTAGGTGTTCTCGACATCGCTGGCAAAGTTGCGGACACCCAACTCAAAGTCGGCCAGGGCCACGTCCGAGTTGATGCGGGCGATCACCACGCCATTGATCGCGCCCGGTTGAGCATTCGGACCGGCGAGTCGATTGAAGTTGGTTCCGCTCCCCTGCAACAGAGGATGCCGACCTTCCACGTCGTACCACGTCGTAAAGGCGCTGGGGACGAAGTTGCCGGGAGCATTGTTGAAGTCGTACTGCGTGTAGTTTTTGAAAGCGAACTGCGTCCCGGTGGCCGCGGTCTTCGAGACCTGTGTCTGCCACGTCGCGAAGTCCTGTTTCAGCAGCCGAGTTCCGCCGCCGAAGAAGACGTTGTTGAGTGCTCGATCGTTTTTCTCAAACGAAAAGTTGGACGTGAACGCCGCGTCGAACGCACTGAGCGCGCCTTCGATCCCGAAACGCGGATCGGATTCGACGATGGAAGGATCGCCCTTGGATCGGGAGCCATCCGGTGCTCGCAGCACCGTGCCGCCGAGATCACGCAGCACCTGGGAGTTCGCCAGCGCGAGGTGCATCGTCTCTTCGAGCGATAACTCCAGATAGTCGAGTGTCTCGGGACTTTCGAGTGACAGCGGCGCGGGCGTGGCGGCCAACATGTCGTCGCTGGGAGTGGCGTGATCGGGGAACTCGATCTGCTTGGCGAGATGCTGATAGTGAGAAGTGTCGATCTCACCGATGGCCGATGACGGAGTCGCCGCATGGCGCAAGCAGCCGCAGACGACCAGACTGGTCATCCCCAACAGCCACATTCCTCCGCTCACCCTGCGCATTACGCGCTCCCGTTTTTCGCTTGATCATTGGCCTGATTCAGCCGAAGCACGCGATACCCCGCCATCGGCAGAAGTGACCGCTTCCGGTCGTGATCTCGCGCCACGACAGCGCGGCAACGATTCATCCCTTGTCATCGGCAACCGTTATGATCGGCAAAAGTCGATTTCACGGCAGAGGCGCACTTTGCGGAAATGTCTACCCAAACCGGATTCTGGTGCCTTCGCCCATCTTCCCAGACTGACCGGCCGGCCACAGGACAAGCGTTATGCCGCTCACGGATGAGGATGGCACATTTCACACTAACCCGAAGCGTAAGTTTTGAAGTTGCACACTTTTCGTCTTCGCCCCGAAGGGGCCTCGGAAACCAGTCTAGGAGCCAGCGAGCGAAGGCGAGCACCGCCCTAGGAGCCTGTCTTCGTAACTGGGGTGATTGTGTTTTGGTTGTGAAATTGCCGGGTTGGGCGCGTTGTTGGCCGGGTCGGGAGGCCGATTAGGCCGGGGCGACTCGCCAGAGTTTGAGCAGATTGTGGGTCAGTCGAACGACAAGGCCGACTTCGCCTGCGCGGTACAACGCTACATGGCCGAAGGCAAGCCGGCCTTCCCGATGCCCACGCAGTTGCTGGAGTACACGCCCCAACATGAGTACAGCGAAACAAAGGGATCAACTGCGAATCCCGAGCAGCAACGGTTCATCGACCAAGCCGCCATCGCCAAGGTGACGGATTGCCGAGAAGCATTACCTGCCGGTTCTCGACTCGCACTTCGCCAAGGCGGTCAAACCCTCGCCAAAGACGACGCGCACATGTCTGAAACGACGCGCACAGAGAACCAAAGAACGCAAAAACCCCTTGTTTCCAAGGGGGTTGCGTGAACGGTTTGATGGGCGATGAGGGATTCGAACCCACGACATCCACTGTGTAAGAATGGCGCTCTAACCAGCTGAGCTAATCGCCCTCGATCAATGATCGTGTTCCACCCAAGCTCGACTTTTGCCACCGTTGGAGTGCGGAGATTCATCACCGCACTCCAACGGTGGCAAAAGTCGAGCCAAGGCAAGGGGACCGGCGGGAGTGTAGTGAGAGAGCATCAGTGCGTCCAATGTTCGCGATGGCGCTAGTGGTCGGACACCTTGAGATTGCGGGGTTGTTCCACAACGAGCCCGACGCGCCAGCGAGGGCAAACCGTTGTCGAAAGTGAAGCCCTCGCTGGCGCGTCGGGCGAGTGATGAACCCCGCAAGACAAAGTTGTTCGACCACTCGCGTGCCAGTACGAGTGTGCAATGTGGTCTCGCACGGGAGTTCTCGCTTGGCTTTCAGGATGACGTGAACGGAGGGGCCATGGTCACCTACCGCACGCGGCCTTAAGGAACGGGGCCGCAATAACTTCCCGAACTTGTCATTCGTGTGGCTGGGGTCGGCGCTTCGCCGCCCCCAGATTGGGCTGTGACTCATCTTGCTGGGGGCCGCGAAGCGCGGACCCCAGCCACACATCCACACATTACCTCGGGAAGTAATTGCGGTTCCGTTCCTTA
>JAYSQC010000238.1:0-4259 GCA_043721755.1 Schlesneria sp.
GTGGCCGGGGTTGGAGCGTCTTCGCGAAACCCCGGGGCTTCCTTCGCAAAGCCTCAGTCCAGCCCCGGCCACCCAACCCCAATTCTTAGCGTTGACGACGCCCTAGTTTCTAAGTGATTTCCGCTTGGAGACAGCCCGAACCCTTCGACCTCCCCCGAAACACCGGCAGAGACTCGGCGAAAGCGATACGAGTAACGGAGTCGTTCACAGCCCCGACCCGCTCAGAACACGTCTTCGATCGCTCGACCGGCGCGGATGTGATGCGGACGGTTTTGGGAATCGTGCAGCACGGCGTCGTGAGGAACTCCCAGCGCGTGGTACATCGTGGCGACGAGGTCGTGCGGGGAGGTCGGTTTGTCGGCGGGATAGGCGGCGTGGCGGTCGCTGGCACCGTAGACCTGTCCGCCGCGAATGCCGCCTCCCGCCATGAGGCCGCTGTAACAGCGCGGATGATGGTCGCGGCCGGTTGAGCCGTTGATGACCGGGGCACGCCCGAACTCACCCACCCAGACGATCAGGGTTTCATCGAGTCGTCCGGTGCGAGACAAGTCTTCCAGCAGAGCCGTCAGGGCGCGATCGGCAGGCGGGCAGAGGTCGTTCTTCAGGCGATTGAAGTTGTTGCCGTGCGTGTCCCAAAAGTTCTGACCGTCGTTGTGCCAATTGACCGAGACGAGGGGCACGTCGTGTTCGATCAGCCGACGCGCCAGCAGGACACACTGACCGTGAATGTTCCGGCCGTAGCGGTCTCGCGTCTCGGGCGTCTCTTGCGCGAGATCGAACGCACCGCGCACGGTCGCCGACGTGAGCAGTCCGAACGCGCGTTGCTGTAACGAGTCGAGTTGGTTCAACGCACCAAGCTGTTCGCTCGCGCGGCGTTGCTGGTCGAGTGACTGCAACAGTTCGCGACGATGCTGCAATCGGTCGGGCGATTGGCCGTCGATGAGCGCCAGCGCGGGAACCTTCCAACCGGCGGCGTTCGGATCGCCCATCGCGAGAAACGGATCGTATTGCCGTCCGAGCCAACCGCCGTGCTGACCGGGTGCCATGCCGCCGGGTGCGGCCGGATGAAACGCCAGCCACGGCATCGTGACGAAGGAGGGCATCGCGGATGTGGCGGGCCGCAGCTTCGACATCACGCTGCCGATGTGAGGCGTGTCGCGTTCGCTGGGTGGTTCGTTGTCGCTGAAGTTCACCGGCGGAAGGTGTCCGGTGAGAATCGTGTGTCCGCTCGAAAGGTGTGCGGGATCGTCGTGATTGAGTGACCGCAGCACGGCCAATTTGTCAGCCTGTTGAGCGAGACTCGGGAACAACTCGGACAACTCGATCCCAGGGACGTTAGTCGCGATTGGCTTGAACGGCCCGCGAATCGTATCGGGGGCGAGCGGCTTCGGATCGAAGGTGTCGAGCTGACTTGGCCCGCCCCACATGAACAGCAAAATACATTGCTTCGCCCGGCCGAAACCGCGTTGTACCGTTGGCGTCTCGCCCGACGTGCCGCTCGCCGCGCTCAGCAACGTCGGCAAGTTCAGCCCCGCGATGCCCAACGCTCCCGCCTGCAACAGCAGGTTGCGGCGAGGCAAGAACGGTGAGCGGTGGATTGGATCGAGCAGCATGAGGTTGACCTCGGTGAGTCGTCAGGCGGGTTCATCTATCGTCGGCGGGAGAGTGATTCTTTCGGATGTCAGTCAGCGGCGTCAACACCGGAATGAAAACCGCATCAGCCAAACGAGCGGCCGGTATGAACCGGCCGGTTCTGGGTTCTGGCGTCGCACCTAAAATTCACTAGGGCTTCACAGCTCCCGCTCGCCATTTTGGAAACAGTCTCTACTTCGCGGGCAACACTCCAATTTTCAAACTGGTCGGATGTGCCGAGGACCGGAAGACTCGATGCGTGGCCTTTTGGAAGTCGTCCGACTTGGCGAAGTAGATGTTCGGGACGTAGGTCTGAGGATTGCGATCGACGAGCGGGAACCAAGTGCTTTGAATTTGCACCATGAGGCGATGTCCCTTTTGGAAGCGGTGCAGTACGTCGAGCAACTCGAAGCGGACGCGCGTCGGTTCACCGGGAGTGAACGGTTCCGGCTTCGCGTAATCGTTGCGGAACCGGCCACGAAAGACTTCACTGCGGATCAGCATCTGGTAACCGGCGAGCGGCGTGGTTTCGGGAGCATCGGGGCGGACATCGATCAGCTTCACGATCCAGTCGGCGTCGGTGCCCGTGGTTGAGACCCACAGGTCCGCTTCGAGCGGCCCGGCCAGCACGGTCTCTTCGGTGAAGACTTCGGTCTGATACGTCAGCACATCGGATCGGCGTGAGGCGAAGCGTTGGTCATCGACCATGTACTCGATCGTCATCTTGGGCGTGATGATCTCGCAGTACGGGACCGGCTTGTTCGGATCGCTGACGAACTCGTCAAAGTCGCCCTCACGCTCCGCGTGAGGAGTTGCCGGTTTCGTCACCGGCGTGGTTTGTGGAGTCGTGGCGTCTTTCTGCGAACGGCTTTCCTCACGCGGAGCGTGAGGGCTACTTTCGGGAGCGGTCCATTTCAACCGGCCTCCCTCATGCAGAAAGAGTTGTTTGGTCTCGGTCTGCTTCGGTGGCCAGTGGTCGAAGGTCCGCCAGGCGTTGGAACCGGTCTCGAACACGATGGCTTCGGCGGGCGCGGGGACATCCTTGTCCTTGAGGTACTTCTCGAAGAACGGCAGTTCAATCTCGGCCCGATAGAACGCGGCGGTCTTCGAGCCGAAGTTGACGTTGCCCAGCTTGTCTCCGTCCACCGAGGCCCAGCCGCCGTGATGCCACGGCCCGACCACCAGCACGTTCTTGATCTTGGGGTTCTGCCGTTCGATTGAGTGATACGTCTTGAACGAACCGTACAGGTCTTCGGCGTCGTACCACCCGGTGACGGTCATGACCGCCGGTGCGACGTGCTTCAGGTGCGGGATCAAGGCGCGCTCCTGCCAGAACTCATCCCGGTTCGGGTGCAGCATCATCTCCTGCCAGAACGGGATCGTCCCCTTCAGGTAGAGTTTGTCGATGTTCTCGACGGAGCCAGCCTCCAAGAACATCTTGTAGCCATCGGGCGTCGGGTAGACGTAGGGCTTTGTCGGTTCGGTCGTCGGTTTGGGTCGTTCGGTCCCGTTGCCGGTCAGCCACTTGAAGGCATGCGCCAGAAAGAACGAACCGTGATGCAGGAAGTCGTCGAAGTACCAGTCGCCAACGGGAGCCTGTGGCGAGACCGCCTTCAGCGCCGGATGGGCGTCGATCATCCCGGCCGCCGCATAGAAGCCGGGGTACGAGATGCCGTACAGGCCGACTCGCCCGTTGTGATGCGGCACGTTCTTTAGCAGCCAGTCGATCGTGTCGAACGTGTCCGAGCTTTCGTCCACATCGGTCGGCTTGGTCTTGTTCGACCGATGAGGCGTCACCTGTTGGAACTCACCCTCGGACGCGAACCGCCCGCGCACGTCTTGATTGACGAAGATGTACCCCGCCTTGAGGAACAGTTCGCTGGGGCCGAGCTTCGACGGGTACTGGTCCTCGCCGTAGGGACCGACGTTGTACGGAGTCCGCTTCATCAGCATCGGGTACGTTTTCGTCGAGTCATTCGGGACGAAGACGGATGTCATCAGCTTCACGCCGTCCCGCATCGGCACCATGTACTCGTGCTTGGTGTAGTGCAGCCGGATGTAGCTTTCCGGCTGCTGGATTTCTTGGGCGACCGCGAGACGTGAGCCTCCCGCAGCGAGCGACCACAAACTCAACACCAACGCTGCACGAACGACGTTTCGCATGAACGAGTGCCTCTTGGGGATTGTTACGCGGGACACAACCAACGGTGATTCGCGGCCGCTTTGGCGACCGGCAAGACTTGTCTGACTCACACCAACCCGAAGTGTGAACGAGGGCGAAGTTGATCGATGTCCTCGTTCACACTTCGGGTTGGTGTCTAGTGGTAAACCATTTGTTGCCACGTCGCTTGCGGTCGTACTCTCACTGGAGTTTCGCGCCACATCGGAGCCTGCTCGAAAAACTTCTCCGTTGCCACTTGATCCGTGATGCGGTCGATGCGTTACGATGCCCTTGTTGTCACCGTGGCTTTCGCCCGGCAACACAAACCTTTTCTGGGAGGAACCGTTCCATGCCAAGCAACTTGATGAAATCGTTCTTCGCGACGGGTCTCATGGGGACGCTGCTCTGTTTAGCTCCAGCTCTCACCTCTGCCGCTGACATCTCCGACGGCGGGAACTTCTTCACT
>JAYSQC010000239.1:0-14296 GCA_043721755.1 Schlesneria sp.
GGTTTGAGCGGTGAATTCGCTCAAAGCTGGTCGCGATCACGGCACGAATTCCCAAGAGATACGTTCCCTTCGCAGCCCAGTCGCGTGAGCTGCCCGTTCCGTATTCGGCTCCGGCGAGGACCACCAGCGGCGTATGCGTTTCCTTGTACTTCAGCGAGGCATCGTAGATCGACATGGTCTCGCCGGTCGGCAGATATTTCGTGACGCCGCCTTCAGTGCCGGGGGCCAGCAGATTCTTCAAACGGATGTTGGCGAACGTGCCGCGAGTCATCACGCGGTCGTTGCCTCGGCGCGATCCGTAGGAATTAAAGTCGGCCACGGAGACGCCGCTGGCTTGCAGAAACTGACCAGCGGGAGAGGTCGCCTTGATCGAACCGGCGGGGCTGATGTGGTCGGTCGTGACGGAATCGCCCACCGACAGCAGGCACTTCGCGTCGCTGATCCCCTGAATCGGCTTCGGTGTGACGGGCATGTCGATGAAGAACGGCGGCTCTTGGACGTAGGTACTCTGCTCGTCCCACTTGTAGAGCGGGCCGGTCGCTCCGGTGATCTTCTGCCATTCGACAGGACCGAGCGCCGCGTGGCCGTACTCGGTGGTGAACATCTCGGGCGTGATCGACGTGGCGATGGTCTCTTCGATCTCCTTGGACGAGGGCCAGATGTCCTTGAGGTAGACATCCTGGCCATCTTTCCCCTTGCCGAGCGAGTCGTGAATGAGGTCGATGTCGGTTGTCCCGGCGAGTGCATAAGCCACGACGAGCGGTGGGCTGGCGAGGTAGTTGGCCTTCACCTGCGGATTGATCCGGCCTTCAAAATTGCGGTTGCCCGAGAGGACCGCCGACACGACGAGGTCTCCCTCGGTGACCGCGTGCGACACTTCCTCGGGCAGCGGACCGCTGTTGCCGATGCAGGTCGTGCAACCGTAGCCGACCGTGTTGAAGCCGAGTTGGTTCAGTGACTGATCGAGTCCCGACTTGGCGAGGTATTCGGTGACGACGCGGCTGCCGGGAGCGAGGCTCGTCTTAACCCACGGCTTGCTGGTGAGTCCCTTCGCGATGGCATTGCGCGCGAGTAGGCCAGCCCCCAGCATCACCGACGGATTACTCGTGTTGGTGCAGCTCGTGATGGCCGCGATGACGACGGCTCCGTGCTTCAGCGTGTACGGCTCCGCCACGCCCACGACATCCACGCCATCCCGTTCCGGATCGCTCGTGCCGTTCTGGCCGTTGCCGGGTGGAGGCGGGGCACCTTCGTCCGTCATGGCCTCGCGTCTCAAACTGGCTGCGGGTGGCAGCTTGCCGAAGGTCGTGGCGAGATCGTGCTGCCACTGCGATTTCATGTCGCTCAGGAGCACACGGTCTTGCGGACGCTTCGGTCCGGCCATCGACGGGACGACCGTGGCGAGATCCAGCTCCAACTTGGACGTGAAGCGTGGCTCGGGGGAACTCGCCGTGCGGAACATCCCTTGAGCCTTGTAGTACGTCTCGACCAGTTCGACTTCGGCAGCCGTTCGTCCGGTGCGAGTCATGAACCGCAGCGTTTCGTCATCGACCGGGAAGAAGCCCATCGTCGCGCCGTACTCGGGAGCCATGTTGGCCAACGTCGCGCGATCGGGGAGCGACATCGAATCGAGGCCGGGGCCGTAGAACTCGACGAACTTGCTCACGACACCGTGCTTGCGCAGCGCTTGAGTCACGGTCAGCACGAGGTCCGTCGCGGTGGCTCCTTCGGGCAGCTTGCCGCTGACTTTGAAGCCGACCACCTCGGGCATGAGCATGTAGATCGGCTGACCGAGCATGACCGCTTCGGCTTCGATCCCGCCGACACCCCAGCCGACAACGCCCAAGCCGTTGATCATTGTCGTGTGGCTGTCGGTCCCGACGAGACTGTCGGGATACGCGACACCGTCCTTCGTCAGCACGACCTTCGCAAGGTATTCGAGATTCACCTGATGGACGATGCCGGTCGCGGGCGGGACAACGCGGAAGTTGCTTAGACCCTGCTGTGCCCAGCGAAGCAACTGGTAGCGTTCGAGGTTCCGCTCGAACTCCAGATCAACGTTCTGCTGCAACGCTTCCTCGGTCCCGAAGTAATCGACTTGAACCGAGTGATCGACGACGAGGTCACACTGCACGAGCGGGTTGATCTTCTTCGGATCGCCTCCCATGCGGATCATCGCATCACGCAGCGCGGCCATGTCCACAACAGCGGGCACACCGGTGAAGTCCTGCAACACGACGCGGCCGACCATGAACGGAACTTCGACCTGTTGCGGCTTGGCAGCGTTCCAGTTGGCGACCTGTGCGACATGCTCTTCGGTGACGAGGAAACCATCGACGTTGCGGAGGCAGGCTTCGAGCAGCACCCTCATCGAGAACGGCAGCGTGTCGATCTGGCTGAATCCTTTCGCCGCCAGCTTGGGCAGCGAGAAGTACTTCAGTTCGCCGCCACTCGTCTTGAGAACCGACTCCGTACCGAAAGGATTTGCTGCCGCCATGACCCTGTTTCTCCGCTAGAAATGCCACTCAAATGCCGGAACTGACCCGAAAGTGGGGCGGATCGTAGCAGTCGCGTTGGTGAGATTGAAGCGAGGGTCTGAGGCCCTGCGCGGCTCAAGATGAGACCGGTCAAATGGTTCGCACGCAGATGGAAATCCCCTGACCTAGCAGCCTGTTGAAAAAGGGAATAGAAACGCTGAAGCGCGAGCGAAGGATGTCGCCAATGCGGACGAATTAGCCTCAGAAATCCTTCGCTCGCGCTTCAGGCTGCTATTTTCAACAGGCTGCTAAGGCGACCGGCAAGACTTGATTTAACCGTAGGATGGACGCCTCGTCCGTCCTACCAACTTAGGCGGACGAGGCGTCCGTCCGACGCTTTTATTCCGTCACACCGCTTCCGCCACGACGGGATTACCGAGGACGCCGACATCTTCGATCTCGACCTCCATGCGATCACCCGCCTTGATGTAGACGGGAGGCTTGCGGGCGGCACCGACTCCCGGCGGAGTCCCGGTGAAGATGAGATCGCCCGGTTGCAGCGTCACCAATAGAGAAACGTGGGCGATTAACTCTTCGACGCTGAAGATCAGTTCGCGTGTCGAGGACGCCTGCATGACTTCGCCGTTCAGCTTCAGGCCAATTTTCAGATTGCTCGGATCAACCTCATCCGCCGTGACGAGGTACGGACCCGTCGGTGCGAACGTGTCGGGCGTCTTGCCTAGCAACCACTGACCGCCCGGTCGTCCCTTCTGCCAGTCTCGCGCCGACACATCGTTGCCGACGGTGTATCCCGCGACGTGCTGCATCGCGGACTCTTTCGGAATCCGCTTGCCGCTCTTACCGATGATGACCACCAATTCGGCTTCGTAATCGACTTCATGAGCGACAGCAGGCAGAACAACGGCGTCCTCGGGACCAACGACCGACTGCGGGAACTTGTTGAAGACAACCGGCTCCGTCGGGATCGGCGAGTTCGTTTCAATCGCGTGGTCGCGGTAGTTGAGGCCGATGCAAATGACCTTGCTCGGCTCTGAGATTGGAGCGAGCAATCGTCCCGTCACGAACGGACCTTTCACCATTCCCGTCGCCAGCGCATTGGCCGCAGCCATTAAGCCTTGATCGGCCGTCAGGATCGCCTTCAACGTGTGAGGCAGCTTCACGTCCACTGCACACAGATCGACGAAGCGTCCATCCAAAGCCACGCCGACGACTCGCGGACCATGTTCCGTTTGCAGGGTTCCCAGACGCATGAACTGTCTCCCGTTGTGAATGATTTTGAGTTGAAAATATCCTAGTGCTTTGTCAGCTCAGTTTTGGGGTAGCTGAAGTCGTGAGACTTCAGGAGTGCCAGAACTTTCACGAGTTCGGCTACCCCAATTTCAAGCCCTGACAAAGCACTCGTGATCTCACCGCGACGCATTGAGGACGTACACGACTTTACCCCCGCGCAAGGCGACGAATTCTAGTGATGGTCTGCGACAATCAACAGCGCCGCCAAACGGACAACGCCGAGCCATCCAACCTGTCGTGGCGATTCAGTTTCACTTCACGTTGGGCTCGCTACGATCCCGCCCACTTCGGCCGAGTTTCGCTCTTGGCGACCGCTTTGATCTCATCTTTTCCCCTCGCGAAAGGTGTCGCAAATGATTCGAGTTCTTCTTGGATGTGCTTCGCTGGCGGTTGTCGCTGGCGCGCTCAGCTTGAACGGGTTGACTCCGGCCTCGGCGGGAGATTGGTCGCGATTTCGAGGCCCGAACGGAGCGGGAGTCTCACTCGACGACAAGGCTCCGCCGGTCGAGTGGAGCGAAACGAAGAACATGAAGTGGAAGTTCGAGCTGCCGGGGCCGGGCCTGTCGTGCCCGATCGTGGTCGGAAACAAGGTCATCGTCACCTGCTGGTCGGGGTATGGCACGACGACCGCACGCGACGCAAAACAGGATCAGCTCAAGCGGCACCTCGTTTGTGTGGACCGGCAAACGGGGAAACAACTCTGGAACACCGTGATCGATCCCGAGTTACCCGAAGACGACTATCGCGGCATGTTCACCGAGAACGGCTATGCCTCACACACGCCCGTATCGGATGGCAAGAACATCTTCGCGTTCTTCGGCAAGACGGGTGTCGTCGCGTTCGACATGGACGGCAAGAAGCTGTGGCAAACCAAGGTCGGCAAGGACTCAGACCCGCGCGGCTGGGGAACGGCGTCGAGTCCCATTCTGTACAAGAATCTCGTCATCGTGACCGCGTCGATCGAAAGCCATGCGCTCGTGGCGATTGACCGAGAGACCGGCAAGGAGGTCTGGAATCAGCCCGCCGACGGATTCGGCAGCATGTGGGGGACGCCGATTCTGGTGGAGGTTGATGCGGGGCGCACCGATCTCGTAGTGGGCGTCCCTTATGAAGTCTGGGGCTTCAATCCTGACACCGGCAAGCTGCGCTGGTTCTGCGAAGCGGCCGACTCCGAGTCGATGTGTTCCAGTGTGATCGCTCATGAAGGAATCGTGTACGCGATCGAAGGCCGCAGCGGCGGTTCCATCGCGGTGAAGGCGGGCGGGACCGATAACGTGACGAAGTCGCACGTCGTCTGGTCAGGTCGCGACCGAGGCCGCATCAGCACGCCGATCTATCATGACGGTCGCCTGCACTGGATTTCGGATCGCGTTGCCAATGCCTTGGATGCGAAAACCGGCCAGCGCGTCTATCAGGCGAGATTGAAGAGCGATGGTAGCCCGGCCGAAGCGGCTCCCCCTGCCGACGAACGCCCCTCTCAAGGAGGCCGTCGCGGCGGTGGATTCGGAGGAGGAGGTGGTGGCCGGGGAGGCCAAGACTACGCCTCGCCGGTGGCGTCGCACGGTCGCATGTATTTCGTCGGTCGCTCAGGCGAAACCTATGTCGTGGAGTTGGGGGCCGAGTACAAGTTGCTCGCCGTGAACCGTGTCTCCTCGGAATCGGACGAGAGCATCTTCAATTCGACCCCCGCGATTAGCGACGGAGACCTGTTCCTTCGTTCCAGTTCCACGCTCTATTGCATTGGTGCCGAACCGACTGCCGCGACGAAGTGATTGCCGCAGCGGTTAGGTGGACGCCGCGAAATAACCTACCAGCCGGACGTAGCAGAAGTCGTGAGACTTCTCGGCCTCAGAACTCTCACGACTTCTGCTACAGGTAGGTTATTTTCGCGCGGCCACCTTATACCTCACGCGGCCGAAGGTGAGACATTTGTCCCTGCAACACACTAACCCGAAGTGTAAACGAGGATGTGTGTTGCGTTCCTCGCTTACGCTTCGGGTTAGTGTCAGCCCCTGCCGCGTGAGGTATAAACGAGCCAGTTCTGACCGCGCGAGGTATAGAAACCGGGAAAAGCTGGAACACAGAGCCGCTGCGCCGTTGCAAAGTCACGGCAAAAATGCCATTCTCCCGCCCCCTTCCAGCCTTGGCTGGCGACCGCCCCACGATGAGGTTGGCGGTCTGGATGACCGGTTCGTTGGATCGAACGATTTTTGGGGTCGCAGGGAAGCTGCTGGCGTGCCTCGCCGGGGCGATCAGATTAAGACGTTATCGGGAATTCGGGAGAGATCATGCGTTTGAAAGTTGGCGATGTTGTCCAAGTTGTAGCGGGTGACGACAAGGGAACGCGCGGCAAGGTCGTGCGGACGGATCGTGAGAAGAACAAGATCGTCGTGGAGGGTATCAACCGAGCCTACAAGCATGTAAAGCGAGGGCATCCCAAAGCTCCTCAAGGTGGTCGGTTGTCGATCGAAATGCCGATCAACGCCTCGAACGCCATGCTGATTGACCCTACGACGGATAAGCCGACTCGCACTCGGATTCAGCTTCCCAAGACCAAAGATGAACCCAAGCTGTTGGTGGCCAAGTCGGGTGCGGTGCTGCGTCGGATCGGCAAAGATCCCTCCGCGACGACAGCCGATAACTGATCTGTGACGACGGTCGCGATCATCCGCTCCGTAGAGCGTGGTTGCGAACCGGTGAATCAAAAACAAAAGAAGCCCGGCCTCCCTGTGGATGCTGGGCTTCTTTCGTTTGCGGAGGGGAATCGCCAGACACCAGGCTCTGTTTTGAAACCCCGCCCCGCTTGTCGGGGTGGTTCACGGGTCTCTGCACTACTCCATCATCTCGATGATGCCGAGTAGTGCAAAGACCTGATTCCACCGGGGCCAGCCCGGTGGGGTGAGTTTCAAAACAGAGCCTAGCTCTGGAGGACGTGATTCACTTCGACGACGGTTTGGCTGGCTTCTTCTTGTTGAACAGTCCATCGAGCGCGCCTTCCAATTTCTTTTCGAGCTGTCCGTCGAGCGGCTTGTCGAGCGATCCTCCCAACTTATCCCCGAGGAATCCTTCCAGCACGGAGCCTCCCATTTGCTTGGTGAGTTCTCCGAGGACGCGGCTGTCGGGGCGAGGTTGCTTGAGCGTGCCGCCGATCGGGATGCGGATCGACTTCCCTTTGAAACCGGCCAGCAGCTTCTTGCCAGCCACCCATTCATCGGGGACGGGAATCTCCGCAATCAAGTTGAGCGTCTCGTCCATTCCCACGGAACCACTCGTGCGGAGCGTGACATCTTGAAACTGAAACGTCAGCCCTTGATGGTGCATTCGACCGTCGGCCAGCTTGAAATCGACGGACTGCTCGGGCATTTCCATGATCACGCGATCGCGTTGCGGCCCCGTCGCGGCACGCTGGCGGAGTACCGAACGAATTTGGTCGATGACTCCAATGAGCTGCATCGTCAATGGTCCCGGTCGAACCTGCGCCGTGTGAACGCCGATCGCACCGCTGAACTCACCCGTCGTGGGAGACCTCAATGGCAGCGTCCCGCCAGCAAGGTCCACCGAGAATTTGCCTTCCACCTGAGCGGCATCGGCGAGGAGCGGCATCACGAACTTCAGCCACGATCCACACAGCTCGGGTGAGAGCCGTACTTGGTCAATCACTTTCTCTTGAGTCAACACGATCACGGCGGGCGATTGATCCAACCGGACCTGCGGCGAGAACCGCAACTTGCCTTCGTTGACCGCCATCTCAGGAATGGTCAACAAACAGACTCCTTTATCGAGCTTCACCGAGACATCTCCCGGTCCTGCCGTCAGTCCGTAAATCACCGCCGATTGCCAGCCGAGTCCCGCTTGACCACTTAAATCAGACAGCCCACTTGCACTGGATGTCGTCACGGCGGAACTCGCTGCGAGACTGGCAGGATCATTCGCGAATGAAACTTTTATTGCGGGAACCTTCGCCGTTGCTGACGCCTCCGCGCTGGTGATCGTTCCGGTCGCGGAGGCCGTGGCTGTCAACGATGACAAGTTGGCCAGCGATCCCTTCGCCGCGAACGCCCGCTTGTCCTTACCGGTGAGTTGGATGTCCTTGCCCAGCGACGCACCGAACCGTTGGACCAACACTTCCCAGTCGTAGGCGATCTCGCCCGTCAGATCGAGTTGTTGCGCGGTCGAAAGCTTCTGCATCGTCCCCTGTGTCGCGACGCTTAGGCCGTCAGCCGTGACAGACGCCGCGTCGAGTTTCAGATCGTCGCGCGTGCTGCTGTAAGTTCCCTTGCTGGTCAGATGGAGCTTTGGTTCTCGCCACAACGCTTCCCAACGCGGCTGTTCCCCGGCTGGCGATTGGAGTCCCGCGACGACCAGTTTCTCAACGTTCGCGTCGAGATCGGCCGTCATCAGTGTGCCGCCTTCCGTTGCCGTCACGTTCGCACTGCCGTTCAAAGCACCGACGAGATGGTACGCAGGCCGTTCGATCGCTTGATTCTTCCAGTGAGAGAGTTTGTCCAGATCGGCGCGGTACGCCGCATCGCCTTCCAATCTGGCGAGACCACCCGCCTTCGTCAGTGCCACCGCGAGATTGTCGATCCGGCAGGAAACGGCACTCGCGACGAGCGTCGATTGCGGAGAGGACCATTCCATCTCGGCCACCTTCCACACACCGGCGGTCTCCAGTTTGAGCTGCGGTTCCTGCACGAACCAATCAAGGCCGCGCGCCTGCAACTGCTCGATGTTGATCGCTAGATGTTCCAAGTCAATTTGCTTCGATCCCGCCGCCACTGTCGCGTCGATCTTGGCTTCGCCTCCCAACTGCCAGTCTTTCAACACGAAGAACGGCTTCAGCCGGTTCTGCCACGTTCCCATGCCGCCGGTCAAAGTCGCCGTCACCGGCCACGTCGCGGCCGCGTCGGTCGCGGTCGATGTGCCGGGAAGCTCGACCGCCGCGAGCAACTTTGCGGCGAGCGAGTCGCCGCCGCTCGTCATCTTCAGCGACGCAGCCTCGACCTGTTTGATCGTCGTCGCGCCGTCGGTGACGGCCGCCGCCGTCGCGATCAGTTCTAAATGGTCTTCGTGCCAGACGTTGTCGGCGGAGACATTCCACTGAAAGTTATCGAGGTTCACAGCAGCCACGAGCGACGCCCGGTCGGCTCCCTCACGTTTGATTGAGCCATCGACCTTGAGCCGCCCCGCGATCTTTTCCAGACCGAGATCAACGAACCGTTCCAAGTTTTGTTCGAGCTTGTTGAGGTCGCCACTCGCGGTGAAGTGGGCATCGGTCAGCGTGCCGCCTCCCGAGACTTGCAGGAAGTCGGACTGACACGTCAGTTGATCAACGACGATCGCGCCGTCTTGCCGATGTGCCTGAAACGCCGTTTTGAACGGTGTCTTCCACGCGATCGACTCGCCTTGATTGACGGCTGTCAAACCGGCCAGAGTCGCGTTTCCTTTCCAACGGCGAAGCCCTTCCGCCTCTTCACCGGTGAGCGACACATCGACTCGCCCCGCCGTGATCTGAGTCCCTTCACGGACTCGCAATGTTTGTGGCAACAACGCGGCGAGTCGCTTCAAATCGACTTGGCCGTTCAGTTGGAAGTCCTCTTCACCAACGATCGACTGCACCGCGTTCAGCCCCGCTGAAGAAGTGAGTCCCGCGAGCGGGATGTCTCCCGTCGCGGTCAATTCGCCCACGTCGGTCGTCAGCTTCGCGTCGGCCATCGACAGCCGACCGCCTTGGCTGGAGAAGCGACCTCCCGCCGTGATCGCGTCGAGTGCCACCTTGTCCTGCTTGAGCGCGGCCAAGCCTGATACCGCCAGCTCTCGCAACGAAACATCCCCATCCCAAGTCCACTCAAATGCCGCCGCCGTCGATCGCAACGAAGCCTTCACGTCGGCATCAAATTGCCCCGCCAGTTCGGCTGCTGGCTCGAACCGCGCGAGAGCCGGAAGCAGCTTGTCCATGTTCCAACCCCGCGCCTTGAGTCGCACATGCTGCGAGTCTGTCGTCGTCGCAACAGCAGCAGCATCGCTCGGTCTGTTACCGAACCGAATAGCCAACCAATCTGATCCTGAAGCGTTCGGCTCGGCACTCTGGGAATCATCCGACTCGGGAACGTCACCGACGGTGACCTGAATGTCGTCCACGCCTCCTTTGGTCGAGGCCAAGACGAGCGACACCGGCGTGATCGTCGATTCGCGGCTGGCCGATTTGTTGGCGAGTTCAATCCGCGCGTTGACCATTTCAAACTCAAACGCGGGAATGGGAGCAGTACTCGCGGGGCCGGACATGAACTTCGCATACACGTCTTCGAGGTTCGACCCATCCGGCCGGATCGTCACTGAAATCACCGGATCGACGAGTCTCATCCGACCGAGATTGGTTTGGCGAGTCGCCAGCGTCCAAAGCGTCTCTACCGTCGAGAACTCTTTCGCATCAAGCAGTGTGTGCCCGGTCTCGTCTTCCGCCCGCAAACCCTTCACTACGATGGGCGAGAACCAGCCAATGGAGGTCTCACCGACTTCCACCTTGCCAGGGTACGTCGGAAAAATCAGCCCCGGAATCCGTTGCCGCAACTCGGTCTTCGCCACGATGGCAGGAGCAAACCAAACCGTCGTCGCCAACATCGCCAGCAACAGAAAACCAAACATCAACCATCGTCCGCCGCCACGCCGTCGCGCCGGTGCGGCACTCGGTGAATGGGGCTTGTTGGGAGTCGAAGAAGTCGTGTTTGCCATGATCGCGCCACCTTGCACAATGCTGCCATCGAAAGAATGGTCTGTCAGAAAGAGACCCAGCAGAACGGAGAACATCCATCACTCACGAAACTGCTCTGCGAGTCACCTCGCCGCGCGATAATAGTGGAACTTTCGCGATGAGGTCGACAGCAGTCCGGCGACAGGGATGCGTTCGCGGTGCAGCCGTTCATTGGTGGTCAGACACTTGATGCCTCGGACGAATGCGGGATTGGAGTCGCTCGTTCCTGTTCTCTCCCCGCCGAGGGGAGGGAACAGGAAGGGAACTCGGGAAGTGATTACGTACCCGTTTCTATACCTCGCGCGGCCATGAATGAGGTCATTGCCTCGTTTAACCGCGTGAGGTATATCTTCTGGCTGGAAATCACTCGCTCGATCCGTTGCGACCGATCATTTCGCCGACGGCCTGCGAGCTGCCGAAGGCGAAGAGACAGTCTCCGGCGGCGATGACGGCGGTTCCGGGCGGTGGCATCAGCCGCTCGCCGTTGGCCCGGCGGATGCCGACGACCATGACGCCCTTCTCACGCAGAGATGACTTCAGCTCGGCTTGAGCCGTCGCCGACAACCCGACCGTGGTCATGATGATGACCGGCTCAGACACGCATTGCAGCCAGTCCCAGCCTTCGGTCAGCCGGAAGCCGATCGCTCCGACCAGCAAGAAGCCGGTCAGCAACCCGACGATCACCAAAATCTGTCGCATGTCGCCGAGCCTGTTCGAGGGAGAGGAGCCTCATACGCCCAAGATGGAGGCGTTGCGATGAAACGAGGACGGCCTCTCAAGAGGCATTTCAAAACCGGCTCCACTCGAAAAAAACCAACCCGATGTGCGAGCGAAGACTGGACGTTCGATGGCCGCAAAGCCCTCGCTCGCGCGTCGGAGAGTGAGAGGTTTCTGAGCGGGGCGGCGTCAGCCCCAGGTTCTTTGAAAACGGGCTTACGCCCAAGAACCAGGGGGCTGACACCGCCCCGCTCAGAGCGGATTATCAAGGACCGCGCGAGGTATCGTTTTGAAATGTGCTCTATCGCCCGGGGACTCCCATCAACAACCGCGACCAAATTCCGACCGGCAGATCGGGACGGACGACGGACTCGGGCCGCCCCAACCGCGCGAGGACATTGGCGGCGGCAAGATAGCCGCTGCGCACAGCCCCTTCCATCGTGGCTGGCCAGCCGGTTTGAGTCCAATCGCCCGCGAATTGCAGGTTTCCAATCGGCGATTGCTGCACCGGTCGCAACTCGTCCACTCTGGGCACTGGTGAGAAAACCGCGCGATGCTCCGTCACTTGGCGCGAGTGAAGCAAAGTCGCGCTGGCGGTCTCCGGCCAGATGCTCGTCAGCTCCGCCAACACCTGCGCGAGGATCGCTTCGCGCGACTGTCCCGCCAACTCGCGACTCGCACTGATGACGATCTGATAATAGAAGCCGTTCGAGGTCGCGGATGTCTGTGCGTTCTGCTGGAACGAGCCTGCCGCATTCAACGGCGACGCCGTTCCCAGAGCCGTTCGGTTGAACATCCACTGGCAGAGCCGATCGACCAGTACCGCGTGAGGCAACTCGGTGATCGGCCGGTCAAACCAGAGATGCACGCTGGAAATGGGGGCCGCTTCCAAACGTTCGATTCCCGCCAGAGCACGATGCGTCGCGAGTGATTCGGGCAGCACCGACCTCACGCGAAAGAACGGTAACGCGAGAATGAACTCATCCCCGCCCACGATCTCCCCCGACGACAGCCGCACGCGACTCACGCGATCCGCTTCGATCTCGATCCGCTCGACCGCCGCTTGCAGGCGGATCGTGGTCCCGCGCGAGACCAGCCAATCGGTCAATCGTCCGCCATACAAGTCATCGAGCGGCACCGTCGGAATCTCCACGAACCAGCCGTCGCGGTGTGCGAGGAACGTGTCCACGAAGACCTTCCGCGCGTGCTCGACATCAATCCGATCGAGCGACTCACTGAGAGCACTGACCAACACGACCTGCCAGAAGCGGCTGATCGCGGCGGGTGTCTGCCTCTGCCGCGCGAGCCATTCCGAAAACGGTAGCCGTCGTTCTTCGGCAGTCACTCCTCGGGCGAGAGCCTTCAATCCGCGAGCCAGCCAGAATTTGTCGTGCCACGTCAGATAGCTCAACCGCGCGAAGGCTCCCGCCAGATGAAACGGAGCGGGCAGCGAACTGGCCGAGAACCGATCGACTCGTCCCTCGGGGCCGATGAAGTGCAGTGTCGCCTCGCGCCGGAAGAACTCGGCCAGCCCGCTCGTCTCGCAGAAGTGACGGAAGTTCGTGCAACACCCGAGTGACACATGCTGGCAGTTGTCGATCGACGTTCCCGAAACGGGATCGAGAAACGAACCGGCTCGCCCACCGAGTCGCGGACGTGACTCCAGCACCTCGCACGGCAATCCGCGCTCGGTCAACGCGACCGCCGCCGCCAATCCCGCCAGCCCGCCGCCTGCAATCACGATCCGCATGTTCGCCTGATATCCCTCAAAAAAACTTCGCCATTTCTGACGTGACCGACAAAAGTAGCCTTCATCGCTCCGCGTGAAGTCAGCCGAGTCACCCGCGACCCAGAGACGCGGGAAACAGCGTCATTCCGCGTTCGGCTCTCTTCACGCGGAGCGATGAAGGCTACTTTTGGCGGGCGCATCACTTCTGATCGAGGCGAGAGGATATCGGATGCGCTGCGCATTGCGACGCCGTCACGCATCGTGGTGGAGGAACAGTTGAGCGACCGATATGCTCGCGTCCATATCTAAATCCCTTCGGAAAAGAGCCTCGCCATTTTTCGGTGACTCCGATGAATCTCACTCTCGCTCAACAACTCGGTTCAGCCCTCGTCGGCGGAGGGCGTGCGCTGACTGGTGCCGCGCTCGACTTCATCTATCCGCCACGTTGTTTGTTGTGTGACGACGACACGCTGCCAGGATCAAGTGCGACGGGCGGTCACGTTCCATTTTGTGGCGACTGTCACGCGAAGCTCAGACCGTCGATCACGAATGCCTGTCGTCGCTGCGGTACGCCGCTCGGGCCTTACACACGCTCGGGTGAGGGATGCACGCTGTGCATTCGTGAACGCTTCGCCTTCGATCAAGTGATTCGACTCGGCCTGTATCGCGATGAACTCCGCGCCGCCTGTTTGATGGCGAAGAGTCCCACGGGTGCGTTGATGGGGCGGGCACTCGCGAGCGAACTGGTCACCGCGCAGCGTGAGGCTCTCACGGCACAAACCTTCGACGCGGTCATCCCCGTTCCCGAGCATTGGCTGAAGCGACTCGCGCGACCTCAGTACGCAGCCGAGACGATCGCTCGCGAGTTGTCGCACCGGTTGAAGGTCCACCTAGCGACCGGTATTCTCGCCAAGCGAAGTTGGACCCCCAAGCAGGCCCGCAGTTCACCGGCCGAACGGCGAATCCAACAGCACGGCGCGTTCGGCACGACGAAACGAATAAACTTGCACGGCCAAACGCTGCTCGTCGTGGACGATGTCCTGACAACAGGAGCCACCGCTCACGAAGTGGCGCGCATGTTGAAGCGAGCCGGAGCCAAGCGCGTCGTCGTGGCGGTGATCGCCGTCAGCCCGCCATGACCGTGGCTGGCCTTATCCCCTCGCCCCGGCTCTGTGGGGAGAGGGTTAGGGTGAGGGGTTCTTTTTACTGTTTAGGAACTGGCTCAAAATAACTTCCCTTCTTTCGTGCTTGTTCCCTCCCCTCGGCGGGGAGGGTTAAGGAGGGGGGACGAGTGGCAAATCGACCTGACCA
>JAYSQC010000240.1:0-7282 GCA_043721755.1 Schlesneria sp.
GGAGGCGACGTGCGCCGCGTGGTCCTTCATCCGCTCACCATCTCGCGCACGGATCTCGATGTGAACCCGCACCCGCTGCTGGTCTGCTGGGCAGGTCCGCTGTTCGGATCCTTCGCTCCGATCTGCCTGTGGCTGATCGCCCGCACCTGGAAATGGTCCGGCGAGTTCTGGATCCGTTTTTTCGCCGGATTCTGCCTGATCGCCAACGGAGCCTACCTGGCCGTCGGCTCCTTCGACCGAATCGGCGACGCAGGCGACTTGCTTAGACACGGCTCACCCGTCTGGATGCTGTGGCTGTTCGGAGCCATCACGATCACAGTTGGACTTCGTCTTTGGCACGGCCTCGGAGCCAGTTTTGGCCTCGGTCCTCAAGCCACTCCCGTCCGCTGGCTCGCCGCACTGATTGTGACGGGTGCGCTCCTTGTGACCGTCACCGGGGAAGCGCTGCTCAGTGGGCGATGATGTCGAGAGAGTTCAAAACCAACCAGCTCGACGCGCAAGCGAGGGCTGCCGAGTTGATCGACGCAAAGCCCGCGTTTGCGCGTTTGCGCTAGGGTGGAATATGGCCGGTGACACGACGACAGAAACTAAAAAAGCCAGCCACTCGTGTGAGTGGCTGGCTTTTGAGTGGCGGGGGCAGGATTTGAACCTACGACCTCGAGGTTATGAGCCTCGCGAGCTACCGGGCTGCTCCACCCCGCGTCAGGGTGCCCCATTACTGGGGGGACGGGAGTATATCGGCAGACTTCGAGAAGGGAAGTGAGTCGGTTTGAGAATTCTCGCTGAGAACGCCATCCTTGGTCTCGCTCATCCCAAGAACGCATAAAAAACTGCTTTTGCCTCGAAGTAAACTAGCCCGCCGCGCAAGCGAGGGCTGGACCTTCGATGACGGTGAAGCCCTCGCTTGCGCGGCGGGCTAGTTTTGAAATGCGCTCTAAATCCAAGTCCGTCGAAGCGGGAGTTGAATCATGCTCAGACGTAGTGTTGTCATCTGGTGTGTTGCGAGCGTGTTGGCCTTGACGAGCGTGGCGAGCAGTCAAGAAACGCCCAAGCTGCCAGAGGCCGATCGCTGGGAAGCGGCCATCAAGGCGTTTGAAGTTCAGGATCAACAGTCTCCTCCAGCATCAGCAGCCAACGTGTTTGTGGGCAGTTCCAGCATCCGGTTGTGGAAGCTCGATGCCAGCTTTCCGAAGCACGCTTGTGTGAATCGTGGCTTCGGTGGATCGCAGTTGAGTGACTCGGTGAAGTACGCCGAGCGAATCGTCATCGCGTACAAGCCGCGCGTCGTCGTGATCTATGCGGGTGACAACGATCTCAACGCGGGCAAGTCGCCGGAAAAAGTCTTCACTGACTATCGTGCCTTCCGCGACAAGGTTCATACCGCGTTGCTTGAAACGAAAATCGTCTTCGTGTCGATCAAGCCCAGCCCCAGCCGCTGGAAGCTGCGAGAGAAAGGTCTCGACGCGAACCGGCTCATTCGGGATGAGATCGCAAAAGGGAAGAACCAAGTCTTCGTCGATGTCTGGACGCCGATGTTGGGTGACAACGGGATGCCTCGCCCCGAGTTGTTCCTCAAGGACCAACTGCACATGAACGACGCGGGCTATGCGATCTGGTCTCAGCTCGTCGAACCGCACTTGGCCGCCCGTTGAAAAACGTAGGACGGGCACTCTTGCCCGTCGGTTTTCCATCGGAAAGACGGGCAAGAGTGCCCGTCCTACAGGCTGTTTTCAACAGGTTGTTCGCCGCGACAGGTGGTTGATCGTCTCAGACGGACTCCGCGATCTCACGCAAGTTGTCTTCGATCGTCGCGCAGATCTTTTCCAGCGGCAGGTCGTTCACGTCGGAACCGAAGGGGTCTTCAATCTCGACGCCGATTTCTTCGATGCCGAACAGGACGTAGGCGATCATCAGCGTCACGGGCACCGTTTCCCAGCCGTATTTTTGGACGAGGGCCAGCGGCAGCGAGAAGCAATAGACGATCAGTGCCCGGCGGAGATGGACGGCATACGCGAACGGGAGCGGCGTGGATCGAATCCGCTCGCACGCGCCGCAGTAGTCGATCAGTAGTTGCACGTTTTGATCGAGGGCTTGCAGTTGATGCCCGTCGATCAGGCGACGGTCTCGCGCGGCGGTGATCAGTTCGGTGAGGCGTCGTGCGACGGCGAGGGGAACGTGTCCGCTTCGCAGCACCTCGGCCACATCGGCGGCGGGAAGCTGTTCTCGCGCGGGACCGATGTCGGCGATGCCGCGCAGCCGGTGCATCGTGCTGTGGGCATAGGCCACCGTCCACCAGACGACTCGCCGAGCCAACTCTGCATCGGCGGTGAACCACACGACCGACTGGCGCGCGAGGTTCCGTGACTCATTGACGATGCCGCCCCACAGCTTGCGCCCCTCCCAGAACCGGTCGTAGGAGGCGTTCGTCCGAAAGACCAGTAGCAACCCCATCGAAGCCCCGATCAGCGCATGCGCCGTCTCGGCAATCGCGAGATTGTCGAACCAATCGGGACCGTACTGGTACAGCCCCACCACCACGGCCGACCAGATGACGCACGTCATCACTCGGCCCAGAATCTCACGCACCATCGAGCCTTCAATATCGAAGAGATGGCTGGTCCATTGATGAGGATCGTAGGGTGTCATGGAAGGATCGGGTTCTCGCGGCAAAGGTGGACGGTTCATCGAGCCGAATGGCGGCGGGATTGTAGTCGCTTGCCAGTGGGTGAGAACTCGGCAGCACACGCCGAGAAAGTTGAGCGGATGCTTCACTCACCCACGCTCACCGACCAAATGAACTGCTTGAGGGCCTCGAACTGTTTCCTCGCGTCACCCCCTTCGATGTGCTTGGCGGCGGTGGTGCGGAGGTCGGGGGCGAAGCGGGGCATTCTCGAACCGAGGTCGTAGCGCGGGGGATCGAGCATCTGGCGCAGGGCGAACTCGGGTCGCAGCCGCTCGCGAGAGAGGGCGAAGTTGATCCCGAGAGCAATCTGCGTCGAGGCGTCTCCGCGCGGCTGTTCCTCGCCGATCCCATGACACTGCCGACAATCGAGACCTCCGTCGCGCAGCGTGAGCTGGCGGCCGATCTCGATCTGGTCCGCATCCAGTTCCTTCGGCCGCGGCTCCTCAAACGGAACGCCATGCTCAGCCGCCATGCCGTGCGCGATGAGGCTCGCGTAAGCGGGAAAGCTCGGCATCCGAGCCGTCAGCCACGGCCTCGGCTTCGTAGATCGAGCCGTAGGATGGGCACTCCTGCCCGTCCGCTCTTCATTCTTCTCTTCATCACGCTCACTCGAACCGTTCGCATTCACATCAAGCGGACGGGCAGGAGTGCCCATCCTACGGTCGAGGCTCCCGCCGAGTTCCCCCTTCAGCAGCTTCTCGATCCACGGCCCTTGCAGCTTCTCGCCGACCCACGTCAGTTGCGGAACAGCCTCGACCGCGCGGCCCGATCCCTCCTCGGCCACGATCTCGGGCCAGAGCGATCGCGCCTCGTCGCGAGCGTGACAGGCATTACAGCGGAGCGAGGTCATGGATTCTGAGAGGGCGTAGGCAACGAGGTTGGACGGTGCCGCTTCGATCTTGTCCGCATCGGCCATCAGTGTGAGGAAGCTCAGGAGTGCCTCGCGTGTTTCGTCGCGGAAGGCGAAGCGCGGTGGGTTGGGGATTCCTCGCTCACGCTTCGGGTTGGTGTTGGCTGCGGAGGCGAGGCATCCGCGCTGCGTTGTTTCACGAAAGACAGTGGCCAAGTGTGCTGGCGGGAGTTTGTCGTCGGGCCGCATTGTGTGGCATTGGCCACACCGCAACTGCTCGAACGCGCGCCGGCCTCGCTCGACGTTGCCGGGCTGGGTCCCCGCGAGTTCACTCACTTTGCCAAGCGACTTCTGACGAATGAACGTCGCCAACGAAGATGCCTCGTCGTCGGTGAGCCGGAAGTCGGGCATGAAACTCGTCGCGTGATGCCGCTGTGGGGCGAGCAGGAAGCGTTCGAGTGCCTCGGGCTGGAGCTTCGCCTTCGTGAAGTGGAGCGACACACGCTGCCATTCGTCATCGCGCCCCGGTTCCGTAAACGTGTGGCACGCGATGCAGCCGAGTTTCTCGTAGAGGTCGCTCCCGCGCCGCGCGGATTCCTCGTTGTCGCCTGATTGCGGCGAGATCGGAACAACCGGCGATGTCGCTTCGACGAGCGAACCGAGATACGCGGCGAGATCGACGGCCGTCTGAGGCTCATCGTCCGGGATGAGCTTCGGCATCACACTGTCCTGTTTGAGTTGCGTCGGATCGAGGAGCCAGTTGGCCAGCCACGCGGACGAGAACCGGCGGCCCGCCTCATCGAGACGCGGTGCCCCTCGCAACGCGAACGGCGTTGATTTGCGAAAGCCTTCCACTCGCTCGGCAGCGGACGAGGCGTGGCACCGCGTGCAGTTGTGCCTCTGGAAAACAATCTGTCCCATCGACAAGTAATTCCACATTGAAGCCCCCACGCTGTTAAGACGATATCGACGAAACAGGCTCGTCGCGGGAACGGCCTCGCGCGGGAAGCGGGGTGATTCCCACATCAGTCGGAAGCGGGCATCTCCCTCGCGCGGCTGCTCGTATTGAATGGCGATCTCGTTCAGACCACGCTTCAGTCGCACCGAGACCGGCGTTTTATCTGACAACGGCTGAGTGACATCCTTGCTTCCATGAAAGGCCACCGTCGCTGTTCCCGTCCCTTCGCGAAAGAACCGATACTCGCCCGTTGAGGGGACTCGCAGCCAAGCCGCTGCTCGCACGATGCGCGACTCGACACGAGGCGTCATCGAAAGTTTGTCGGCGGGAATCGACCATGCGAACATCCGGTGGCCTTGCACGTCATTCAAGAGGTCCGACTGAACGCTGATTCCCTCACCCAGCGTTCCCATGGGCTGGACCGACGGCTTGGGACGATGCAGTTTGTCTTCTGGCATCGCTAGGTCGGGGATCGAGTTCAAAGTGAGAGTCACCGTTTGTTCGATCTCCCCTCGCCCCGGCTCGAACACTGCCGCATCGGTGGTCGGGAGCGGGGCCGGGGGTGAGGGGGCTTTCACGGTCTTGGTCAGCAACGTGTAGCTCACCGCCAACTGATCGACGGGCTTGAGGTCGGGAAGCTCGATGAAGACGGTGCGGCCATCTTCGAGCAGCGTCGCCGATTTCGGTTCGATCTCATCGCGCCCGACCTGTCCCGGCGCGGAGGGCTTGTATTCGGGCGAGCCATACGCGGCCGACCACTTGTAGTTCCAAGCTTCGAGTTGATAGCTGCTCGGGTCTTCGGCCGCCTCACGGTCGAGTTCGCCGGTGAACGTGAGAGCGATGCCGTTGCGGTAGGTCTGCATCGCGAGGGGAATGGTGAGGTGTTCTAGTTCTGTTCTCTCCCCTCGGTGGGGAGGGTTAGGGAGGGGGGATGATTGAGAATCGATGCCTGACACTTCATCTTCCCCCCTCCCCGGCCCTCCCCGCCGAGGGGAGGGAGGAAGAGAATTGACGCCCACGTAGCGGACACGCTGAAAACAACCGTCGTTGACCGCGCTCGAGACCCAGCCCTTGAGGCCCGTCAGGTAAAGCTGGCCATCTTTTGGATTCATTCGTCCGCGATGGATGCCCGAGGCGAACGTCAGTGGCAGTTCGACGGAGCCGCCATTCGAGGAACCCGCCGGCGGCTTTCGGAGCGGGGCGGCGTTAGCCCCCCGGTTCTTGGGCGTTAGCCCTTCTTCCTCACGAAGAGCCAGGGGGCTGACGCCGCCCCGCTCCGAAAGGCGAGCCGAAGGGCTGACGCCCGAAGAACCGGGGGACTCACGTCCCCCGCTCAGAGAAAACTCAGACGACACCGACGAGACGTTGGCTTTTGAATTCCCGCGTGTCCGATCATTCGCTCCCTCAGTCGTATTCGTCCCATCGGATTCGTCCTCCCGCAGCACCAGCCGCAACTTGCACTGTCCATACGACAGGTGCAGCAACTGGTTGGAGAGTGGGCCGAAGCGGTCGCTCGTGGTCCAGACTTGGCCTCCGCAACTGTTGTCGTCTCGGCGCGAGAACCAGCAGATGGGGCGGATGAAGTCGGTCGGCGGAGTGGCTTGATGGTGCGACGGCATCATCCCGTAGAAGCCTCCCTCGCGCACGTCGAACACGGCCGAGGCGGGTGTCCACTCGCCCTCTTGCGGCGCGACGGTGATCTCGTCATTCGGGCCGATGCTCATCCCGTTCGGGTTGCGGAAGCCGGTCGCGAAGACATCCAGCTTCGAGCCATCGGCACTGACACGCAGCAGGCTGCCGTCGTGAGGCGTCTGCGAATCGCAGTTCCCTTTGACGAAGTACAGGTTCCCCGCGCGATCGGCTTCGAGACACGCGACGTACTCGTGGCCGTTCATCGTCACATGAGCGTCGTTGTTGAAGTTCTCGTAGTAGTCGGCCTCGCCATCGTGGTTGAGATCGTGCAAGCGGGTGATCTGGTCGCGACCGACGACGAAGAGTTGGCTGAGGGACGAGGGCGGAGGGACGAGGGGCGGAGAAGACGTTGAGTGGCTTCCGCTTGTCCCCTCGCCCCCGTCTTCGGGGGAAAGGGTTAGGGTGAGGTTTTTTTCTTGATGAACGGCCTCCGAGTCACTTCGCCAATGGTGACGCCAACCGTCCCTTTTCGAGGTGAACCACGCGGTCGGCTCGCGCGGCGGCGTCGGGGTCATGCGTCACCATCACGATCGTTTTATTGAGCGTCTTCTTCAGCTCGCCCAACAGATTCAGAATCTCATCCGCCGACTTGGCATCAAGGTCTCCAGTCGGTTCGTCGGCAACAATCAATGCCGGGTCGGTGACGATGGCCCGCGCGATGCCGACGCGCTGCTGTTGGCCACCCGATAACTGGCCGGGTCGGTGATGAATGCGATCCGACAACCCGACGATGTCGAGTGCATTGGAAACTTGCTGCCGGCGCTGACTGGCGGACAGAGGCAACAGCAATAGTGGAAGCTCAACATTGCGGAAGGCCGTCAGCACGGGAAGCAGATGGTAAAACTGAAACACAAAGCCGATGTTGCGGGTGCGCCAACTGGCAAGCTGTCCCTCGGTCATGTTGGAAATCGTCTGGCCCATGACCACGACCTCGCCCTGCGTCGGACGGTCCAGCCCGGCGATCAGGTTGAGCAGCGTGGTTTTTCCTGAACCAGACGGCCCCATCAGTCCAACGAACTCGCCCCGCTGCACGTCCAGATTCAGACCGTTCAGCACATCGACGACTTCACTCCCACGCTTGAAGGACTTGTGAACATCG
>JAYSQC010000241.1:0-12982 GCA_043721755.1 Schlesneria sp.
GCGAACACTCAAGCATCGTCTGGCCGCTGGCGAAACCGCAATGATTTGCGGCGTCGGTCGCGTCTGGCACCACAACCTCGTCAACATCATCGGGCTGAGCGGTGGGTTCCATGGGTTGTGGTTTGATTTTGAACACACCGGCTTGACGATCAACGATCTCGAAATCGCGACGGCGGTGGCTCGCGGCCACGGTCTCGACACGTTTTGCCGGGTCGCTCCGACCGACTATGCCATCGTGACACGCTGCCTCGAAGCGGGATCGAGCGGCGTGATGGCGGCTCAGATTTTCACCGCGCAGCAGGCGGAAGAGTTTGTTAGATGGTCCAAGTTTGCGCCGCGCGGTTGCCGTGGGCTGAACACCGGCGGTTGGGACGCCAAATTCACGATGGTCCCTGCCGCAGAATTCGCTCTCCGAGCCAATGAGGATTCGCTGGTCCTCATCCAGATCGAGACGCTGCAATCGGTGGAAGAGTGCGAGGCGATCGCGGCCATTGACGGAGTGGATGCACTGTTCGTTGGGCCAGCCGACCTCAGCCAAAGCCTCGGTGTGACGGGGCAGTTCTTCGACGAGAAGTGTTTGGCCGCGATCGACCGCGTGGCGGCGGCGTGTCGCAACGCGGGCAAGACGTGGGCGGCCGTCGCGTTCAATCCTCAACATGCCGAGATGCTGGTCAGTAAGGGCTGCCGCATGGTCTCACCCGCCAACGATACGAGGCTCGTTGTGGCGGGCGTCGCTGCGATCAAGAAAGACTTTGCATCGGTGTTTGGGAAGCAAGGCTGAGATTCGCGGCAGTATCAATCGCCAAATCCACGTCGTCTATACCTCACGCGGGAGAAGCTGACACTAACCCGAAGCGTGAGCGAGGAACGCAACTCACATCCTCGCTCACGCTTCGGGTTAGTGTGAAATGTGCCATCTTCACCCGTCTTCGGTTTATACCTCACGCGGGACAAAGTGAGACATTTCCGAGCGGGGCGGCGTAAGCCCCCCGGTTCTTCCAGCGTAAGGGCTAACCCGGATTATTCACCACGGAAAACACGGAAATGCACGGAAGGAAGGCGGAGTCAGGAGTTGCGATCTATGAGTTCTCTCGCACACACCAAACACTCTGTAAATCAGCGCCATGCGACAACTCCTTTCTTTCCGTAAGCTTCCGTGTTTTCCGTGGTTCCCCATGAATCATGCGGGCTAACGCCCAAGAACCGGGGGGCTTACGCCGCCCCGCTCAGATGTCTCATTACCGACCGCGCGAGGTATTAACTCGAATCCGCAGCTTCGGACGAGCAAAAAAATTGGCCCGGCAGCTTGAAGCCGCCGGGCCAACTTTCGTCTTGAGGACGCGAACGATTCTCCGATCAGGAAGGACTCAGGACAGGATCCCCGTCACGGCGTCGGCACCCACCATCTCGCGCGGTTGATTGAGGTGATTGAAGACCATGCGGCGCGGGTTCATGCCAACGCTGTGGTAGATCGTGGCGAGCAATTCGATTGGATGAACGGGGTTCTCAACAGGTGCCGAAGCGGTCTGATCCGACTTGCCCCAGACGAGGCCGCGCTTCACGCCAGCTCCCGCGATCAGGCCCGTGTAGCAGTAAGGCCAGTGATCGCGACCGTCGTCCGAGTTGCCGTTCCCCGATGTGCTGACTCCACGTTTGGGGCTGCGCCCGAACTCGCCGATCGCCAGCACGAGGGTGTCTTTCAACAAGCCGCGCTGGTCGAGATCGGCGATCAAGCCCGAGAGACCGGCGTCGAGCATTGGTGCCGACTGGTTTTTCATGCGAGTCGAGAGACCGGTGTGAACGTCAAATGAGTGATTGTCGGAGTTCGCGACCTTCGGCCAGTTGACCTGCACGACGCGCGTCCCCGCTTCGATCAGGCGGCGAGCCAGCAGACAGCTTTGGCCGAACGTGTTGTTGCCGTACATCTCGCGCGTCTCAGGAGATTCGGCCGAGAGATTGAAGGCCTCACGGGCCTTGCCTGATAGCACGAGCGACAGAGCCTTGCCGTAGTACTCATCAAGCGCGTACTTGCTAACCGACTTTTCGAGATCGTTCAGGCTGGCGTTGACCGTGTCACGCAAGTGAGCGCGACGGGCCAATCGTTCCTGAGGAATCTCGGGACGAAGTTGCAGATCGTCCACCTTCAGGCGATCCATCTTGGCCATGTCCATGTCGTCACCGACGGGAAACAACATGTACGGATCGAAGGCTCGACCCATGAAACCGGCGTTGCCTCCCTTGCCGATCACGTTGCTCTCTTGCAAAGGTCGCGGCATCGTGACGTGCGGCAACATTGGCACAGTCGTGGGCTTGGCCTTCACAATGTGGCAGCCCCAGTTCGGGAAGTCCTTCGGGCTGGGTGGCTCAAGCTGGCCGGAGGGACTCACTTTGTCAGCCGTATAGCCGGTCATCATTTGATAGATGGCGGCCGTGTGGTTGAACAAGCCGTTGGGCGTGTAGCTGACCGCTCGCAAAAGCGTTGTCTTGTCGATCTGTTGAGCCAGCTTGGGCATCAATTCCGTGAATTGAACGCCCGGCAACTTCGTGTCGATTGGCTTGAACACGCTCCGAACATTGTCGGGGACATCGGTCTTCGGATCCCAAAGATCGAGATGGCTTGGCCCACCTTGCAAGTAGACGAGGATGACATGCTTGGCCTTCCCGAATCCAACGCCGCCGTAGCGAGCGTCTTCCGCTGCGTTGGCTTGTTCCATTTTCAACATTTGTGGGAGAGACAGCCCCAAGAGCGAAGCTCCGCCAACTCGGAGAAGTTCGCGGCGTCCGAAACCATCGCAGGTGTCTTTGCCGTACTGACCTTGAATTGAGAACATCGAAACGACCTCCGGAACGAAAGTGTTTTGGCGGGAGCCACAGGCAGGCGATGAACCTATCTGGGCGTAAGCGGGCGTCGGCGGGAGCCGGTCGGGCAGTGAATGCACAAGCCTTCATCGGCATTTGCGATGAATCGGCATCGGGTTATACAGGCGGAAACTGATGGCTGTCAATTACCGACCCGCCGCGCACCTCAACGCATCTCACCGTCGCCGCAAGATGTTGCGAGACTCTCCTTTGGGTCACGACGAGGAACACAATCATGCCGCACCAAGGCAAAGGTCGGGTCACAACCGATCCGCTTGGTCGAATCGTGATGATCTTTGATTTCGACGTACCACTTCGCCGATTCCTCTGCACTGAAGCACTCCAATGAGAACACCAGCATCGCGACCGATGCCGCTGTAGGGTCTCGTTCTCATCCACGAACAGCCGCCGTAATGGCCTTCCAATCCGGCCCGTTGGGCATGACGAAGAGGCATTTGCCATCGCTGCGGCTCGACCACAATTCGCCGAGCGTTCGCTTTTCCTTCGAGTCGTCGTTGCTCCACCGATCCGAGCCTTTGCTCTCAACAACCAGAATCCGGCCATCCTTCAAGATCGCCACGAAATCGGGGTAGAACCGGTCGGTCGCCGTTTGCAGCCAGAACGATGATGTGGGCCTGCGTTCCAAGTTGCGAACCCAATAGCTGACCTCGGGCAATTGATCGAGGAAGGCCGCACACTCGAACTCTTCACCCTCCGGCTTCAGTTCGCCCACTTGTGGGAAGAGATGTTTCCGGAAGCGATAGGGTCCGTCGTAGATCGAGTTCGCGGCGTAACGACCTTCCTCGAAATGGAAGCAGAACGACGGATCGACCGTGATTTCGTCGCGACTGTCGCCGAAGAGCAGTCGTTCGTACTCCCGCTTCGATTGTTGGCTGCGATGCGTTTCGATCTTCGCGGCCAGCACGTCTCGCAGACGGTACTTCTGCTGTGCGAGTTGTTCGACCGTCAGCCGCCGGGTCTCGATCAAGCGAGACAGCGCCCGATGGATGAACAGCGTCGCTTCTGTGCGAGTGATGTCGGGATGAGGAATCTGTCGATCAAACCAGTTCGTCAGCCCATGCACGTCCCAACCGGGTTCGATACCGACAAGCTGCAACTGCCGACGCATCCGACCGACGAACGAATACTCCATTCGTCCGCGAGCCGTCACGTCCACTTCTCCCGCTGTTCCCGCTGCCGCGTCGGACGGGAAGTCGGTCTCCGACAACTCGACATCACAGGTGGAAAGCTTCCAGGGCGCATCGAGAACATGCGACTCGTCGAACAGTTCAAGTTGGCCGTTGCGGCGGATGGCTAACTGCGGCACGGATAGACGCGGCGCGACGGTGGGGCGGTTTGGTGCCCGCCGTGCTGCAATCGCCAAGCGTTGGACGGCCTCTTTCGCGGCGGGTGTCTTGAAGCACGCCGTCAGTTGCTTCTCATCGGCCGTTGTCACCGGCCCGGCCACGGTGATCGTTCCCGAGGCTTCGTCGAAGCTGACGCGCTGCCGCAGATTGTCGTCCAGCTTGGCGAGATTCGGAGGCTCGGACACAACTTCGGAAACCTCGTCGAACAGTCCGGCCAACGGGAAGAGAGTCGGTTCGGGAGCGTCGAAGTGGGTCACGAGTTGCTTGGCTTCGAGCCGCTCGAAACCGTTCTCGACGAGTGCATCCGTCAGCGTTCTCGCCACGGCATCGAACGTCTTCGTCGCGAACGCATACGAGCAGTTCAGTTCTTCGTGCAGCTTCGTCCTGGCGTGAGGCAGTCGCAAAATGCGGCCGAGAATCTGTTCGACCGCCTTGGCCGATGAAATCTCGGCCACAGAACAGAGCACATAGGCGAACGAACAATCCCAGCCTTCCTTCAACGCCTGCACCGTGATGATGAACTTGATCGGACACGCGCGGTCGAACAGATCGACGTTCTCCAACTCGCGAGTCGATCCGGTTGCGATGGCGATCTGCTCTTCGGGGATTTTGAAGTCGTCCAGCAGCCGCTGCTTCAAGACTTCGACTGTGATCGTTTCCTTGGTGCTGCTCTTGGCCTGAGCCTGCAACAGCGCGATCGGGCGGATGTACTCGCCGGTCTGCTGCTCTTCCTCGCGAGCGATTTCTTCCAAACGCTGCCGACACGCGAGCGCCTCGGCCACGACACCGGGCCAGCCGAGGTCCGCTTGCAGCTTGATCGGCAGCTTGACCATCTGCTCGGCCTTCAGTTCGAGGGCCGAGACGTGGCACAGCACGTTGCTCGCAAACTGCTGTTTGCTGGGATCGTGCGTCGTTTCGGGAGTGGCCGTGAACTCGATGATGCAACTCGGCCGAAACCGTGCCAGCGTGTCGAACGACAGCGGGGTCCGGGCGTTGTGAGCCTCATCCATGATGACGATGGGAGCATGCAGTCGCAGGACGTTGGCCAGCGAACAGGCCCGCGTACCGTCGTCGTTCCGTTCGAGTACCGCGTCTTGTTCGGCAGTCAGTCCGCTGAAATGATGCTGCAACGCACCGTTCGTTTCGTAGACCTTGCGGCCTTCCGTCTCTTCGACCCGCAGCGCGGCGAGTGTCGAGACGATGACGCACGTCTCGCCCGCCATTGTGCCCGCTTGCACGTACAGCGCTTCGGTCAGGTCGAGCACGGTCACGGGACCGGCGAACCGACTGGCGAGAGCCTGTCGATACGAATGCTTCCGGTCGCGCAGCGCGGTGAGCGTTTGTTCGCGAATGGTATTCGTCGGCACCAGCCACAAGCAGACGACACGCTCATTGTGCAAGAGTTTGTTGGCCGCGATCCCCAGCGCGTGGCAGGCCATCAACGTCTTGCCGCCGCCGGTCGGAACGCGCAGGCAGACGTAGGGCAACTCGGGCAACTGCGGGACCGTGAGATATCGTCGCGGCTTCCCATCCGGCGGGCGCGCGGTCTCTTCCTCAAATGCGCCCGATGGGCCGACCGTAGCCTCGCCCGCGCGATGCAGGAACCGTTCGAGCGAGTCCAACGTGAGTTGCTGATAGTTGCGCAGTTCGAGCATCGTCAGCTCACCTTGATTTGGTAGGGGACTTGCTTGAAGACGATCCCCGCGCGTTGCAGGCGGGGTGAGCCAAGGCGACAGCCTTCGCCGTAGACGATGCGCGGGCCAGCGTGCGGCGGCAGCGAATCGAGGACCGCGCTGGTCAACACGTTGCCGCCATCGGGACGACGGTCGCCAAGCACGCCGTTGAAGAGCAGGTAGTAGGCAATCCCCTGACAGACGCCGATGAGCGGCGTCTTGCCGGTCGCGCGCTGCGGGATCGGCTCACCGGTCTCGGTGAAGAAGACGTGCGCGGCGAGGTCCGAGAACGTGACATGCGACCGAATGTTGCCAGTCTCGTCGAACAGCGGCTCGCCCAGCGTGCAAAAACGGAAGCCGGGTTCAGACGGCGAGGCGGGAAAGGGCGACGACGTATCTTGCCCCCCCCCCCCCCGGTTGCCGCGCAGCGTCATCTTGCAGGACGCGCGTCAAGCGTTGGGTGGTGACATCGCGGCACACGGCCTCTTCCATCTCGATGAGGATGAACCGGCGCGAGCCTCCGTCTTGGCGGTTCAAGTCAAGAACGGCGTGCCCGGTCGTTCCGCTGCCAGCAAAGGAGTCGAGAATGAGTGAGTCCTTATCGCTGGCGATTTGAAGGACACGAGTCAACAAGCGGACTGGCTTCGGCGTGTCGAAAGCGTCACTCGTTCCAAGCAAGGTGCGAATCTCTTTCTTGGCTTCATCGGTGTGTCCAACTTCCTCATGCGGCCACCATGTCCACGGGACAAGACCTTCAACTTCGGAAAGGAAGCGAATTACGCCGGGAGCAGAATCGCCACGTTTGCCGAACGAGATTCGCTTGGCTTGTCGGAGCTTCTCAAACTCCGGTTCGATCATGCTCCAGCAACGACCATCGGACGGACGAACCACTTTGCCGGAGTCAGTGGTGATTGGATACATCTGATTCGGCCGATAGCCTTGAGCGGTCATCGGAATTACACGCCAAGGACCATCAGGGTGATTATTTGCATTCTTGTAGACCTTAGCTTGCTTGGCATTCATGGGAATCCGATGACGAGTCTCCTTGAATCGTTCGGGATTGCGAGCATAGACGAGAACGTACTCGTGAGCGTCACCAATCGCCGACCGGTTCTCGCGTGAATAGCGTTTCTGCCAAGCAACGGTGGCGATGAAGTTGAGTGGTCCAAACACCTCGTCCATGAGTAGACGGAGATAGCCGACAGCGTTGTCGTCGATGCTGACGAAGATCGCACCATCATCGCTCAGGAACTGTCTGAGCAATTGCAGGCGCGGGTACATCATGCAGAGCCATTTGTCGTGGCGGGACAGGTCTTCGGCCTCGGCCCCGACGACTCGGCCCAGCCACTGCCGAATCTCGGGACTGTTCGTCGCGTCGTTGTAGACCCAGCCTTCGTTTCCCGTGTTGTACGGCGGGTCGATGTAGATGCACTTCACCTGCCCGGCGTAGTACGGCAGCAGCGCCTTCAACGCGACCAGGTTGTCTCCCTGCACCACCAGATTCCCGCTACCGGGATCGCCCACCGACAACGCCTTGTCGCACTTGAGCAGCCGATACGGAACCTCGCGATGATGGTTCCGCACCGCCTGCTTCCCAATCCAATCGAGCGTCGGCATTCGCAAGGCTTTCCATGAGGTGTGAACGCGAAGTGTTCGCACTACGGCGAAGCCACGTCTGCCGGGTCGAGTCTTCGAGAGGCACCAATCCCGCCGAAGCTCGTCAAGGCAGTGCGCCCCGCCAAATGTTTACGACACCCTACGCGAAGCCCGCTCACATCTCAAACGGGATGCCCAGCAGCAGCGATTCGATCGGTCGCATATTTCACAGTTACCATTGTCCACCGTCGCCGACTCCACACGCAGTACGACGAATTGGTATCCAGCAAGAATTCTCGTCCTGCTTGGGCGGGATGGCTGGGGTCGGGCGTCTTCGTCCGCCCCCAGCAGCCGAGAACGGAAGCCGCAACACCAGTGGGCAGCGAAGCGCCGACCATTGCCACACGGGCACATTCGTGAGCGGCTGGCCTTGATCGTGACGCGATCTTGGAGACCAACTCGTGTTTCGCATTCTCAGTCTGGATGGCGGGGGATCAACGGGACGTTCCGTGCGTCGGCGTTGGCGGCTTTGGAGGAGGCGACGGGGAAGCGGTGTGTCGATCACTTTGATCTCATCGCCGGGGCCTCGACGGGCCGCATCATCGCGATCGGTTTGGGGCTGACAGCGCGCGAGATCGTGTCGCCATCGCTGCACTAAACGAACAAAGCCTGTCACAAGGACAGGCTTTGTTCGTTTGAGGCAGCGATGTTCTGAAGCCCCAGCATGGACCGCCTCACCTTCAGGAAACTTGTTCCAAAGCGAGGTCACTCCGATGGGGGCCGCTCACATGCCGGTCTTGGCGCGGCGCAGTTTTCGGCGCTTGATCTTCCAGCGTCGATCTCGTTTCTGTTTGGTCGTCAGGTGCTTTTCTTTCATCGTGAATCGTCTTCCATCTGAATCTGAGGTTCATGCGGCCCGGTTCGGCCTGCGGGTCGAGGAATGAGGGGGCAGAAGATAGCAAGCGAACCCTGCTCCGCAAAGCCAACGCCGCCAAATGTTCATTTCTGCCGCCGCCTCCGCTAGAGTGGGTCTCACTGACACGACTTCTATGGATTGCGAACTCTCCCCACATGCCCGTCCTTTCTGAATCGACTCCCACCGTCCGCACACGACTTCTGAGCCTGCCGCCGCTCCATTACGGCGGTTTGAAGCTGGAATCGCGGTATCTGCTTTCGCCCTTGGCCGGGTACACGAACCTGCCGTTTCGCCGGATCGTGCGTGAGTTGGGCGGCGTCGGATTGGCGACGACTGATTTGGTGAACGCGCGCGGGTTGCTCGACGGCAGTCCGAAGACGCTGCAACTGATCGAGACCTGCCCGGCGGATCGGCCCTTCGCGGTGCAAATCTTTGGCGGCGATCCCGTCATCATGCGGGATGCGGCTCAGTTACTGGAGGCGCGCGGCGTCGATTCAGTCGATATCAACATGGGTTGTCCGGTCAGTCGCATCACGAAGGTGGGGGCCGGTGCGAGCCTGATGTGCCAGGCCGATCGCACGATTGATCTCGCGCGGGCGGTGGTTGAGTCGGTCAAGATCCCGGTCACCGTGAAGATGAGACTCGGTTGGGACAGCACGCAACTGACAGCTCCCACGTTTGCCCGTGAGTTCGAGCAAGTCGGCGTGGCGGCCGTCGCCATTCATGGTCGGACACGGGAGCAGGGCTTCAGCGGGGTGGTCGATCGGACGGGGATTCGCAAGGTGGTGGAAGCGGTCGAGCGGATCCCGGTCATCGGCAACGGCGACATTCGCACGGTCGAAGAGGGTGCGCGGATGTTTGCGGAAACCGGGTGCCATGCGATCTCGATGGGACGCGGTGCGTTGGCCAATCCGTGGCTGTTCCGACAGTTCGTCGAATGGGAGGCGACGGGAGAGTACTCGCCCGCAGGGACGTTCGATGATCGCCTCGTGCTGTTGAAGCGTCAGTTCGAGTACGCCGTCGAGCAGCGCGGGATCGAGCGGGCGATCACGTCGTTCCGCAAGATGGCGCATTGGTATTTGAAGGCGATGTGTGTCTCAGCCAGCTTGAGAAACCAACTGCAAGAGGCGCGGACACGTCTCGAATTTGACACGGCTCTCGACGACATTGCCTCGCAGGGTCCGACGCGCGGCTCGCGTTCGGGACTGCTCCCAAGTTTGCACATCTCCGTTCCGGCTGGTCCCAATGCGAACTGGTGATGATTGAGTTGCGAAAGAGTGTCCCGGACGCTCAAAGCGTCCGAGACACTGCAAACAACAGCCGTTCGCGACTGAAACTAGGCTCTGTTTTGAAACCCCATCCCGCTTGTCGGGGTGGTTTACGGGTCTCTGCACTACTCCATAATCTCGGTGATGCCGAGTAGTGCAAAAACCTGATTCCACCGGGGCAAGCCCGGTGGGGTGAGTTTCAAAACAAAGCCTAAGGTCAGAGAAGCCTGACACCTAATCGTCACACCCCCGTACTCCCAATGGAACGGCAGCCCACGCATGACCGCGAACAGACTCAACACGGCAACGCCCGCTGCGGACGAAGATCGCGTCATTGAAGACGTGGCGTGTACGGTCTGCGCGTGTGTGTGCGACGATTTGAAGATCACCGTGCGCGGCAATCGGATTGTGCGAGCGGAGCGGGCGTGCCGGTTGGCTGAGCCGTGGCTGCTCGGTCAGAACGCGGTCGAGGTTCCCGAGGCGACGGTTCGAGGCAAGGAGGTCTCGTGGAACGAAGCGGCGCACGCGGCGGCCGACATTTTGCGTGATGCTCGTGCGCCGCTGATCTATGGCTTGTCCCGGAGCAGCACGGAGGGACAGCGTGCGGCGGTCGCGCTGGCCGATCGACTCGGCGCGACGATTGATTCGACCGCATCGGAAGGGCACGCACCGTCGATCCTCGCCATGCAGGAGTCGGGAGAATCGACCTGCACGCTGGGTGAGATTCGTAACCGTGCGGACCTCGTCATTTACTGGGGTTCCGATCCGGTCGAGTCGCATCCGCGGCACATGGAGCGGTACTCGATCGAGCCGACTGGCCTACACATTCCGCGCGGTCGAGCCGACCGGACGTTGGTCGTCGTGGATACGAAACGCACGGCCACGGCGGAACTCGCCGACTGGTTCCTGCCGATCGAAGAGGGCCGCGATCTGGACGCCTTTTGGACGCTGCGCGGCCTCTTGCGTGGGATCGAACCGGCACCGAACGCGAACATGGGACTGCCGCTTGACGATCTGAGGCGGCTGGCAGAACGAATGAAGTCGTGCCGGTGCGGAGTGATTTTTTTCGGTTACGGTGTCGCCCGCTTGCCGCTCGGAAATCGGAACGTTGAAGCGCTGCTGAGACTCGTCATCGACCTCAATCTGTTCACGCGGTTCCATGCGCGGCGGATGCGCGTCATGGGGGACGTGACGGGGGCCGACAGCGTGCTGTGCTGGCAGACCGGCTACCCGTTCAGCGTCAACCTGGCGCGCGGTTACCCGCGTTACAACCCCGGTGAGTTCTCAGCGGGCGATCTGTTGGCTCGGCGCGAGGCGGATGCCGTGGTGTTGATTGGCTCGGCGCGCGTCTCAACCTTTTCGCCCACCGCGTTGGAGCATCTGCGATCGGTTCCCACGATCCTGCTCGATCACGCACAAGCGGACTGCCCCATCGAACCGACCGTCCGGATCACGACGGCGGTATATGGAGTCCACTGTCATGGCACGGCCTACCGCATGGATGAGGTTCCAATCCCGCTGCGTCCGGTTCTCACGTCGAATGCTCCGACTGACGGCGACGTGCTGCGGGCGGTGGATGGCTGGCTGTGAGGTGAGCGGGGCGTCGTCGAGTGCAGTCGTCAATTGGTGGTCCCCAGCGAAACACTGCGGGGCAAGCGATTCTGAGAAGGTAGCCCTGTCGCTCCGCGACAGGAGGCGCGATCAGCAGGGGGGCGTTGATTTGCCGAGTCACCTCCAATCAACGGCAAACTCCACTCGTGTGTTCCCGCTTCCTGTCGCGGAGCGACAGGGCTACCACCAATTGGCGGCGGCATCAGCGGATGGTGTCGAGCGCCGATGAGATCAGTTGGTCGGACGCGCGGATGACCCGGGAGTTGACTCCGTAGGCGCGTTGCGCCGCAATGAGAGTCGTCAGTTCTGTGGTGACATCGACGTTGGACTGCTCCAAGGTGCGTTGCTTCAACTCGCCAGCGGCGTTGGTTCCGGGGACCGCAGTGATGGGTAGTCCGGAAGCGCCGGTTTCGCTGTAGCGGTTCCCCGCTTCGCTGCGCAGTCCCGCCGGATTGGAGAAGCGGGCCACCTTGATCTGACCGAGAACCACCGGCGTCGTGGGTGAAGAGCCGGTTAGAACGGACACCACTCCGCTGCCGTCGATCGTCGTGGCAATCGTGTCGAGTGGGAACGTGATTGGCGGTTGGAGAATCGATCCGTCGTCCGTCACCATCCGGCCGGTCGAGTCGCGACGAAATGCCCCGTCGCGCGTGTACTGGGTCGTGCCATCAATGGCTTGCACGGCGAAGAACCCTTTGCCGTCGATGAGCAGGTCCAGATCCTTTCCGGTCAGGACCGCGGGGCCTTGATCGAAGTCGCGGAGCGAGATGTCGGAGACACGCACCCCGCGTCCAACTTGAAGATTGTTCGGGCCGGCATAAAGCAGGTCTTGAAACTCGACGATGCTCCGCTTGAACGAAGTCGTGTTGACGTTGGCCAAGTTGTTGGCCGACGCATCGAGCTTCGTCTGGAAGGCATCGAGTGCCGTCGCGGCGGTATACAACCCGGGCAGCATCGCGTGGTCTCGGTGAGTGGCCTTGAAGTGAGGGCGAAAAACCGTTGGAGGGGCTGGCCCACACCAACCCGAAGCGTGAGCGAGGACGGGAAGCCACGCATCCTCGCTCACGCTTCGGGTTGGTGTGGCGACGGCATTGATAAGGTCGAACAGACGGGACCGCCGCCATGATGTGCGAGCCGTTGCCGTCACACACTGCTCACAACAGGCACGCCAATCACAACTGATACGGCTTCGCGCGGGGGCGAAAGTCGAATCACCTTGCGCGGCACAAAGTGAGGCATTTCCGAGCGGGGTGGCGTCAGCCCCCCGGCTCATCCCAGAAGGGCTTACGCCCAAGAACCGGGGGGCTGATGCCACCCCGCTCAGATGTCTCATCACTGACCGCGCGAGGAATCACGGGCATTTCTCGTCGGGAAGTGCCCCCAATCCTTGTCGCCACGGACTTCCGCAACCCGCAAGCTTGGGAAGTTGGGTTAAGGCGGCATGGCCCGCGCAGTGCGAGTAATCGTTCAGTCCGGCACAGTCCGATGATAGAGACGACGAGACTTTGTGTGAGGTCTCGAAACCAACTTCGGCGACAACTGCCGTTGGGTGCGCAGCGAGATCACAATTCAAAACCTGTTTTTGCCTCGAAAAACTAGTGGTCCGCCAACTTTATCTTGAGGGGTTGACCTCGTTTAACCGCGTGGGCAACGCCCCGCGCGTTGATGGGGAACAGACTCGAACGTCGCTCG
>JAYSQC010000242.1:0-11462 GCA_043721755.1 Schlesneria sp.
TGATGGGGAACAGACTCGAACGTCGCTCGACGCGCGGGGCGTTGCCCACGCGGTTAAACAACGCAACCGAACAACTTAAAATTGGCGAACCACTAGCCCTCTCCCCCGAAGACGGGGGCGAGGGGACAGAGCCGAAGAGATCACCCGAACAGGTCCATCACCGCTTTCCCCGTTCCATCTTCGGTCGCATAGAACGGGCGCTTTTCGACATCGAACGCGGTCTTGGGGCTGATGCCCATCGCGGTGAAAATGGTCGCGTGGAGATCAGCCACGCTGACGGGATTCTCAATCGCAACGCAGGGCCGTTCGGGGTTTGTCTTGCCGTAGAGGAAGCCACGCTTCACGCCACCGCCGAACATCACGACGGACGAGCCACCCGTGAAGTGGCGGTGTAGACCGTAGTGCTTCAGTTCCTGGAAGGCATCGACCTTCTCGGTCGTCTGGTCGTTGGCGTTCGAGCCGGGTTTGCCCTCGATCATCATGTCGCGACTGAACTCGCTGGCGATGATGACGAGCGTGCGATCGAGCAGTCCGCGCGCTTCCAGATCGAGCACCAGCTGCGCGATCGGCCCGTCGATCTGTTTCTTCATGTCGGCCAGCGTCGTGTGACCGTTGGCGTGAGTGTCCCAGTTGAAGAACGGCACGTACTCGGTGGTCACTTCAACGAAGCGCGCCCCTGATTCGACGAGCCGCCGCGCGAGCAAACAACCGCGACCGAAGCGACCGGTGTCGTACTTCTCGTAACTCTCCTTCGGTTCTTGCGAGATGTCGAAGGCGGCTCGTTCGGGCGAACTGAGCAACCGATGAGCCTTGTCCATCGCGCGGACCATCGACTCGCGCTGGTGATCGCTGAGGACTTCGCGCTGCGGCGTGCGGTCGATCAGTTTTTGATAGAGCTTGTAACGGCTCTCGAAGCGGTCGGGGACCATCCCCTTCGGTGGCTTCACCGATTGAGCGGCCTCTTCGGCGAACGGCAGATTCATCGGCCCGAACTCGGAACCGAAGAAGCCCGCCGTGGTAAAGGCTTTTAGCTCCTCCTGCTCACCGACTCCTTCCAGCCTTTGCCCGATGTTGATGAACGGCGGGATGACGGGATTGCGCGGCCCGAGGACGCGCGCCATCCATGCGCCGAGATGCGGGCAGGCAACGGTTTGTGGCGGCACATAACCGGTGTGCCAGTGATACTGATGTCGCGAGTGCAGAATGCTTCCCAAGTCCGGCTGCACGTGCGAGCGAATCAGCGTCGCGCGATCCATGATCTTCGCGACCTGCTCCAGCCCCTGCGAGATCTTGATGTTGTCCACCACGGTGTCGATCGCGGGGAACGTGCTGAGTACGCGATCAATCGGCAGACCGACCTCGAACGGCAGGTACGTCTTGGGATCCCACGTGTCCGGCGCGCCCATGCCGCCCCCCATCCAAAGCAGAATGCAGGCGTCGGCCGTGGCCTGCGGATGCTCGATCTTCTCGCCAGACGGAGCGGCGCTGAGCAACCTCGGCTCGCCCGACATCAGTGCGGCAGTGCTGGCAGCGGCGAGCTGCTGGAGGAACTGACGGCGCGATTCGCGCTCGTTGAGTCGCTCACGGAAGGTTGTTGTGTTCATGGCTGACCTCCGACATGTGTTTGCGTCGTGTTCTCAAAAACAAGCCCGACGCGCAAGCGAGGGCTGAACATTTGATCCATACGCAGCCCTCGCTTGCGCGTCGGGCTTGTCATGAAATGTATTCATCTCACCAATTGAAACTCGGGCAGCATGATCGCCGCCCACAGGACATCTTCGATTCCCTGCTCGGCCAGTTTATCACCGAGCGCCGCCAAGAGGGTCTCGAGTTCTTGTGGCGTCGGGTCGCGGCTGAGGGCGTGTTGCCAAAGCTGCTTCGCGAAGTGTTGCGGCGAGTCCCACGAGCGAGCCAACAATCGAGTCGCTCCGCGATTCATGTAGTCCGCCAGCGTCTGACCGTTTGACAGGTCAATCGCTTCGAGCGTGGTGAGCAGCTCGGGACGGACGCTGACGATTTGATCGCGGTTTGGTCGGCCGAGCGACTTCATCAGGAAGTCATTCTTCACGAGCGACGCGCGCACAATGAGTTTGCTCGACCGCGAATGATGCTCCAACAGCGCAGCGAGGATCGGATCGAGCCGCTTCGACCAGACGGCGTGTTGACTCACGAGAGCCGCCGGCTCCCAATCGGTGGGCGGAGTCATGTAGCGGCCGTTGGCGTCGGGCAGCGTTTGGGAACAGGTCCACGTTGCGTTCGTGCCGAGCGACACGATCTCACCGTCGATCTCGCGGGCCTGCAACACGCAGCACACACCCGCAGGGTTCGGTTCCGCACCGCCGTTTTTCGCGACGATCACAATCTCATTGGAACCCGCCTTCAACCGGTTCGTGATGAGGACCGAATCGGGCTGTTCCCAGTTGTCGCCCGTCTGAATTCGCGTTCCGTTGATCGTCAGCACATAGCTGTTGTCGCAGGAGAGGATGGCAACGGCTTGCCTCGGGACGCTCTTCAATTCCCATGTCGCCTTGAACGCGAAGGCTTCGTTGACGGGCGCAGCCACGGAGTCGGCGTAGCCCCAAATCCACTGGCCGATCGCCGCACCGGGCTCACTCGCGCCGGGCACGCTCGGTTTGTCTCGCAAGAACGCGGCGTCGTAGTGAGGCGGAGCCGCATCCGCCACTTGCCACACGGCGTCCATGAATTGCTCGGCGGTGAGACGTTTGGCGCGCGGTCCCGCGTAGACATAGCCCGCGTCGTCGGTCGTCTGCGTGACGACCTGCGTCTGCGACTGATACGCCTGCGACGTGACGATCGACTCCAGCGTCTGCTTGAGATCAAACTTCTTCTCGACGAGATCACTGGCCAGAAAATCGAGCAGGTTGATGTTCCACGGTTCGGTCTGCATGGCATCGGTCGGATGCACGAGGCCGCGTCCCATGAGTCGGTGCCACAGACGGTTCACGATCGTGCGCGGGAAGCGGCCGTTCTCGGGATGCGTCATCAGGGCCGCGAGTTGTTTGAGCCGCTCGGGCTGCGGGGCCTTCGCGTCGATCTGGCCGAGTTCGGGGAACAGCCACGCGGCCTGAGCCTGCCTGCCGACGGGCTTGTCGCAGCGGTGAATTTCCAGCGGACGCTGCGAGAAGACGGCGGCCAAGCCATACGATTCGTCGAGCGTCCAGCGGTCGATGAAGCTGTCGTGGCACGACGCGCACTTCAAGTTGATTCCGAGAAACGACTGCCCCACGCTTTGGGCGAACTGAATCTCCACGGTCTGTCCCGCGCTGACCTCACCGCGCCAGCGAATCCCCTCACCGAAGCCAACACTGTCTTGAGTCGGCGGTGCGATCAGTTCCCGCGCGAACTGATCGTACGGCATGTTCGTGAGCAGCGACTGATACAGCCACTTCGTGATCTGCTTCCGCCCCCCGGTGATGAAGCCCGTTCCGGTGTAGTCGTTCCGCAGCAGGTCGTTCCAAAACGTGAGCCAATGCTCGGAGTACTGCACGTCGCGACCGAGCAACTCGCGCACGAGCCGCGCCCGTTTGTCGTTGGCTCGGTCTGCCAGGAACTTGTCCAACTCCGCCGGCTCAGGCAGCAGGCCGATCAGATCGAGATGGACGCGCCGCGCAAACGTCGCATCGTCGATCCCCTTCGGTCGCGGAGTTTTTTTCTCGGCGAGCTGCGCGTCGAGGATCCGATCGACCGGATGAGTCCGCCCGTCGCGGGCAGCGGGCAACTCGGGCCGTCTCGGTTTGAGCGGCGGTTCATACGGCCGCGCACCAAACGTGAAGCCCCGCTCCCACGGCAGGCCCGCGTCGATCCACGCCTTCAACAAAGAAACTTTCTCGACAGGAACGCGCGGTCCCTCGGGCGGCATCCTCACATCGGGATCGTCACTCGTCAGCCGTTTGATCAGCTCGCTCTCGACACTCTTTCCCGACACGACGACCTTGCCCGACTCACCCCCGACGAGAGTCGTCTCGCGCGTGTTGAGCGACAGGCCCCCTTTCTTCTGGTCGCCGGTATGACACTTCCCGCAGTGCTGTTTGAGAACCGGCACGATCTCATGCGAGAAATCGACTTCGTCAGCAGACGCGGCGGCGGTGGCCAGAGACAGGCCGCAAGCGAAATGTCGTAGGCAGGTCAAGCTTTGAACCACTCGATCCCGGAGCGATACGAGCATCCATCGCAGGTCTTCGCCAATCATTCGTGTTCTCCCTCAATGCCGGCTAATTCGACTGTATGACTTCACGTAGGGTGGGCTGTGCCCACCACAATCGGTTATGGAATGGTGGGCACAGCCCACCCTACATCCGCACTACTCAGGCAGTCGAACTAGTCATCCGTTGGTACAGGTCTCGTTCTACTCCGCCAACGTGACGCCAATTGTCGCCAACTCATTGAAGCGGTCGATCGGTTCGTTTGTGGACCACGCAATGCCGCGCAGCAACAGGATGCGGAACAGCGGGTCGTCAAACGTCCATGAGTAATGGCCGAGGATCGACACGAAGACTCGACCCTGCTGTTTCGCGTTGGGCACAGCCGGCTCGAAGGTCCAGAAGAGCGGACGCGGTTCGCCGTCTTCCATGCCGGTCGCGATGAGTTTCACCTTCGTCGGATCGCCCTGCATGAGCCAATAGCTTTCGTCGTGGAAGTGGACCTTGTCAAAGTTGCGTCCGATCGGGTGGGCGCTGCCCGACTCCAGTCCCAACGATTCGAACGACAGGTCGAGCGGGCCGTGCCGGTACTTGAGCTTCGCCGCGTGCGAGGCCAATCCAATCCGCTGCGCGAACGCGGGCGCTTGGGCATCTCCCTCGACGGCCCAGTGGATGTAAACCAGTCCGCCCCCCTTGGCGAGATGCGCATCAATCGCCTGTGCCCGCTCGGCGTTCCACGCCCCCTTCTGGAAGAACGCGATCGTGTCGGCAGCGGCGAGCTGTTCGGGCGAGGGCCACTCCATCGCGGTCGCGACCGTCACCCCCTCGGCTCCGCGCAACAACTCACTCCAAACTCGCAACCACGCGGGATAGTCGTGCTCCCCCGGCTCGTGGTCCTTCGCGCCGGCGACGAGCAGGATGTTGATGCTTCTTCCTGTCCCCTCGCCCTTCGCCTTGGAGGGGAGAGGGTTAGGGTGAGGGGTTCTTCCGTCTTCTGGCTTCGGCTTTGTTCCCTCCCCTTGAGGGGGAGGGTTAGGGAGGGGTGATGTTTGAGCATTCTGCGTCCCACGTTCATCGGCCCCCCTCCCCGGCCCTCCCCGCCGAGGGGAGGGAGGAAGAATCGGGTCGCTTGATCGTGGTGAAGTCTTCTCTCCACTCGGCCCCCTCACTCTAGCCCTCTCCCCCGAAGACGGGGGAGAGGGGACAAGAACGGCACGCTCTTCAAGAGCCAGCACCTTCGCGACCTCGGCCCGCGTGCGCGGCTTCGGTGCGGGCAACTTGGCATCGCTCGGCATGTGCGGCGGTTCGGTGAGCAGGAACGTGAGCAGATCGCGCATCCGTTCGGGGCCGAGCTTCTGCGGCAGCCCCTCGGGCATGATCGACAGCGGCGAGTGACGCATCTCGTCGATGTCGCCGCGAGTGATCGTGTGGACCTTCCCGTCCTTGTCGCCGACGAACAGCGTGTCCTTTCCTGTCCCCTCGCCCCTCGCCTCGGGCACCGCCGCTTCGGTGGTCGGGAGAGGGTGAGGGTGAGGGGTTCTTGGCTTTGTCCCCTCGCCCCCGTCTTCGGGGGAGAGGTTTAGGGTGAGGGGGCTTGTTTTGGCTCTGACTTCAGCCACCTCACGCACAATTCCTGTCAGCACCCTTCCGTCCTTCAACGTCACGACCGACGCGAGGTAATCCGGGTTGATGGCAAAGCTCGGCAGAGTCACATCGCGCAGCACGGAGGCATAGTCGCGATGAATGAGGTTCGACAGATCGGCCCCGATCGCGCCGCCCGATCCGTGCGCGACGTGACACTTCGCGCAACCCGCCTCGTCGCTGAAGAAGACCCGCCGCCCGCGCCCCCAGCTTCCGCCCGCCAGTTCGGGGATGTCGCGCTTCGTGTCCTGATGGCTAGTTCCCTTCGCAGTGAGATCAGCCCACGGGACGAGGAAACGCGACAACGCTAGCGGCGCGGGATCAGTCGCGTCGGACGACCAGTTCACGCTGTTGACGGGCGCTGTGTCATTGGTTCCCACGACGATCTTCAAGCGGACGGACTTCGCCTTGTCAGAGATCCGGAGAACTGTCGAAAGGATCGTGTTCGCGTGATCGCCATCGGCGGCACCCGACTCGAGGACGGTTTTGAGCGTCCCATCGAGGAAGACTTGAAGGGGCTGCGACTTTGTCCCGGCCCCTTCGATCTCCAACCCAATCGTCTCACTCGGCCATTCGTGGTCGAGCTTGCTGCCCGGTTGCACGGCCGGGTGGAGGAGGTTCCGCAAATCGAGTTGTGTCTCCAGCGTGAGCGTTCCCTTCTGCTTGAGGATCTCGTGGAAGCGGTCGTTGTCGGCGTCTTCGGTGGAGAACTCATCACAGAGACTCAGATCGAGATGCGGCAGCACGCCGCTCCAGCCGCGTTGCGACTTGTCCTCGGGTTCCCAGGTCGCCAGAACGCCGTTCAGCGAATAGGCGAGGTCGATCTGCGGATGCTGGGGCTGCTCGTAGGGTAAGCGTCTCGCTTGCCCGTCTTTCTCTTCTTGCGTCGTGGTGTTGGTAGGCGATTGCTCGACAGAACGGGCAAGCGGGACGCTTACCCTACGGCCGAGGCCCGGCAGCGTGAGCGCGTATTGCACGGCCGCCCGATGCGGCGCGGTGGCGATCACGAGCGTGCGTCGATCCGGCGTGACGCTCACGCCATGCACGGGCAGGTTGTAGCGCGGTGACGACATTTGGCGCTGGACGACCGCGTAACCGGGCCGCAGCGTTTCAAAGCGGTCTCCGGCGGCGACGAACTCGCCGTAGGTGATCTTCGTTTGCGCGGTCAGGTTCTTCAGATGCACCGGATCGAGCGGCCGGTCGAACGCGACTCGCACCTCTTGCGGTCCCGCCGTCCACGTTGCGATCGGTTGCGGAATCTTCTTGTCGGTGTACTTGATGACGAACACTTTCCCCTTGCCGGTCGGCCCGGTTCCCCAATCGGGTCCGCCGCTGTGGCAGCAGACAACCAGATCGCCCTGCGGCGAGAGACAGCAATCGACCGTCAGCATGTTCAAGCACGCGATCAGATGATTCCGCGCGACGTACTGGCCGTTGGTCATCTTCAATTGAGTGCGATAGAGCTTGCCACGCGACTCGCCGGTGACGAAGAGGTCCATCTCCCACTCTTCGGGACCGAAGATTGGTTGAGGGTCGAGGGTTGAAGGTTGAGGGTCAGAAATAGGCGGATCACCTGTGGTCTGGTTCTGCTCGGACCCTCGACCCCTCCACGGCAGATTGAACGCCATACCGCACGTCGATTGATGCTGCGGGCCGTAGTCGAATAGGCTCGGCTCATCGACCACGTTGGGCAGATGCTTCGGGTGACGCGGCGGGAAGCCGTAGTGTTTGCCCGGCTGGATTTGGAGCAGTTCGTCGAACGGGTTGCCGTTGGGAAGCCATGTTGCACCTTCCTGGTCAGACGCAAATAAGTGCTCGTAATCGTCGTCCGTCGTGATGCCGTTGGTGGCGAGTCCGATCGGGAAGCGAATGCCGGTGCAGACGGTCTCGCGCCGCGAGAGGTCGGGCAGGATGCGCTGGATCGTGCCGCGTTCGCTCTCGATGTCGAACTGAGCCTTGCCCGCCTCGTCGATCAGGTACGCATTGTTGTACGCCGCCGTGCCGATGCCAAAGTAGATCTCACCCTGATGGCCGATGGCGACTCCGACGGCATCGACGTTCTGAGGAATCTCCTTCCAACCCGTCGCGATGATCTTCTCTTCGTCCGCCTTCCCATCCGCATCCCAATCGATGATGGCCGAGACCTTGCCTTTCGACGCGATGACGACGCCTTCGGGAGCGTCAGCTCCTGCATTCGCCTTTCTGCCATCCGCCTTTCCGAGCAGGGGACGTGAGTCCCCCGGTTCTTGATTCGGTTTGTCGTTCGGTTGATCGATCGAAGAGCCAGGGGACTCACGTCCCCCGCTCGGAGAAGTTCGCTTGAACAGCGCGTGCCCTTCCGGAATGACGGCCATCCCGATCGGACCACGCAACGCGGGAATGCCGCCGCCCTTGGGTTGGCCGTCGAAAAACAGATCGGCCTGGTCTTCAAAGCCATCTCCATCCGTGTCGCTCAGCAACCAGATGTTGCCGTTGTAGCCGAGGGCGTACAGCTTCCCGTCGGCGCGGTAGCGCACGTTGTTGAGGTTCGGCAGATCGACAGGCAGTTCATAAACGGAGAAGCCGGGGACGAGCATCTGGATCGGCGGGGCGTCCTTCACCGTGACGAGCGGCTCGACGTTGGTGCTGGCTGCCGCCAGTTTGAGGTCGCGCGGCAGTGCCTCCTTCAACTTGGCGTGCTTCTGTTCGAGATACCGCCGCACCGACTGGGTCTCGTCGGTGGAGAGGACGCGGTTGAAGAGCAGCACTTCGGCGATGTCGCCATGCAGAAAGCCCTTCACGCCCTGCGGACTCGGCCCGTGGGTGGGGAACCTCGCGCCGATCGTGATGTCGTCGGCGATCAACTCGGCAGGAGCGAAGTCGCGCGTTGTTCCCGCGTGGCCATCGAAGGCCAATCGCACCTGCTTCTGCGTCGAGTCGGCGACGCACTCGATGACGTGCAGCGTTCCGAACGGGACGGCCGTCTGCATCAAGTTGCGAGCACCACCGAAGCCGCGCCCCTCCAGATTGAGGCTTTGCAGCGCAGGCGTTCCCCCCGAGTTCAAGTCGAGGTTGAACCCGGTCTCATAATCGCGGCGGTCGGTCTGATTGACCGCGAACAACCCGCGATAGTCCCCGAAATTCGAGTGCGGCGCGGCGACCACGAACAACGTGAAGTCGGTCAGCTTCCGGTTCACGCCGAGCGCGCGGAGATGATCGTCCTCACCATCAAACCGCACGACCCAGTTGTCGTTCGCTGAGGGTGCGGCTGTTGACGAAGTGGCTCCGTCTGCCGAGCCAACCTGCACGAACTTCGGCTGCCGCTTCGAGTCGCCTTGCACGACCTGCCGCTTCGCGCCCGACGCATCGGGCCACTCCGCCAGCCGATCACCACTCTTGAGCTTCGGCAACCCAGCCGCCTCACGCGCGGCCGCGACTCGCCCCGCATCAATCCACAATTCCAAGCCGTCTGGCGGCGCAAGCTTCTTGTCTGCCCAAGGCTCGACCGCGCGAACGGGCCAAGCCAAAAGAAGTGTGACAGCAGCAGCGACAAATCGAATCCAACGGGCATCAATCATGATCGCGATCCTCCTCGTAATGGGTCGCCACGATAGATGCCTGTCGGGAGAATCACAAACACAAGTGGTGCTGGCGGGGCGACAGGGGTGCAGTCGCAGGGCCAGCGCCTTTTTCAAGGTAGGGTGGGACAAGCTCGTTTCGAGCGCCGGCCCACCATCGGAAATCGTCGTGAAATCATGGTGGGCCGGCGCGGCGAAGCGCCGCTGGTCCCACCCTACAGCTTTCGCAGACCCAACAAGGCGATGGCCGTGGCCAGCGATCTGGCCGAGTTGACTTCCCCAAAAGTTGTGGCAATTATCTCGCCTCTCTCGTTCCGCGAATTTTGCGTGAATTACCGACGAACCTTTCGTGTTCGCTCAGGGTGATTGGCGGACTTCACCTGTCAGGTGAAGCCTTCTTCAATGCCCGTTCTCCGCAGAGGTCGTTTCCACTCTGAGGCCATCCCAACTCCGAGATCATCCCAACAAGGTTCGCTTGATGACTGGCTCGTTTAATTTCGTGAAGTGTCTTGGCTGCGTGATGTTGTTCGTTTTCGTGACGAGCATGGTGGACGCCCCGTGGTTGGCTCCCGCATCGGCTCAAGCCCAGGATGAAGCGGAAGCCAAGCCCGCCAAAAAAGCGGCCGAGGAACATTCTGAAGTCGAAAAAACCAGCTTCATCTGGTGGGTGATCGAGACCTCCGGCCCCATCGGGGTGCTGATTTTTGGACTGTCGGTCTACTTCGTGGCGATGACCAGCCGACTGTTTCTGGAGCTTCGTCCTGATGTGGCGATGCCTCCCGACTTGATGCAGGACATCCAGCAAAAGATGGAGAAGCGGGACTACAAGGGGATCTACGCGAGCATCAAAGAGCGAGATTGCCTGTTTACTAAGCTTGCGGCGGCGGGCATGGGCGAGTTGTCGGGCGGACTCGAAGAGGCTCGTGATGCGATGGATCGTGTGGCCGAAGTGCAGGTCGTCGAGATGGAAAAGAAGATCAGCATGTTGGCGGTCCTCGGTACGCTCGGCCCGATGATCGGACTGCTGGGCACACTGACGGGAATGATCAAGAGCTTCAGCGTCATCGCCCGGTCGGACACGCAGCTAAAAGCCAGTGAGGTGGCCGGTGGTATTTCGGAAGCGTTGTTGCTGACGTTTGAAGGGGTGGCGCTGTCGCTGCCGGCAATCTATTTCTTCGCGATTTTCAAGAACCGCGTGATGTCGATCACGGCGAACACGACTCTGCAAGCGGATGACTTCATCAAGAAGTTGGCTCAAGCCGCCAAGTCTGCCGCGAAAGCACCCGCTGCCGCCGCGACGACTTCTGCGGTGAAAGAGCCGCCCAAGGTCTAGGGATGGCCAACGAATGCTGATACCGCTCGCGGAAGAAGCTGACACTAACCCGAAGCGTAAGCGGGGAGGCAGCACCAGTCCTCGCTTACGCTTCGGGTTAGTGTGAAATGTGCCACACTCACCCGTCTGCGGTATAAACAGTGAGCGGTTTCAATTCATCGCCATCGACAGGTTCTCGTCTTCCCGTGCGTGATTCTCTTTTTTCGCGTTCCGATTGCACTCTGTAGAAAGCCCGACTCATGACCAGGATTGGCTGCTTACATTTTTTCGCCCTGATGTTGGTGTTCGCGGTGGGTTGCGGCGGCGGCAGTACGGGGCCGAAACTGATCCCGGCCTCAGGCAGTGTCATGATTGACGGTAAGCCTGCTCCCGCTGGCATTACGATTGCCTTTGCGCCAGATCGGGTGAAGGGAACCATGGGACCGCAATCGTCGGCCACGACGACTGCCGATGGCAAGTTTGTTCTGCGCGGCATCGACAATCAGATGGGGGCCATCGTGGGACATCACAAGGTCACGGTGAATTGCCCGTTGAGTGTGATGGAAGGTTCTTCTGCCACGGGTGCGTCTCCCACAGTTCCGGCGACCGCCTGCATGATTGCTGAACAATTCCGTGATGGGGCCACAACCACTCTGATGGTCGAGATCAAAGCCAAGGCCGACGAGAATCAAAAAATTATGATCGAGGTCACAAGTAAGTAGTCGCCGATAATCCTGATGGCGGCGGGTCAGTGGTCTCTCTCGCCACGTCTTTCGGGTGTGTTTCGATTCC
>JAYSQC010000243.1:0-1057 GCA_043721755.1 Schlesneria sp.
CTCGACGACGTGCCGCCGGATCCGAAGGCTCAACGCCACTTCACCGATCCCGACTCGAAGATCAGGCAGGCGTCGAACAAGGGCTGGGACCAGTGCGGCAATGCCCAAGCTCTGGTCGATGAATCGCAGCTCCTCCTCGCCGCCGATGTCACGCCGCAAGCCAACGAGGTCCGGCAAGTCGCCCCGCTGCTCGATCGGATGGAAGCGAACTCCGCGGCCGCCGAGATTACTCAACGTCCGAAAGACTTCGTGGCCGATGCGGGCGACTCCAGCGACGACCACACGCCAGCCGTTCGCTCCCATAACCTGACCCCGTACAGCGCCACGCAGCGTCTGAAACACCACGCAGAACTGCCGCCGGTGCCGCGCGGTCGCATCCCGCGATCGCTCACCCCGCAGCCGCGTCTGGCCCGTACGCTGCGGACGAAAACCGGGCGTGACCTCTACCAGAAACGAAAAGGACCAGTCGAGCCGGTCCTGTCTTCGGTGAATACAGACCGCAGTCAGATCAAACACGCCGGCGGTTTCCGCCCATTCGCCCTGCTGCGGGGCATCGCCCAGAGGAAAGCCGAATGGCAGCTCGTTGGCCTGACCCACAACCGGCTCAAACTCTGGCGAGCCGCCCCGGCCTAATCGGCCTGCGGCCCAACCAAAAACGCGGCCGACTCGGTAAAATCACAATCAAAAACCGACCACCTCAGTTACGAAGACGGTCTCCTAGGCCCCCAACTACAACTACAACAAGCCTTGGCTCACACAAACGCCATTACCATAAGCGTTATGGAACGGGGCACAATCACTTCCCGAAGTGCATCTGCCATTCTCCCTCCCTCGGCGGGGAGGGCCGGGGAGGGGGAAGAATGGTCGAGTCGATTTGCCACTCGCCCCCCCTCCCTAACCCTCCCCGCCGAGGGGAGGGAACCAGTAGGGCACTTCGGGAAGTGATTGCGCCCCAGGCGCCAGCGCGCACACGGGGCTGGCGTGGGGGAGTGGGCGGTTAGCGCGAGGCGATGTTTGGTTGTAACGTCGTCGGCCGTGTGGATCGGTGGAGATCGCG
>JAYSQC010000244.1:0-5857 GCA_043721755.1 Schlesneria sp.
GGGCGGCGTAAGCCCTCCGGTTCTTCCGACGAGGGCTTACGCCCAAGAACCGGGGGGCTTACGCCGCCCCGCTCAGATGTCTCATCATGGATCACGCGAGGTATAGAACCACAACCAGCAACCAACCAAAACTTCCCTGCTTCCTGACCGCGGACTCCTGTTCCCTGACGCCTTCTTCCCGAGCCTCTCCCATGCCCAATCTTGTTGTTGCGATGACCGGTGCCAGTGGTTCTGCTTACGCACTGCGGTTGCTTGAAGTTCTCGTTGCTGCGGGGCGCACGGTCCATCTCACGATCAGCCCGGCGGCGGTTGAGGTGCTGAAACAGGAACTGAACCTGACCGTCGATCTGAACAACTTCGATCCGCAGCAGTTGCTCCCGACGGAAGAGCAGATCGCGCACGACAGCAAGCTGAAGATGCTCCAACCGACCGGTGGCATGGGTTATGCGGCCAGTTCGATCTTCAGCGAGAGCGAAGTGATGACCGGCAAGATTGTCTATCACCACTACCGTAACTATTCGGCGGGGATCGCGAGTGGTTCGTTCCTGACCGAAGGCATGGTGATCTGCCCCTGCTCGATGGGAACGCTGGCCAGCGTGGCGAGTGGCCAGTCGCAGAACCTCATTCACCGCGCGGCCGATGTTCATTTGAAGGAGCATCGCAAACTGATCGTCGTCCCGCGCGAGACGCCGCTCAGCGTGATCGCCCTCGACAACATGAAGCGTCTGGCCGAAGCCGGAGCCACGATCCTTCCGGCCATGCCCGGCTTCTATCACAACCCCCAATCAATTCACGATTTGATCGACTTCATCGTGGCCCGCATCTGCGACCAACTCGGCGTGAAGAACGAACTGATGAAACGCTGGGGCGACAAGCCGGGAGCGTGATCGCAGGACGTTTGGCAGCGGTGGAGTGATGTGTTAAGAAACGGCTCGTGATTTGTGGGAAATGTTTATTTAGCCCGGATTATTCACCACGAAATACACGAAAGACTCGAAAGTGAAGAAGAGACGAGAGTTCTGATCCCAAGTGACCGCAATGGCAAGACGCGCGATGTCTTGCGATACACTGCTCGCAACTCTCTTCAATTTCGTGTCTTTCGAGTATTTCGTGGTTCCTCATGAATAAACCGGGTTAGAACGCATTTCAAAACTAGCCCGACGCGCCAGCGAGGGCTGAACATTCGATCACGGTGAAGCCCTCGCTGGCGCGTCGGGCTAGTTTTTCGAGGCAAAAACAGGTTTTGAAATTCCCTCTAATCAAGGCCACGCCGGACGATGCACATTCGCGATGGGATTTTGGGGCCGGAAGTTTGCGTGGCGGCGGCGGTCGTCAGCGCGTGTGCCGTCGCGTACTCGCTGCGGCGGTTGCGAGTCGATCTTGAAGATCGGGCCGTTCCGCTGACGGGCATGATGGCGGCGATTGTCTTCGCGGCGCAGATGGTCAACTTCCCATTGCTCGGTCTGCCAGTGTCGGGGCATCTGCTGGGAGGCGTACTCGCGGCGGTGATGCTCGGGCCGTGGGCGGGATGTTTGGCGATCTCGCTCGTGCTGATCGTGCAGGCGGTACTGTTCAGTGACGGCGGGCTGCTGTCTCTCGGCGCGAACGTACTCAACATGGGCGTGGTCGGAGCGTGGGGCGGACACGCGGTCTATGCCGCGCTGCGACGGTGTTTTGGCACAAGCGTGACGGCGACGGTGTCGTCAGCGGCGGTGGCGGCATGGTTGTCCGTGTTGGCGGCTGCGGCGCTGTTCTGCTTCGAGTTCGGATTGTCTTCCCACGCGAGCGGCTTCGATCCGAGCGGCGTCTTCACGTTGATGGTCGTCTACCACGCGCTGATTGGAATTGGCGAAGCGCTCATCACCGGCGCGATCTTGGCGTTCGTCCTCTCGCGCCGCGCTGATCTGATTCCCGCGCCGACTCCCCTCCCTTCGGTTCGCGCGGTGGGCCAGTTTGGTACGGCGGGACTCGTCGCCGCACTGGCTGTCGCCGCGTTACTCGCTCCGTTCAAAAGCGAACTTCCCGATGGACTCGACGCCGTTTCACAGCGACTCGGATTCGCAACACTGGAAACCGAACGACCGCCGCTGTTGCTCGATGATTACGCGATTCCACTGCCGGTCGAAGGCTGGTGGTCGGTGTCGCTGGCGGGATTGCTTGGGACGGCGGTCGTGTTTGTGGGAGCCGTGCTGCTGGCTCGCGCCGTTCGCTGGAACGCGACTCCACTGACGCTGACGGACAACGCCGATGGCTGATTCCCGTTCGCCCGGCGCGGGGCCGCTTGCATCCGACACGTCGCTCTGCCACGGATTGCCTGCCGGAGCGAAGCTGTTTCTGACGCTGCTGGTGATCGTGGTCTCCGGCCTGATTCCGTTGGAACACTGGCCCGCGCAGGGACTGCTGTTGGTCGCCGTCTTCATGGCGTTGAGTCTCGCGGGAGTCACCGTGCGGTATCTCGCGCGACGGCTCGCTCTGTTTCTTCCGGCGCTGTTTGTGTTTGGCCTTTCGATCCCCGTGGCCAGTGCGGATGGTCTCGCGTGGAACTGGGCGTTGTCACTCTGGCTGCGTTGCACGGTGTCGTTCTTAGCCGGGCTGTGGCTGATCCACGTCCTGCCGCTGCGTGAGTTACTCAGCGTGCTGCGACGTTGGCACTGTCCCGTAGTCCTAGTTGCCATGATCGGCTTCATGTACCGGTACGTGTTCATTCTGTGGGACGAGTTGCGTCGGCTCCGTTCCGCCCGCGACGCCCGCGATTTCGGCGGTGGCTCAATGTGGCGGGAGTGGACGATCAACGCTCAACTCATCGGCCTGCTGTTGCTGCGTGCGATGGAGCGGGCCGAACGAACTCACCGCGCAATGCTGGCCCGTGGCTGGGATGGTTCCATTCGCAGCCTCGATGATGAACCGTAGTTCGTGCGACTCGCCGCTGAACGCTCTTGAAGTCCGGCTTTTCGGAAAGCCGGACTTCTCTGCGAGGCGAGGCGAGTCCGCCGGAGAAAAGTCCGCGTCTGGAGAGAAGTCGGGCTAACAAAGCTAAGCCGGACTTCGGTCCCGTGATTCGCGCACCGTGGAGAGTCCCCTCGAATGACCGAGCCTGCGATTTTGGAACTGCGTCGTCTGTCCTTTCGATACCCGAACGGACGCTTGGCGCTGCGCGACATCTCGTGCTGGGTTGCCTCCCACGAGCGTGTCGCGGTGGTGGGGCCGAGCGGCGCGGGGAAGTCCACGCTGCTCATGCACTGCAACGGATTGCTGCCATCGCCACCGATCCCGCAGGACGGTGAGGCTCAAGTCTTCGTGAACGGCATCGCCGTGACGAAGCCGCAGCTGCGCGAGACGCGCCGTCAGGTCGGATTCTTATTTCAAGACCCCGATGACCAACTGTTCTGTCCGACCGTGCGCGAGGATGTGGCCTTCGGGCCGCTCAATCTGGGCCTCGATCAGCGCGAGGTTCTGGCGCGGGTCGAACGTGGTCTGGCGTCCGTCGGAATGAGTGACTGCGCGGCCAGAAACCCCGCCGAGCTGAGTACCGGCGAACGGAAGCGAGTTTGTCTGGCGGGCGTCTTCGCCTGTGAGCCGTCGGTGCTGGTTCTCGATGAACCGACGAGTAACCTCGACCCGCGCGCCCGCCGACAACTGCTCACCATTCTGCGAGCCTTCACGGGAACACTTCTCGTCGCCACGCACGACCTCGACTTCGTGATCGACCTGTGTGATCGAGTCCTCGTGCTGGACGACGGACAAGTCCAAGCCGACGGTCCCACCGAACGCATCCTCTCCGACCCGCTCATCATGGATCGCCACGGCTTGGAAGTGCCGTGGCGGCTGCGCGGACGATGAAGTCGTCGTGGAAGTGTGAGGCTGATCGTAGATGAGGCATCTGAGCGGGGTGGCGTCATCCCCCTGGCACTCACTTTAGTAGCGGTACGGCGCGAGCCGTCCGGTTGAAGCGCGAGCAAACTCGACAAAACCGGGCGGCTTGCGCCGCACCGCTACTTGATCGGTTCTAAAGTAAGTGCCATTGGGCGTAAGCCCCCTGTTCTTTGCAAACGGGCTGACGCCCAAGAACCAGGGGGCTGACGCCGCCCCGCTCAGAAACCTCACTCTCTGCCGCGCGAGGCATAAAGCCTGATGCCGGTCGTTCTCACTCTGTTTTGCCTCACTGGACAAATCCGTCCAGCACGCGCGCGAACGCGGCATAGGTGCCAGCATCGAACAGGACGAATCTCACGATCAGTGGATCGGGATGAGTGAGCAGGAACGTCCGCGTTTCATCGAGCGCATGCTCAGCGGCCAGATCGACGGGGAAGCGGTACGCGCCGGTGCTGAGCGCGGGGAACGCGATGCTCGCGCAGTCGTGCTTCGCAGCGAGCTGCAATGACCGGCGATGTGCCGAACGGAGCAAGCCAGCTTCCTGTTCGCGACCGCCGCGCCAGATCGGGCCGACCGCGTGAAAGAGAAACTTCGCGGTGAGCTTTCCCGCGCCGGTGGCCACTGCGTCACCGGTCGGACAGCCGAGCGGGTAGCGCGTTCGCGTCTCCTCGATCACGGTTGGTCCGGCCGCGCGGTGAATGGCTCCGTCCACGCCACCGCCTCCCGCCAATTGTGCGTTCGCCGCGTTGACGATCGCATCGACTTGCTGCTGAGCGAGGTCTCCCTGAACGAGTTCGATGCGACTGACTCCGAAGTGAACTTTCATGGCGGGGCCTCGAAGGGGAGTGGTGAGTGTCTTAGACCACGCGCGATCAAAATGGACTCGTTTAACCGCGTGGGCAACGCCCCGCGCGTCAAGCGACGTGGAGTCGTGTTTCGCCACACGACGCGCGGGGCGTTGCCCACGCGGTTAAACGACGCTGCATCGATCTCGGCCGCGCGAGGTCTCGCCGCGTTGCCGAATTGCATCAGTGATGCCGTGACGCTGGCAACGCGGTCAACCGGTGATGAACTCGCGAGTTGCGTTCGAGGCTGCGAGCCAGCCTCTCGAATGACGTGGCCTTTCGTCAACACCGGCCAATTGTCGGTGACAACACTTGCGGACGAAATGTTCAGCCCGCAAAAAAAACTCTAACTCCCACAGGCTTGGGGTTTGTGCCGCTTTGCTGAGTGGCCGTGTCAAGAAATGCAGACGCCCTAGCGACCGTGGCATTCAGTCTGCTTTACAAGCCCAACATCCTGCGAGCGACCGCGACCAGTCGATGGCCTCGCAACACACAGTGTCTCCAGAAAGGGCGACTGCCATGACTGCTCTCTCCGCCCGCCTGATCCATGACGAAGACGGCTTCATCGTCTCCGCCGAACTCGTGCTGATCGCCACTGTCGGCGTCCTCGCGATGGTCGTGGGACTCTCCGAAGTCGCCCTGAACATTAACAACGAACTCGAAGACATCGGCTCGGCGTTCGGCTCCATGAACCAAAGCTTCCAAGTCCGTGGTTCACGCGGACATCAGGGAAGCGGCGAAGGTGGCGGTTTCCAAGATGGCAGCGACCACTGTGATCGCACTGGCAACATTCGTCCGGGCAGCCCCTCCAACGGAGAGAACTGATCGACTCACACTCGCACCCACTCCGACACGAATCATTTTGAATGACACGTCGCCTCGACGGACTGCACCACCCGCCTAGTGGTCGAACAACTTGAGATTGCGGGGTTGTTCCACAACGAGCCCGACGCGCAAGCGAGGGCAAACCGTTGTCGAAAGTGAAGCCCTCGCTGGCGCGTCGGGCTAGTGATGAACCCCTCAAGACAAAGTTGTCCGACCACTAGTGGTTCGCCAATTTTAAGTTGTTCGGTTGCGTTGTTTAACCGCGTGGGCAACGCCCCGCGCGTCGAGCGACATTCGAGTCTGTTCCCCATCCA
>JAYSQC010000245.1:0-6487 GCA_043721755.1 Schlesneria sp.
GGCAACTTAAGATTATGCCTGTTTTATTGGGTGAATCACGTTCACGTTGTACGAATGCTGGCCGAATAATGTCCCGTAATTGAGAGGCACTACACTAGCGTCCGGTTTCTGCGGGAAACCGTGGGCTAGCGCCCAGCGGCTGATAGTTTTCCGAAAAAGACTAGGCCTGACGGCACCTGGCTCACCAAATCCACGCGGACAAATCCCGACAGTAATTGATGTACCGATCCTTAACGTGTCGCGCAGAAGTGGTAGTACACATCGGCGGCTTGGCGGAGTTGGTCGATAGCGATCCATTCATCCTTCGTGTGGGCTTGAGCGATGTTTCCGGGGCCGAAGACGACGGCGGGGATGTTGGCTTTGGCGATGCGCGAGGCGTGGGTGCCGTACGGGACGCCGATCGTTTGACGTGGGCCGACGACTGCTGTGATCGACCGGCTTAGTTGAGAGGCCAGCGCGCCGTTGAGGTCGTCGCCAAGTGGAGGGCTGGTGCAGTAGGGAGCGTCGTGGACGAGCTCGAAGTCGAGCCGTTCTTTCAGATAGTTCACGACTTCGTCCCTCACGGCTTGGCTCTCTTCACCGGGGATCGCGCGGCGGTCGATTTCGATCACGCAGGCATCGGGGACGACGTTGACGCTGCTGCCGCCCGCGATCAGTCCAACGCTCAGCGTGGCCGGGCCACAGAGTCGATGCGCGGGCCGCGAACCCGGTAGCCAAGCGGCGAATTCTTCGAGGCACTGCAGAACGCGAGCCATCCGGTAAATCGCGTTGATTCCTTCGGTCGGCCGCGAGCTGTGACAGGCTCGACCGGCGGTGTGCAGCTTCCAGCGTGTGGCTCCGCGATGTGCGACGACGATGTCGAGTTCTGTCGGCTCGGCGACGATGGCCGCATCGGGACGTTGTGGACAGAGGCGATAAGCGGGGACGCGACCGAGCCAGCTTCCGACGAGGTGATTGATACCGAGGCTCGTCGATTCTTCGTCGCAGGTCAGTGACAACACCACGTTGGACATTCCGGCCGGTTGGTCGTGCGCGAGTCGCGTGAACGCCGCGAGCATCGCCGCCATCCCGCCCTTCACATCGCACGAGCCGCGTCCGTAGACGCGACCGTCGCGTTCGGTTGGCTCGAACGGTGGGATCGTCATTCCATCGACGGGGACCGTGTCTTGATGAGCATCGAGCAGGATCGTCTTCGTCGCACCGGGTGAGTCCAATCGGGCGATCACGTTTGCACGGCCGGGCGCCGTTTCGATGACTTCGTGGGGGACACCGATCCGCGCGAGATGCGCCACGAGGTACTCGGTGACTCGTCCCTCAAAGAACTCGGGGCCGGAGACATCGCGTCCCATCGGGTTGACGCTGGGAATGGCGACCAAGTCTTTGAGCAGAGGCAGGGGATCGGTCATGGTGGGTTACTCGGATGCTGGTAAGGATTCGGTGCGAAACAACTTCCCGCTTTTCTCCCTCCCCTCGGCGGGGAGGGGGGAGGATGGTCAGGTCGATGTGCCGCTCGCCCCCCTCCCTAACCCTCCCCGCCGAGGGGAAGGAACCAGAAGGGAACTCGGGAAGTTGTTTTGAGCCAATTCCTCAGCGGGTTGTTGGCCACGCGAAGTTTATCCGCAGTCGCGTTTGAACCCTATCCAAATGAACAACACCCCGATGGCTTGGTGGCCATCGGGGTGTTGTTGTTGGGTGCTGAGGTGAAAACTCGCTTCGCTCGCGTCCTCGCTTACGCTTCGGGTTGGTGCGTTACTGAGGTGTCGCCGGTCCGGCACAACGGATCAGGTGATCGTGGTCGATGTAGACGACCTGCGACGATTCGTCAGCATGGCGGAACGGGACCGGCCAGTCGGAGCGAATGATCTTGTCGTAGTAGACCGTGCATTTGTAGTGGCAGTGGTGCAGGCGCGCCGGACCGACGAGTGGATAAAAGCGGCAGTCGTCCATGCGATCGACGATCGGTTCGACGACCATCTTGACGTTGTTACGAGCGGTCTCGGCGAGGAACACCCACCCCCCCGAAGTCTCATTGGGCATGGCCTTCATGACTTCATCGGGGCTGGGCGGATCTTGGCAGAACAGCGGCGCGTGTTCGCCTTCGACCGGATCGAGGATCGGCACCTTGTCGTAACGCTCTTCGCGAGCGTAAGCGTCCTCAATGAGCTCACTGTAATACGGGCTGACGGGGATCAACGGCGTCGTGGCGACGAATCCGGCCCCGGTGAAGGCGGTGTAGATGAAGCCGCCCGCCAGTCGGCAGCCGCCGCTGGACATCGTGATTACACCGAGCGCCCCCATCAGGCAGAGACGTTTCATCAATGAACTTGGCTTCATCATCATTCCTCTCCAGGAACTCGCTCGTATCGATGACCTGCGTTTGCGGGCCGGATGAGATGTCGTGCTGTCGGGTTTCAGGGCAACCCGTCAACTCCGCCGTTGGTCGCAGAACTTTGCGAACTGCGGTGAAACGGGACGGTGAAACGTCCCACTCACCCACGACATCAACGACCGTACTATCTGTATCGAATGTTCTGGCTGATAACTTTTGCGATTTCCCCGACTTTGCCGATTGCAGGGAACAATCAGTGGGATTGCCGTGGCTCGAACACCAACCCGAAGCGTGAGCGAGGACGGTTCCACACTCCACGCGGCGGTTGATGAGACATTCGAGCGTGGTCGCGTCAGCCGCGTCTTTCATTCGCGCTCTCCTCAATTCGCGCGGAACAATTCCGCGCGAATTGAGGAGAGCGCGAATGAAAGACGCGACCATCGAGCGGGTCGCGCTACCTCTCGATTGAAACCAAGCCGACATTCAACGCCCTCGTCCTCGCTCACGCTTCGGGTTGGTGTTTTGAAACGGCACCAAACAACCGCCCCCTGCAAACGAAAGCAGCGTCTGCGAGGGGTCTCGCAGACGCTGAGCCATTCGTAACCGATGGGCGAGCCGATCGTCACCGATGGTGAGTGCCGTCACTCGCCCAAGCACTAAGCGGATTCGGCGAGGCTGTTCGTGCGGAAGGAATTCATCCGCACAAACGACCCACGATCACCAATTGCTCGGACTCATGAACCACCACCACTTGTCGGTGCGTGAGCGGAACATCAGGTTCCATTGGCCGTCATCCCATCGCAGCGTTGCGTCGCGCCAGCCGAGCGGAACCTGTGGGTACGGGTAGAACGGACCAATGTAAGGGAAGGCACTCGCGCTATACTGCGTGGGGTAGTTCACCGCAGCCGAGTTCGGGTACTGAGCGTAGGAAGGCCACGCATAGTCCGGCAGGCTGGGGTTGTTGTAAACCGCCTGCGAAGCCCCCGCGCCCGGATGACCATAGCCGGGAGGTCCACCTGGACCCATTGGCATCGCGCCAGCGGGCATCATCCCCGGACCCGGTTGACCCGGCATTGGCTGCCCTGGCCCCGGTCCCTGTTGACGATAGCCAGCACCTTGAATGTTGCCTTGAGGTCCGGGGCCGTAGGGACCCTGACCGCCCGGCCCACCCGGACCTTGAGCGTACTGAGCGCCCGGTCCCAGGGGTCCGCGAGGACCAGCTTGGGGGCGAGCAGCCTCTTCCGTGCAAGACAACCGATTGGCGACTGACTGAACACCGGGGATCGACGAGACGACGCGCGATGCGTTGGCTCGTTCGGCCTGAGTCCCGACGCTGCCGTCGAGCATCGCGGTGCCGTTCGAGTAACGAATCTGAATGTCGTAGCCGTCGAGATTCGCCGTGGTCAAAGCGGCACCGATTTGCTCGGCCACTTCTTGGTTGCTTCCCGCAGGAGCAGCGGCGACTTCACCGTTGACCTGCTGGACTTGGCGACCACGTTGCCCGCCCGCTTCATGCCCCGCCGAGACCACGCCACCCTTGTCAGTCGGTTGTTCCGACATCTTCGCGGTGAAGCGTCGATTCTTCTCGGTGACGGCCAGGCGGTTGTCGACTCGCGACACCCCCTCGACCTTGGAGACGAGGGCCGAAGCCTTCTCCTTGATCTTCGGATCGGCGACCGACCCCGACAGAGTGGCGACTCCGTCCTTGTACTCGATGTTCACATCGCCCTGAACTTTGCCGCGCATCGCCTTGGCAATGTCCTCGGCCACCTTCTGGTTTTCCGTCTTGGTGGTCTTTTTGGCTCCTGCCGCAGGCTTTTCGTCCGTTTTGGACTTCGGCCCGGCGGCGAGTGTCAGCCCGGGAGTTGCTGCCAGCAATCCCAGCGTCAACACCCACTTCCCGTACTTACGCATGGAATGTTCTCCTTCGATTCCTCGCTGACCGTCTCCGAATCCGTTGGGACGGGGCACCCGACCACAACTTGAACCGAGAATGGCTTCGGTCCGCCTCGTGTTTTTTGCCGGTAGACAATCCGTGCGATGAATCATCGCCCGAACCGCCCGCCACCGTTCGTCTGGTGAAACAAAAGCTCCACCGGCGAGGCGCGCCGTGTCCCCGCTCCCTGTATTCATCGGCCAAAGAAGTCCGGCTACACAAGCTATTCTGGTTGTTTCGAGAAATTGCGTTCTAACGGTTTGATCGGCGGGAGCGAGGCCGCAGGAATCTGGCTGGTTCGAGCCAAGAATCGCGTGGCAGTTGTCGCTTCGTTTAACCGCGTGGGCAACGCCCCGCGCATCGAGTGACGTGAAACGTGGTTCTGCCGCACGACGCGCGGGGCGTTGCCCACGCGGTTAAACGAGCCAGTTCTGACCGCGCGAAGCAGAAAATGACAACGAGGCTTTGAACCGACTCCGGCGAAAACGGCCGACAGAGCGCGACACGGGCAGAATTCAATCGTGTCCCGCGCTGGCTCACCCGCGTGGGTGGCACTTTTCGTGAATGGCTTTCAGGCGACTGTGTTCGACCTGCGTGTAGATCTGAGTCGTGCGGATGCTGGCGTGGCCGAGCAATTCTTGAAGAGCGCGAATCTCGGCACCACCCGCCAACATGTGCGTCGCGAAGCTGTGTCTGAGTGTGTGCGGGCTGATCGAGCGACTGGCACCGATCCGGCCCGCATAGCGTTTCACCAGTTTCCAGACCGTGATTCGCGAGAGCGATTTCCCGCCGCGCGAGATCAACAGCGGCGAACTTTGTTCGTTCGAGAGCGTCAACTTCGGACGCTCGTGCTGCAAGTACGCTTCGACCGCCGCGCGCGCGACCGGGTTCAGCGAGACCATTCGCTCCTTGTTCCCTTTCCCGATACAGCGGCAATAGCCCTCGTCGAGGCGAATGTCGCGCAGCGTGATTGTGCAGACTTCGGAGGCCCGGCAACCGGTCGCGTAGAGCAGGCACAGCAGCGCCCGATCACGCAGCGGGTAACGATCGGTTCGAGCCGGTGAGGCCAGCAGCCGGTCCACGTTGTCGGGGCTGAGAACTTTCGGCAGGTGTTGCCACAGTTTGGGCGAGTTCACCAACTCGACGATGCTCTCGGGGATCACACCTTCCAGGACCAAGTACCGGAAGAACATCTTGATCGAGACCAAGTGCCGGGCGATCGAAGTCGCGGCGTAGTCCTGATCGTTGAGGTATCCCATGTAGTCCGAGAACAACGGCAACTCGACCTGTTGCAGCCGAGCCGGACCATGCTCGCGAAACCAACCGTTGAATTGGGTGAGGTCTCGCCCGTAGGCCAAGACTGTGTTGTCGCTCAGCCCGCATTCGGCTCGCAGGTAGTTGATGAAATTCGGCAGATGCAACGCGGGATCGGCGGGCCGAGCCACATCGACAGTGATCGCACCGGTCGGACGTTTGCGTGGCGGCATGATCGAATCACCGAAAGGAAGTGCAGAGCATCGGTTCATCCGATGTTTTGGGAGGGCGATTCCAATGAGCGGAATGAAGTCCGTCGTTTTCATCCCGCAGGGATGTCAGCCATGAGCCGGGGATTGAGCGTCCGCGACACCCCCGGTGCGAAGTCACCGAAATGAGATTTGCATCCTAAGGGATGCTGGGACGCGCAGAATGTCTCTCCGTTTCGCGAAGCTGGCATCCCTTCAGGATGCCACAGCCATTTGTCAGACCTCTTCCGAGGGTGTCGCTTCGCTCAACCCCCGGCTCATCGCTGACATCCCTTCAGGATGAAGACCGGTCGCCGTCGTCCATCGCTCTACAATGAAGTCCCCCAAAAAAACGGCTGAACCGCACATTCCATGTGCCGTGACCTGCCATTTGCGGACGGCACATGGAATGTACCTGCTACTTTACGGGTAAAGTCAGTGCCATTGGGCTAGCGCCGTGCCGCTCACACAACCCTCAAACTGAGTGCTGACAAAGCACTAGGATTAGTGAAGGAGCAGTTTGATGTCGCTGGATCGTTTTACGGAGCGGGTCATGTCGAGTGGGGAACTCACAGCGCTCGTCGGCACGCCGTCACCCATCGCGATCAAGAAAGAGTTGACGAGCCTCGACGAACACATGCGGCGGTTCATCGCCCACGCACCGTTCGTCGTGTTGAGTACGCACGGTCTCGACGGGCGGTGCGATGCCTCGCCCCGCGG
>JAYSQC010000246.1:0-9411 GCA_043721755.1 Schlesneria sp.
GGCAAGGGAATCAAAAACAAAAGACTCCGAGCAGCAGCCAATCCCAACTACGTCCTCAAACTACTCGCAAACGCCAAGTTTTAGTGCGTTCGCCCTGCCGATTTTCCATACCGCTAATGCCGACGTACGTCTATGGGTTAACCCACCGCAAGCGGGATCAGTCACCAACAACTTCGAGCCTGTTTTGGGACTGAGGCCCATCGAAAACTGTACCGGATGCGGAAACCGGATGCACAAAATAGGGAAGCTGTGTCGATAGTTTCGATTGCAGGGATTGTGAGCCCTCGCCGTTTGGAACTATTCGACTTCTTGAGCTTGCACGACATGTCACTCCCTCGAAAGGACTTGCGATTGAAGTTGGGGGGAAGCGTCCCTCTTTCCTGGTCGAAAATTTCAGTCAGGTGGTACTTGGCCAATGCGGGTTTAGCGTGCGTGCTGCTGTTTGCTGGGTACGGATTCTCTGAAGTCATTCGATCTTCAAATCCGGTTGGCCCCACAGCATCCAAGTCGATCGGGCAGACGAAACGAGTGCGAGACCGGAACAATCCGCCCAGCCTGCCATTGCTCAGTTTGGAGCATCGGCCCTTCGTGGGAGCGAAGCCAAAACCGGCACAATCGGCGGGAGTTCGACCGACCGGATTGGTGACGCCTGTCACTCATTGGTCGTACGGTCGACCATTCGATGACATGCCAGTGATGCCTCCGCAACCGCTCCCCGCTCCATGGAGTGGATCACGAAATCAGATCACTCAGATGGCGGCCTCGAACGGATTCGAGGCGCTGCCGCCGCAGATGGCCTATCAGCTTCAAGGTCCTTCCCCGAATGGTGACCCATCGATGTCGGGGCCACAGAACGATTGGTCGCAGTCGCCGGGAGCGGCTCTCCCGCCAAGCGGCCCACCACCACAGTTTGCTCCCAACCATCCCACGATGCGACCTCCGGGGCCGGCGCTCATTGGGGCGGAGGAACGGCGATTGTCGTTTCAGTTTCAGTCCGCTCCGTGGGAAGTCGTGTTGAGATACTTTGCCACTCAGAACGGCATGTCCTTGCAGATGGGAGATGTTCCTCCGGGAACCTTTTCGTATTTCGATCAGGCTCAATTCACACCGACCGAAGCGATTGACATCCTAAATGACTCCTTGTTGCCGCTAGGTTTCGTGTTGATTCGATCGCAGCGCCATCTGGTGGTGGTCAGCACGAAGTCCGAATTGCCGGATCAGATGATCCCCTTCGTTTCGTCCGAAGACCTGCCGCGTCTGGGCCGTCATCAACTGGCCAGCATCGCAATCCCGATTCAGGCGGCACAGGCACCGCAGGCGGCTCAGGAAGTCGAGAAGCTCCTCTCGCCGCTGGGAGCGGTCAAGCCGCTGTCATCGTCGCGCCGGTTGCTGGTTCGCGATACGGGGGCGTCATTGCGGCGATTGTGGTCGCTACTGGCGGACGTTCCGGACGAGGCACTCAATCAGACGTTTGTCGTCGTACGGTTGAAGAACACACCGGCCGAGGAAGTGGCGCGCGCAATCAGCGAGTTCCTTTCGTCGAGGCAGGGAGCAGCGATGGCTCCTCAAGCTGCGAGCGTTCCCAACGGCCAACCGGCTCCACGATCGAACGGCTTGGCCGGATCGCAGGCCCAGGTTGTCGTGGCCGAACGAGCCACAAACTGCCTGCTGATTCGAGGCAGTGCGCGCGACGTGGCTGAGATTCAAAGCATCGTCTGCGAACTTGATCGGACCCCGTCGCAGGTGGTCATCCAGGCGCTGCTGGTTGAGGTGGAATTGGGTGACACGGATGAATTCGGTGCCGAATTGGGCCTCCAGGATTCGGTCCTCTTCAATCGCAGTGTCATCGACAAGGTGCTGACGGTGACGGAAACGGTGACAGGTGCCGGCGGAAACCAGGTGACCAACCAGAAGATCATTTCGCAGACGGCCAATCCGGGATTCCAATTCAACAATCAACCGCTGGGAAACAACATTGCCGCCAGTCCGGCAACGCTGGGTTCACAGGGTCTGTCCAGTCTGGGAGTCGGTCGCGTGAACGGAGACCTCGGATTCGGCGGGTTGGTTCTGTCGGCGAGCAACGAATCGATCAGCATTCTGCTTCGGGCGCTTAAGGCCCGCTACAAGACCGAAATTCTCAGCCGCCCGCAGATTCGAGCGCTCGACAATCATGAAGCAATGATTCAAATCGGACGTCAGGTTCCGGTCATCGATGGTGTGTCAATCACGGCGGTGGGCAGCGCCAATCCGATAGTTCGTCAGGACAAGGCGGGCCTGATCCTCAAGGTGACTCCCCGCATCAGCCCGGACGGCATGGTGCTGATCGACGTCAACGCCGAGAAGAGCCACTACCAACTGGCTCCCGGCACCGGAGTCCCGATCTTCACGGATGCCACCAATGGAAACGTGATTGAAGCTCCGGTGAAAGACATCACCACGGCAGTGACTTCGGTCAGCATGCGCACCGGTCAAACGGTCGTGCTGGGTGGAATGATCACCAACGACACGATCGATGCGGAACGAAAAGTCCCGTTCCTGGGTGACATTCCCTACCTTGGTTTGTTGTTCAAGTACCGGCTCGATAAACACACTCGCAAGGAACTGCTGATCTTTCTGACGCCGCACATCATCTATGACGAGGAGCAGTCGGAAGAGCACAAGCGCGTCGAATCGGCCCGCATCAACACCTCGTGGGAGACGGCCGAGTCGATTTATGGTCCGATCTTCAAGCCGTCTTCGGCGTCATTCGTCCCGACAAACAGCATCAACGGGCAGCCTCAGGTGTTTGCATCGCCACCGCAGAACGGACCAGCTCAAGGAATGATGACCGCGCCGTATGATGCTTCCTCTCCGCCTCAGCCGACTCCGAACTTCAACCCGCCGCCCGTGTATGAACAGGGATCTCCACCGGCGGCCTCGGATTCTCGTCGCTACCAGCAATCTGGGCCTCCCCAGAGAATGGATGCCCCCCTCTCACCTCAGTCACCCACACCGGCTGCCGATTCGAATCAACAATCGGCAACGCCCAAACGGAGCTGGATGCCCTTCGCCAATCGTCGTGCCGTGAATGATGCGAACCGTTCCTCGACGGATCGCTTTCCATCTGCCGAGCCTTCGTCGCGCGTGACACCGGCGAGTGGCACGCGAAACTAGTAGAGGCCATTCGCTCGAAGAGGGATCACAGTCGAAGAGACTGCTCAGCGTCCTTTCATGGGCACGACGTGACCCAGTTGCACTGTTGTCGATACTCCGCCGGAAAGTGCCAGCGTGACAGAATCGCTTTCGATGCGCAGCACCGTCCCTCGCACATCGGCAATTTGAAATGGGCTGCGTTCGTTGAGAACAACCGTCTCGCGCGAGCGAGAGTCATAGAGCCAGGCCTCGCGCTGGCGGCCGTTCGCGATCGAAGCGACCAAACGCACCTGCTGGTCCGTTTCGGGAGCCGTTGGTTTCTCCGCAGCAATCGGACGTTGCTGCGTCGGCAAGCTGGCGGCGGCCTTGGGACGCGAGAACCAATCACGGCGAGTCCAAGACCGCGTTAGTTGACCTTCGGTGGCGGAAGTCTTCGCCGCCGACGCCAGATGCCTGAGACGCTCGCTCGCGACCGGATCGGAGTCGGCGAGCGACATCGCTTCGATGGCCATCACGACTTTCAGCGGAGCCTCTTCTGATTCCATGCTGTTCGAGGAACGACGGCCTTCGCCTGACGCAGCTTCTGAGCCCTGGATCGTCAACGCGGTCAACTTGTGCAGCAGCGGCGTGGCATGAAAGGCGTCGAGAAACGCCGCCAAAACCTGCGGATCGGCGTCGCCTCGTACTGCGAACGGCAGTCGGTGTCCCAGTTCAGGCTCAGGCCAGGCGCGATTGGGAGTCACCACGACGTTCTTCCATCCTGATTCAGCCAGCAATTCGAGCAGCCACTTCTGATACCACGCAGTCGCAACCGAGGGGACAGACGGCAGGCTTCGCGCGCGACTCTCGGCCAGCTCGCGCGACGCTCTCTGGACTCGAAGGGATTCGGCCTCCAGGTCGCTCAGTTTTCGATCCAACGCGGCAATCGCGACGGATCTGGATCGGAACGGACCGAGAAACAGTTGGCACAGGCTATCCCAGCCCATCACACCCAGAAAGAGGCTTGCCAACAGCACGACCAGGATTCGTTCACGTTTCGATTTGGGCATCGTGTCATTCGCTCTGTGGTAACGGTTGGACTTGGGGAGTCGACGTGACATGGAAGCTGGTGCGGTGGGTCTCGAAGACGCGACCCATCCGACTACGGACGACTGTGGCTGCTCACGGCGAGGGGCGGTTCATCCGTGATGTCGGGTGAGTTGATGGTTGCTTCGACCTCAAAGCGAATAAAATACAGCGGGTCTTTCGCGTTGGGTTCGAGGCCATGCGGATGCAGTTCGTACTTGTCCACTTGCTCGATGAGTTGATTCTGCCAGTCGAGCACGACGCGCGGATCGCGAGCGATCCCGGCCGCTCGAACGACCGGCAATCCCGATCCCCGATCCAATCCGCAGTCCAGACGACTGATGACAAGCTGCGATGAGTCTGGCAGCCGATTCCCGAACTGATGCAGTTCGCGCGACCAGTCGACGTGGCGGTCGCTCCATTCGCGCAGGGCCGACTCTGTGGCAACGAGATGCTGTCCCTTGTTGACCAGTTGTTTCAGTTCGTTCAGCCGCGTTTGTCGGCGCTGCTGTTGTTCGGTCAGGTTCATGTGCTCATCGAACCAGAGTACTCCGCCCAAGGCGGCCAGCGCGGCGGCGGCGACAGCGGCCCGTGAGTATTTCCGCCATAACGTCGTACTCGACGGTGTCGCACGCCGCGGCGAGACGAAGTTCAACATCGGTTGCCGCGTTGCGAGAGACCGATGCACTCCCGAGGCGATTGCCCACACACGATCTGCTGATGCGGAACCATTGCCGGTCCATCGATGCAGTGGAATCTGAAGCTCGTCCTGCAACGAGTCGATCGCGCCGGGAATCGCGTCCGGCACGCAGACCCACGCCGAAGTCGGCAGGGCCAGCATCCCCTGGGGCAGCGAGGCACAGAGCCTGTTGGCGGTGGACTTGATGTGTCGCGCGGTCTGTCTCGGGTCGCTCCAGTCACAGCGCACGGACTGAGACGCGGCCGCCTGCCGATCGACGGTGATGACGATGTCGGCTCCGTTGCCATCAACCACGATCATAATTTGACAGTGATCCTTGGCGTCCGAGAGGGCCGTCAATGTGTGAGGCCCCACAGTGACTCCGGCCACGCGCAACCCGGCCTTCTTCCAGACGGACGTGGCTTCCTCGACGAGCGACTTCGCCACGGAGGCGGCCTGAATGGTGAGCCGTTTGGACGACGAGGACGATCCCGCTTCGAGTCGCACGTGATCGCTGAGCGACTCACACGCACCGCCCGCCGCCAGCGACTCCAATTGCAGCGCCACCAGTCCCGCGATGTCCGAGTCGTTGGCGATTGGCAGTTCCAGCAAGCGGACAACCGCTGCGCTGCGAGGAAGAGCCACCCACACGTCGCGCGATCGAAAACCGGACTGGGTCAGCGCCGCACGCAGTCGAGCCGGGTCGGCCACAAACGAGTCGATGTCGCTTCGGGACCAATGCACCACGCGCGTGCGGTCGGACACCGTCCACTGCTGGTCCTGCGAGACAACCACGATCATGTTCTGGTCCTTGTTGCGGTGAAGGGGCTGATTCTGGAATGCCTCATCGACTGCCGTGGATCGGTGCCCGACTGCGGCCTCGCGCTCCGGTCCGCTTGGAAGCGGGATTCAATTCGATTTCTCGCCACGCACAGACGCGGGACGGATATTGACTGGCATCGATCATGAATTCTGAGGCGACTCGCACCGCGCTGCCGGGCCGGGTGACAACAGCCACGCCGCTCCACACGTCTCCGCCGCAGGTGATGTACGGAGCCATCTGCCGCAGTTCACGCAGCGGCATCACGTTGTCGGTGACAAGCCAGGCGAGGCCCCTTGGTTCCAGGGGAAAAGACTCACGCCGCGTGGCGAACGACCGGGCTTTCAGGATCGTTTCCACCTGGGCCGGCGTGATGCCGGGGATCGTCAGCAGGATCTCGCGCGAAGCCCGATCGACGTTGATGCGACCCGCCACAACAGGCTCATCTGTCGTTGTGAGCCGCGACTCCAACAGGCGCAGCGAAGCGTCGAGCGACTTCGTGTCGCCCGACCACGGGCTGCGCAAAACCGTGTCCTTGCGATCGACATCGATCCGCACGTCGGTCCCGATGAGATCGACCACGGAACGGATGGCATACGCCGGCGTTCGCGACACCACGATGCCGGCTCGTCGGACTTCGGCGTGACTCCGATCCTTTTCCGCCACCCCCGTCGAACCGGCATCGAAGCCTTCGTCATCATTTTCCAACTGCTTCTTGATGCGGCGGCGAGCAGAATCCTTCTCAGCTTCAAACAGGTCGAAGTTCTCGTCGGGATCGACCTTCGCGGGGACCAGAGTTCCCTCCTGGGGATTGATCTGACGCTGGTCTTCGGAACCGTTGACGCTTCCCGCCAGACGCCACGCGACAACGAACCGCGCCGCATCCTGATGGAACTCGCGTTGCAGAGCGTCAAACAATTCGGCGAGGTTCGGGTGATTGACGTTGATCTTCGGAGTCGCACCGTCGCGACGAAGATTCGACTCGGCGCTGTGCAATGTGATCAGCGACGCCCATCCCGACGCCGGGCCTGTGGAATCCGAACCGCCATACAACAGCTCGGGCGTCACGCCGCGAACCAGCAGCAATTCGTCGATCGAGGTGAACCGATCCTGTCTCGGTCGATAAGGCCGGACGAGCGTGGTGTAGTACGACGATTCGGCTCCGAATTCTGAGGGATCATCGTCGGAGTCCATCCAGTCCAGCAGCGCATCGGCGATGGAGGGAGTCATGGCGGGGAGTGCCATCAGCCGGATTCGCGCCAGTTTGCGCTGGTGCTTGCCGGTCGGAAGGGCATTGATGTTCAGCCGCGTCGATTCGTTGAGCATCTCCGGCGCAGAGCCTTCCAAGTGGGATGGAGCAGCAGCGATGAACGCGCTCGCCTCGTCGCGCGTGGGAAAAACGTGAACGCTTGCCGACGGAGCGGACTGCTCACCTGAGGCCGCAGCGTGCGAGTCGCTCAGCAATCGCCGCCAGTCTTGTTGAACGTCGCGCGCGTTTTTGAAGCGGCTGTCGAATGCCGCCGCCACGGTTTCACTCGCCGACTCCAACTGGCAACGCATCTCCAACTGATGGATCAGGTGTCGCGAGACGACATGCTCAGACAGCATCAACTCTGAAAACGAATACGCGCCGAAGCTCAGCATCACGACGGCGATCAGCACAACAAACAGGATCGTGCCTCGACGCGATGAGCCGGTCGTTGAATGAGGCTTTGTGTCATGCCCGCGATGCGTTTTCATCGTTCCGATCCTCGTGAGGGAAGAGAAACGACGAACGAGCGCGGGGCCTCGTCCTCGGCAAACCGGGCGGTGATCTCGACGCAGCGCGGCAGTTTTCGAAGGCGATGTCCGTCCCAGTGGTCCGACCAGTCGCGGCCGTCGAAATAACGAAACGAAACCGCCACGATGTCTGACGAAACGAGCGACACGTTCCCGGCGCGATCGGTCTCGCGCTTCGAGTCCCCGTCCACGACGGGCCAAGCCGCGCGTTGAACGCGAACCAGTCCGGCGGCTTCTCCCGTTTCGACCTTTCTCTGCTTGCGTCGTCCCTGTTCGCGTTCGAGTGGGAGCGAAAGAGCCTCACCGCGCGAGACGGCATAAGCCACGATCCGCTCGCGCGATGCAGGGCGCTGAGCGTGCAAGTCATCAAACCGCGTGCTGGCCCCCGCCACGTGAAGCACCAGCGCGTCGGGTTCGCCCACAAATCCAATTGGCTCGACTGCCGATGGAAGATCGAGATCGAGGAACCGTTCGTGAACATCCAGCACCCGCTCGCCGACGTTTGTCTGGAACGACGACTCCGCAGGAGATCCCACTCCCGCCGCTAACGGCTTCGCAAACGGAGCAATGCAGTTGCGCAGATCGGACGAGATGTCCTCAATCACGCCCCACGTGCGGGTGTTCCGCGACACCTGCCGCTCGCCCGCCGCACGGACTCTTTCGTCATGCAGAATGGTCGAGAAGGCGATGGACAACACAATGCCGCACAGGAGCAACGCCGCCAGCGTTTCGACGAGTGTGAAGCCGCGATGTCCCTCCTGTGCGCTTCGTTCCAGTCGCACCGTTTGGTGACTGGGGCTGGATCGAGCCTTCCGAGGCAAGCCCCGGGGTTTCGCGACGCCGCTCCAACCCCGGCCACTCATACACAGGAAACGGCAACGTCTCATCGTGCGCCTCCGAGACGAGAGGCCAGACTCGCAGGCCGCACGGCGCGGGTGAGTGAATACCCGTTCGATTGACCTAGCACGGTCGAGGCTGATCTTCGTTCAAACGTGATCGTGACCAGTTGCAGTTCGTCCGAGGTCAGAGGAAGAATTTCGAGCGACCAGACCCAGTCGGGTTGAGCGGCCAGTCGCGCGGCGGTCATCGCGTGCAGCGGTTCGATCCCCGCCAGCACTTCATCCATTTTGGAACGGCACAGGAGCGCGGCCGTGGTCTCGGCGTCCTGTCGCAGTCCGGTCTGCACGCCGCGCGAAACCAATTGCGATGTTGCCGTGAGGGCCACACCCAGAATGGCCAGCGAAACGAGAACCTCCAGCAGCGTGAAGCCGCCCGGCGCGTTCAGCGGTCGGAGGTTTCGAGACGGATTGTTCCCGTGGCCCGATCGATGCGCAGTCGATACGACGCTCCCTGGGCCTCGGACAGCGTCAGGCTTCCGCTGCTGGAGGTGCCGTTGGGATGGAATCGAATGACGCAACATGGTTCTACGTTCCCTGGATTTGTGTCGGACGAGGTCGAAGTCATTGCAATCTGGATGCCAGCGGGTAGAGACAGCGGCGCGGCAGGCTCGAACTTCTCGACGGCGCTCGCTTCGGCAGACTCGATGCGAATCTGATGCTGCTGGATGTCGATCACGGCGCGTTGAGGAACTCCCGTTTCCACGGCACGGCGGCGAGCCTCGTTAAGTTGGTTTCTGATCGAGACTGCCGTCGAATGAATCTCGTTGCGTTGCAGGCGATGTATCAGCCTAGGGACGGAGATCGCCGTCACGATCACCAGGATCGCGAGGGTCAGCATCAGTTCAAACAGCGTGAACCCGCCTCGCAGGGCCTTTCGCCGGGAACAACTGGCAATGTGGACTTTGATCAACAGAAGACCTCGCAGTGTTGGCAAATGTCACTAGTGGTTCGCCAATTTTAAGTTGTTCGGTTGCGTTGTTTAACCGCGTGGGCAACGCCCCGCGCGTCGAGCGACATTCGAGTCTGTTCCCCATCCA
>JAYSQC010000247.1:0-1171 GCA_043721755.1 Schlesneria sp.
TGGATGGGGAACAGACTCGAACGTCGCTCGACGCGCGGGGCGTTGCCCACGCGGTTAAACAACGCAACCGAACAACTTAAAATTGGCGGACCACTAGTGCGTTGTCAGGTCTTCATCTTTGGGTAGCAGAAGTCGTGAGACTTCAGCGAACGCGGAACTCTCACGAGTTCCGCTACCCCCAAATTAAGACCTGACAACGCACTAGAAGCGGTTTCAAAACCAACCCGCAGTGTGAGCGAGGGCGATTCCACGCTGGACATCCCGACGCCCTCGCCCACGCTGCGAGTTACTTTCCGGGTTTTGAATCCGCCTCTACTTCGCCTTGGCATGTTCCGCCAACTCGGGCAGTCGCAGGATGTAGACCGTGCCGTTGCCGTTGACCGTGGCGAGGTGTCGGCCGTCGGGGTGGGGGACGATTTGTCGCACGGGGCCGGGATACTTCAGACGCCGCACCTCGCGGTTGCTGGCCCAATCGTAGATGCCGACACCCCGTGGCCACCCGCGACGATTAGCCGCTTGTTGTCGGCGGTGAAGAACGCATTCTGGAAAGCGGTCGACAGTTGTAGCCGGTACTCACGCGGCGGCGTCTCTTCCAGATCCCAGACGATGCTCTCTTGTTGGGAGAAGGCGAGCAGCAAGTTTCCGTCGGGAGAGAGCGTCAGTGTCATGCCATGTCCGAATTGCAGATTGTGTTTCAATTCATGCAACGGTTTGGCGGGATCGGCCAAACTCCACACGCTCACCGTGTTGTCGTTCTGTTGAGTGGCGAACCGTTGCGAGCCGAATTGCATTGTTGTGAAGGCATCGTCCATAGAGACGCCCGCTGGCGATGCCCAAAGTTCTCGCTCGTTCGAGACGACGAACCGCCCGCGCTTGGTCAGCTCCCCGTCACGACGGAAGAGACGGTTGCCGTGGTAGGAAATCAGGCTGGGTTCAAAGGGGCTGAAGCGTGCGAGGATGGGGTCGGAAATCGCAGTGGGCGGTAATGTTGTGATGTTCCAACAAGGCCCACCGTGCCCATCGTGAAAATGAACCAGTTGCGAATCGTGTGAGAACGATTGATACGATCCTTCACTAAGAACCTGTCCAAGAATTACGCCGTGTTTTGAACAACACCAACCCGAAGCGTGAGCGAGGACGGATGTCGCTCGACTCTCGTCCTCGCTCACGC
>JAYSQC010000248.1:0-2845 GCA_043721755.1 Schlesneria sp.
ATTTTTTCGGCCCGTACGAAAGGTTGAACCGACTGTGTTGAAGACGCCGGAACCCGTCAATGTTCGCGCAATTTTGAGTACCAAAGGCCCGATGACCGCCGAGGAGTTCGCACAACTCCGCCGCGCAATCGCTTCTGATCAGATCATTCAAGTTCGTCAAGACATTGAGTCGCTGCTGCGCGAGGTCGAAGCCGGTGGTGCGGCAGCGCACGCGGTGAGAGCAGGGATCGGAGCCTATCTGATCGCTCAGCACGCTGTTGCCGAACGCCTGCTGTCGGGTGTCGCCGGAGACGGGATCGCCCTTTACGTTCTCGGTTTGACGTACTTGTCCTTGAATCGTCCCAAAGACGCCGACGCCAAGTTCACAGCCGCCGCCAAAGCGGGCTACGACACTGTCGAGTGTACGCTCAAGCGCGCGGGAACGCTCCGCGAACGCGGCAAGTTGGATGAGGCGGAAGCAGCGCTCAAACAGTCCGGTTTGGAAGGCGCTCGTCGTGCCGACTACTCGTACCAAATGGGCTGCATCCTTTCGGACCGCGGTGACACCTACGGCGCAATCGAATACTTCGAGCGGGCCGTCGATATGGATCCGCATCACTCGCAAGCTCTCTTCCGTTTGGCGGGTGAAAATGCCCTGCACGGAAACGACGAAGAGGCCGTACGGCTCTACGAGCAGTCACTCAGCCGCCCGCCGTTCTACCTCGGCGCACTCTTGAATTTGGGTTTGCTCTACGAAGACAAAAACAACTTTGCCGCAGCCGCCTTCTGCTTCCGCCGAATTCTCGCCTTCGATCCCACCCACGAACGCGCCCTGATGTACATGAAGGACATCGAGGCCACGAGTGAGATGTACTACGACGACGATTCGGCCCGCAACCAGGCGCGCTTGGCCCAGTTGCTCAGCCGTCCCGTGACCGATTTTGAATTGTCCGTGCGCAGCCGAAATTGCCTCGCGGGGATGAACATTATCACCCTCGGCGACCTCACCAAGGTCACCGAACCAGAGCTGCTCGAAGGCAAGAACTTCGGCGAGACCTCGCTCGTCGAAATCCGCGAACTGATGGCCGCTCACGGCTTGCAGGTCGGCCAAGAGTTGTTGGTCCAAGGAACAAAGGAGACGAGTTGGGGCGGTCCCGTTGGAACGGGACTCATTTCGCCCGATCTTTCGCCCCAAGAGCAGGCGATGTTGGCCCGATCTGTTTCAGACCTCAATCTGTCTGTGCGGGCACGCAAGTGCATGTCCCGGCTGGGAATCACCGCACTCAGCGAGCTGGTTCAGCGCACTCCGGATGAACTCCTCGCCACCAAAAACTTCGGTGTGACCTCGCTGAACGAGATTCGCCAGCAATTGGCCGAGTTTAATCTCAAGCTGCGTAACGACTGATGTTGCGACGAGACGAGTCCTGCTTTTCACTCGCCCGTGTCGTTGATCGACACGGGCGATTTTTTTTGGCGGTGTATCGCGTCTGATGATGTCCTCCGAGGGAACGGAGTCCTGCGCATGGAGCCAACAACAACAGGCCCGAACGTTCGGGCGGGCGATTCGTTCGATAGCCACGAAACGTCACATTGCCGCGCATCGAGCCGCTCATTCGGAGTCTGCCTTGCGGTCATCGTGGTCTTGGGAGCCGTCGCATTTGCGGTGAGAACAGATCCCAAACATAGCCCCCCTGCCCCGCTCCAAATCAGGGTCCGCATCCCCACTGCGGTTCGCACACAAATCACCCCGCACTCACGAGGGGCCGCATCAACAAAGCGTCTCGAGGGGCCGCAGGCTTCACCCCAAGCCGCCTCAGAATCGTCGCTGATCCGGGTGAATGTCACACCCGGCGGGAGCGAGTTCTTGCAGCTTGCCATCAGCGGCCCGTACTCGATCCGTGCGGTGAGTACATCACGCGCGACAAGCCCGCCTCGCGATTCAAACTCATCTCGCGAACTGTCTCGCGGGGACAGCCTGTCCACCACACGAGTTGAATCGACGAAGAGCGGTCTCCAGATCGGCCGTGCGACGTTCGCGGTCGATCGATTGGAAGTCGTCCCGCAATCAGAGCCGTCGATTCGCGTGAACGGGCATCTCTATCGAGGCCACATGCGGCTGTTTAAGCGGACGGACGGCAGAGTCTCCGCCGTGAACGTGTTGCCCATCGAAGAGTACTTGGCCAGTGTGGTCGATTCCGAAATGCCGGCCAGCTTCCACGCTGCGGCTCGCGGTGCGCAGGCCATCGTCGCCCGGACGTATGCGCGGTATCAGCAGGCACACGCGGACCCCGCCGCCGTTTATGACCTCTTCAATTCACAGCGCAGCCAAAAGTATCTCGGCGTCGAATACATCGACTCGAACGGCCGACGGTTGGCAGGCGAGAGTGCGTCGAGTCGTCGCGCGGTGGCCGACACGCGCGGCATCGTCCTGCAATATCGAGGTCGCTTGTTCAGCGCGTATTACTCGGCGGTCTGCGGTGGCCAGACGACTGAAGGGAGCGAACTGTTCAAGGACGCGGCCCCCGTTTTGAAGTCGGTCCCGTGCGAGTGGTGTCGTGAATCGAAGTATTTTCGTTGGACGGCCGATGTCAGCGCACAGGACTTCCTCGATGGACTCCAAAATTTGAAACCGCTGGCCGCCATCACGTCGGTCCAACAAACGGCCGGTCCCGGTGGCGGAGTGATCTCACGCTTTCAGATCGGCGATGGCAAGCAGAGCCTCGCAGTCAGCGGCATCGAACTGCGCGAACGGCTTCCGTCCGGCACCCTCCGCAGTCCGCACTTCCGCCTCACTTTGAACAAGCATGCGGTGCGAGTCGAGGGACGGGGTCACGGCCACGGCGTCGGCCTCTGTCAGTGGGGAGCC
>JAYSQC010000249.1:0-5384 GCA_043721755.1 Schlesneria sp.
TTGGGAACATAGGGCGAACAGGTTGGTTGCGTGGTGTGATTGAAACGAAGCCTCCGAGCTACATGTCAGTCAAACTCATTCGCCACTCAGCCAAGCCTATTTGTCTTGCCAAAGTTTTGCCTCGATTGAGGCAATGTCCACACGACCTAGGCAGGACTCAGTTTGAATGGTGGTGGTGAGGTGGCCGGGGTTGGAGCGTCTTCGCGAAACCACGGGGCTTCGTCCAGAGCGACTCCAGCCCCGGTCACCCCGCCGTTGGTCAGACCCCGCCAACCAGCCGAAGGCGAGCCTGAACTACACGACGACGATCTGCACGGAGTCGCTCGGTTGAGACTGGCCCGCGTCGTTGACGGCGGTGATGCGCACCTTGACCGTCGCACCAGTGGGCAGGTCTGGCAGCATCGCTTCGCTGTCGGTGACGGTCATCACGTTGACGAAGTCGGGATCGACGCCGACGACCTGCTTCCAGACGTGATAGCGCAGGGCACGCGCGGCGTCGGCCCAATCGGCGAAGAGGCGACCGGGACCGGCCGTGGTCAGGATCGGAGCGTCCGGCACGTCGGGGGTCGAGACATCGCCGGGCAGGTTCAGCCCGAAGCTCTGCCAGCGCGGATCGAGCGGGCTGAGCTTCATCGCCAGTTCCGCGATCGTGTCGCTCAGCCGCTTCCGCAACGCCGGTTCGGTTGTCTGGCGGACGGTCATTCTCTGACCGATCAGCACCAGCCCCGTGTTGACTGCGCTGCGAGCATCCGACAGGGCGTTGAACAGCGTGTTCGCGCGCGCGGCCGTCACGTTCAGAGCCGCCACTTCGTGAGTCGGGTTCGCCGTGAAGTACAGCTTCAGCGAATTGAGCAGTGTCTGCCGTTCGGCGATGGTCGAGGGGATCGCCGTCGATTGGTTCGGGAACCCGGTTGGCTCCCACACCTGAGTCCACTCGCTGCCGAGAAACGACGCGATCACGTTGCGAGCCGTCGCGATAAACGTCCTCCCGTTGGCGTCGGCCGCCCCCTGAGCCGCCGTCAGCCCCAGCTTCGCCGCCCGAGCCTGGTTGTACAGGTCATACGCCGTCTCCGCCGCCAACAGGTCCGCCCGCACCAGCGCCTCGGTGTTGTGAACCATCCCCAACGTCACCCCCAGCAGCCCCGACCCGTCCGCAATCTGGTCGGCAAACGAAAACAACTCACTCAGCTTGGTGGGAATCGTATTCTGGGCCATGACACGCTCCTGAACGGGGATTTGAATTGGGGCACAGATGTAGGGTGCGTGGAGTCCTCGAAACGCACCGGTTTTGGCTCGGCTTTCTCACGACGGTGCGTTCCGAAGACTCCACGCACCCTACGGCGAACTTCGGTGAGTGGCGAACAGCGTATCAAAACGAACCGTTTCCGCAACTCCTTACAAATCCCTCTCGTCCGTCGAGCAAAAACGTTTTCGGCCGCCAAACGAGAGTCGCTTGCCAACCCAAAACGTTTCCGTCCCCCAAACGGAATCCGTTTGCCCGGCAAAAACGTTCGGGAACGACAAACGAGTCCCGTTTGCCCACCAAAAACGTTCTCGTCCCCCAAACGGAAGCCGTTTGCCCAGCAAAAACGTTCGGGAACGACAAACGAGTCCCGTTTGCCTGCCAAAAACACTTCCCGGAAACAAACGGAAGCCGCCCGCCCCCCAAAAACGTCCGGGACCAACTCACGAGAGAAGGGTGGTCCGGCGGAGTCAGGCACAGCCTGACCTACGCTACTCGGCACTCTCTTGGACAAGCATCCATGCACGCTTGAGAGGCAACTCAGCTTGGATCTCGGCAGGCAGGCGTTCATAGTTTCGGTAGATCGCTTCGACGAGGTCACGACTCTCCCAAAGCCGGACAGCGAAGTAGCGTTGCTTCGCTTCGGCGAGAACGACCTTGTTATAACCGCCCCATGCGACGAGCAGGCCCTGCTCGGCATTGAAGCTTTGCATGGAGCCCTGCAACGTGCGGTAGACGGTGACATCAATTGGACTGGCTTGAGATTTCACTTGCACACAGAGCCGCGGTTGATCGAGACCGAGCGAGCCGCGGCCAGCGAGGATATCGACGCCCCCATCGGCACCTGGCGGTGAGAGTTTAGTCACCCACCCGTCGGCATTCAGGACAGCCTCCACAAGGCGCGACAAGCCGTGTCCACTGAAACGACTTTGAATGTGGGCGACGATCTGATCGTGGGCAGCCTGCCCGAGGTCAAGTGGGGCATCGTCAGCCTCTGCGGCTTCGGGGTTAGTTGTCTTGCCAATCACGGGCATGTAGCCGGGATCGGAATGGCCCGCGAACACCGCCGCGATGCGTTTCATCGCGTCGTTGCGGGTGATCGTGCACACGGTCATGAAAGCGCCGAACGAATGAAGCAGATCCTGCGCAAAAACCGAGCGGGCAACATCAGGTCGGACCCATTCGACGGCGCGCGTATGCCGAAGCTCACCGTCCACATTGATGTAGCGATACGGCCCGGTCACGCGGCCGAGCGCCACCTGAGAGGTCAACTTCCGGGGCAGTACCACAATGTCGCCGAGGTTCATGGCCACTGCGAAGGCCCATAGCTGTCCCGCGTAATTACCAGCGGCCCGGGGCTTGATCTCGGGACTGGTAGCTTTCACGATCCCCAAGATGTCGTCGTAGTCCTTCGCTCCTTCGAGTGAAGGGTAGTCACGGAAGCCGATGATGGCGACCTCGTTTTGGAGGGCGTGCTCCTCGTCTTCTCCGTTGCCACCGGCACGCGCGAGGTAGACCTTGGTAGGTTGAGTACTCATAGAGTCATTGCTTTCATGATTTCACTCAGTCGTATAGGAGAGCATCGCACATCCTACGAGGCTCATTTTCGCCGCCCCTTTTCGCAGAGCTGGGTCTCCACCCAAACAGCATCTTCGGGCGAGAACGGCGGCTCGGGGGCGAACTGGTAGCTGAGTTTCACGTATCGGCCGCGGTCGTAGACTTGGTCAATGATCTGTTGGATGTTCAACGAGACATCCCGATCCGTGAATCGGAGTGGGATCGGGATCACCGGCAGCGGTTCTCGCAGCGAGGCACCGAAGAGTTTTGTGCGGATGCGGGTGCGAACGCTCATCATGTAGGTGCGGCGTCGTTCTTCGGGAATGAACTCTAGGGCTGCGGCCAAGACGTGCTGGCCGCCTCGCAGCAGGTCGATTTCGACGAGGTTCACACCCGCGTTCAGATAGTCCCGCTGTTTGCGGCGATAATCTTCGCGACCCGAAACGGTCAGCTTGTTGGTGGGACTCAAGACTTCAATCGCAGTCACCACCCGTTCGCCCGAGGAGACATCCCGAATCTGAACATGCCGCGCGGTCTGCGGCACTTCCTCCAACACGAGCAGCGGTTCCGCGACGGCGACGGACTCTGACTGAACTCCCATCTCCGCGTGCTCGAAGTCTTCGACGACACTCACGTCGGGCGAGATCAATCGCGCCCCGTCCTCCATATCGACCGAGACTGACTCTTCGACACGGGCAACAAGATCCGACGGAAGCTGGTCCTGAATCTGGTCGCAGATGTAGGTCATCACCCTGGTATGCACGTCACGCCAGTGAGCTTCCAGATACGGATCCATGCCGGGAAACGGGCTGCTCATGGAAACCTCCCTCGACAGTGTGGCTGGGGTCGAGCGTCTTCGCTCGCCCCCAGCATAGGCTCAACTGCTAGTCAATCGGCTGGGGGCCACGAAGCGTGGACCCCAGCCATACATGAGGATTCTCACAACTCGACTCACACCGCGTCGAGAGCCTGCTTGAGGTCGGCGATGATGTCTTGCACGTCTTCGGTGCCGACTGACAGGCGGATGAAGTCGGGGGTGACGCCGGTGGCTTGCTGTTCTTCAGCGGTCAACTGTTGGTGCGTGGTGCTGTTCGGGTGGATGATCAGCGACTTGCTGTCTCCCACGTTGGCCAGGTGGCTGAACAGCTTCACGTTGTTGATCAGCTTGATGCCGTTTTCTTTCTGCTGAGTCGGCGTGGCTCCCTTGATGCCGAAGCCAAGGATCGCGCCGCAGCCGTTGGGGAGGTACTTCTTGCCGAGTGCATACGACGGGTGATCTTCGAGGCCCGTGTAGTTGACCCAGCTCACCTTCGGATGGGACTTCAGGAAGTGAGACACCGCCAGCGCGTTCTCGCTGTGACGCGGCATCCGCAGGTGGAGCGTCTCCAACCCCTGCAACAGTTGGAACGAATTGAACGGGCTGATCGCCGGGCCGAGGTCTCGCAAGAGTTGGACTCGCGCCTTGAGGATGTACGCGATCTTCATCGGGCCGAACGTCTCGAAGAACTTCAAGCCGTGATAGCTCGGGTCCGGCTCGGTCAGTTCGGGGAACTTGCCGTTGCCCCAGTCGAAGTCGCCCTTCTCGATGATGACTCCGCCAATCGACGTGCCGTGGCCACCGATGAACTTCGTGCAGGAGTGAACGATGATGTCGGCACCCCACTGAAACGGATTGCACAGCACCGGCGAGGCGAGCGTGTTGTCCACGATGACGGGAATCCCGGCATCATGCGCGATCTTCGAGATCGCCTCGAAGTCGGGCACGTCCACGCGCGGGTTGCCGATCGTTTCGAGGTAGACGCAACGCGTCTTGTCGTCGATCGCCTTGCGGAAGCCTTCGACATCGTGCGTGGGAACGAACTTCGTTTTGATGCCGAACTTGGGGAACGTGTAGTGGAACAGGTTGTACGTTCCACCGTAGAGGCTCGTCGCCGAAACAATGTTCTGTCCGGCCTGACAGATGTTGAGAATGGCCAGCGATTCCGCCGCCTGTCCCGACGCCACGGCCAACCCGCCCGAGCCACCTTCCAACGCAGTGACTCGCTTTTCGAGGACGTCCGTCGTCGGGTTCATCAGTCGCGTGTAGATGTTGCCGAACGCCTGCAACCCGAACAGGCTGGCGGCATGTTCAGTGCTGTTGAACGTGTAAGAAGTCGTCTGATAAATCGGCACCGCTCGCGAATTCGTCGTGGGATCGGGCACCTGTCCAGCGTGGATGCACTGCGTGGCGGGCTGCATGTTGTCGGTCATGTGGGGCTTTCTGTGAGGTCAGGGAGGGAAACAAACGGAGTTGGGTGGGCCTCGCCCCCCATTGTGTCCGGCCGAAGTGCGGCGGGATCGTAAGTGCCGTAGATTGGAAACGCAAACCGCGTTCGAGGTCGCCTGGGATCGACCGCTGACGGGTCCGTGTGCAGCAGAGAACGGCGTGTTGTCAGAGAACTGGCAGGGGGCGAGGCAACCTCGGACTCGGCTCAGAATTATACTTCGCGCGGCCGGAACTGAGTCGTTTAACCGCGTGGGCAACGCCCCGCGCGTCGATGGCAAAACAGCGTTCCACATCGCTCGACGCGCGGGGCGTTGCCCA
>JAYSQC010000250.1:0-6898 GCA_043721755.1 Schlesneria sp.
TTCATTCCCGAGTTCACACTCATCGTGACTGACAACGACCGACACGATGTCTACCCGGATCAAGTCATCCCCGAAGCCCTCGCCGCGATCAACAAACGCGAGAAGGCCAACTACAAGACGGCGGTGAGCATTGTCGGGCCGCTGCCCGAAGCGTCCGAACCCGGCAGTGGCGACGGGAACGCAATCTCGGGAGTCGCCATGTGGCGCGGGATCGATCCCGAGGCGGACAAGTACACCGTCTACATGACCGGATTCTCGAACGGCATCCGCAAGCTGAACGGCCCCGACGACACGCCCATCGTCCAGACCAAGACGATCATGCAAAAGTACTGGCGGAAAGGTGACCGCTTCGACATCCAAGAGCCTGAAATCTCCCTTGATGGCGACTCCAAGTGGATCTACCGCTAAGCGCCGAGACGAGCGGCAGAAGACACCAAGGACCGTTCGAGAAATAAGTGTCCGATTTGACGATCAGCCGCAGGGCGCTAGCCCACGGTTCTTGCGGAAACCGGACGCTAGCGCGTGGCGGCTGATGCGGCAGTAATTTCTCGAACGTTCCTAAGCGAGGGAAACAAAGGAAAACGCCTCTTGTCATCGCCCTCGCTTACGCTGCGGGTTAGTAAAGTAAGTGCCATTGGGCTGACGCCGCCCGGCTCATCTGATTCGGATTTCTGTCGGACACGTCTTCTTCATCCGTTTTATCTGTGTCATCCGTGAAATCTGTGGTCCGTCTTTTTGTCTCGTTGGCTGGTTCCATGCTTGGCACGCAGCTCAACCGTTACTTGCCGATCCGATAGAGGTGCGTGTTCGTTCTGAGCAGCAGCGATTCATCGAAGACGGCGGGGGAGGCCATGTGGCGGCCGTCGAGCGTGTTCACGGCGACTTCGTCGTATTCCTTGCCGGGGCGGATCACGGTCGTCTTGCCCTCTTGGTTGCCGAAGTAAATCTTTCCGTCGGCGAACAGCGGCGATGCGGAGTAGTTGCCCGCGATCCGTTTGCTCCAGACCACTTCGCCCGTCTTCGTGTCGGCACTGGAGGCGACTCCCTGATCGGTGACGTAGTAAATCTGATCGCCGACCACGACGGGCGACGGCATGGCGGGGACTTGTTTTGAGATCCGCCACGCGATGTGGCTGTCGGTGATATCGCCTTCGCCGCCGAGCTTGATCGCGACGAGGTGCGGCTGCATGAAGCCGGTGCAGATGCAGACGAGATCGCCCGCGATCACCGGGCACGGGACATTTGAAAAACCTTCGCCGTGGCGGACCTTCCAAATCTCAGCGCCCGTTTTCGGATCGTAGGCGACGACCCATTGTGCGCCCGGCACGATGACTTGGTCGCGGCCCGCCGCATGGACCAGCAAGGGGGAAGCGAATGCCTTGTGGAAGTCGCCGACGAAGCCCGTCAGTTTGGGCCGCTTTGTTTTCCAGACTTCTTGGCCGGTCAGTTTGTTCAGGCCGACAACGTACTGCTGATCGGTTCCATCGCACGGCACGATGAACACGTCGCCGGAGACTACCGGCGAGCTGCCCGCTCCCACTCCATGATCTGATGGGAGCTTGGCCGTCCATTTGATCTCGCCCGTGTAGGTGTCGAGACACGCGGTGCCGAGTTCACCGAAGTGACACAGCAGCAGATTGCCATCGAGGATCGGCGTCGGTGACGCGTAACTGTTGAGCGAATGAACCGGTGGCGGATTCTTGGCTTGAAGCAGTTCGACGTTGCTCAGCACTTTGCCCGTGGCCGCATCGAGGCTGATCGCGCGGAACGTGACCGCACCGACGAGACTCAATTGCTTGGCCATCGGGTTGCCCGCGAGCTTGGCCTTGGCCTGCTCCAACTCGTCGCCGGTCAGTGGTTGTTCGACGGCGGTCGTCATCCAAATCGTCTTGTCGGCAAAGACCGGCGACGACCAGCCTCGCCCCGGAATCTCGGTCTTCCAACGCACGTTCTCGGTCTCGCTCCAGGTGGCGGGCAGGTTTTTGGCGTCGGCATGTCCCTGGCCGTCGGGTCCGCGAAACTGCCGCCATTCGGCCGCGTGCGTGAGTGAGCAAGTTGCCAGCGAGATCAGCGCGGCGGCGACGAAGTGAAAGTGTCGGATTGTCATGAGAGGCTCGGTCGTGAACGGGAGGAGGAACGGGAAGCCGGTCAGACATGCCTGTTGCTCGGCACAGTCTGGTGCGAGCGAGAGATTGGCGTGGCCGAGCGAGATTCTCAAGCAAGCGTGCTGTCCGAGCATGGTTGCGTCGGGAATCGTCTTGGATTTCATTCGCGCTCCCCTCAATTCGCGCGGACGTTTTCCGCGCGAATTGAGGGGAGCGCGAATAGGGGGAAAAGGCGCTTCGGAGCGCAAGGACTGGGGATGGACGCCACGTTCGTCCTACGGTTGATAAAACACGGACGGACGAGGCGTCCATCCTACGCGAGGTATGACTCACCACCGCTCGACTGGACCGTTGGGAACCTTGATGAGCGCGGTGGCGACTGACGTGCGGCGTTCTCCGTGGCGCGAGCGAATCTCGGCGATGATCGCGTCGAATTCGGAGAGACTCTCGAACAGACGCAATCGTTGTTCGAGGTCTTCGGGGATGCCGAGCTTCGCGCCGTACCACGCGGCGAACTTGCGGAACAACCGGCAGCTTCGTTCCGCGTGCTGTTCGGTCATCAGGTGGAAGTGTCGCGCGAGGAAATCGACCTGCTCGTCCGGTGTCGGCTCGCGCGGCTCGCGACCGGCTTCGATGTCGCTCAGTTTCCGAAACAGCCACGGGTCGAGCATCGCGCCGCGACCCATCGCGACCGCGGCACAGCCGGTGAACCGTCGCATGTGGAGTGCGTCTTCGACGGTGCGCACGTCGCCATTGCCAATGATCGGAATGCGATCGACCGCCGCGACCGTCGCCGCGATGCCGTCGAGATCGACCGTCCCCTGAAAGCCCTGCGCCCGCGTGCGCCCGTGAATCGTGATCGCCGCGACGCCCGAGTTCTCAAACCGACGGGCCAGCAGCGGCGAGGCAATGCTGTCGCGGTCCCACCCGAGCCGCATCTTCACCGTGACCGGAATGTTCACGGACGAAACGACGCGATCGACAAGACGACTCGCGCCGTCGGTGTCACACAAAAGTCTCGCACCGCCACCCTGCCCGTTCACCTTCGCCATCGGGCAGCCCATGTTGAGATCGACCCCTTCGTAACCGTGAGCCTCCAACCAACAAGCCGCACGCACCAAATGCTCTTCATTTCCACTGAAGATTTGGACGGTGAGCGGCCGGTCGTCGGGATGAGTCTCGATCAATTCAAGCGACTGACGGTTGCCTGACACGAGCTGTGTCGCGTGAACGAGATCCGTCGTCGCCAGGCCGAGTCCGCCCAGCTCCCGCAACGCCCGACGAAACGCCAGATGCGTGTAGCCCGCAAGCGGTGCGAGACAGTAACGCGTCGAGATGACTCGCGAGCCAATCATCAACGGTGTGTTGGCAGCAGCAGCGAGATCGGGTGAGACAGTCGATGACATCAAATAATCCTGAGCCAGACCGTTAGGCAACCCCGGCGAAATATCGTACCCGCGCATCAAAGTCTGACGCGCAAGCGAAGGAAGTTAGACACCCGAACCTTCGCTTGCGCGTCAGGTTACGATGGGTAACTCATTTACCGGGTGTTGCCTGACTCGCCCAGAGGCAGCGTCACCGTAAACGTAGTTCCCTCGCCAACGCGGCTGTCCAGAGTGATCGTTCCCCGGTGAGCGTACACGATCGATTGGCAGATGCTCAGACCGAGTCCGTTGCCGCGAGCTTCGTCGCTGCGTTGGCGGGATTTGTCCACTTGGTAGAAGCGGTCAAACACGAGCGAAATCGATTCCGGGGGGATGCCGACCCCAGTGTCGGTCACGGTCACAATCACGGTGTTCGTCGCGAAATCTCGTTGGGAACGAATCGATACCGTGCCCTGGGCGGGTGTGAACTTAATCCCATTATCAACGAGATTCGTCAGCAATTGCCGCAACTGACTTTCGTTGGCCTTGATCGTCAGTGGGCCGAGGTCGATGGCCTTCAGCTCGACGCCACGTTCTTCGGCCACCGGAGCAAACATCTCAACGATCTTTTCGATCAGCAGATGGAGCGGCACCTGTTCGTGCCGCTGATCGGCTTCACCCGCTTCACTTTGTGCGAGTTGCAAGAGCTGGTTGACGAGTTGCCCGAGATGGCGGCACTGATCGTGGAGCAGGAAGAGTGTCTCTTCGTACTCTTTTGCCAGACGTGGTTTGTCGAGTGTCACTTCGACCGCACTCTGAATGGCCGCCAGCGGAGACCTCAATTCGTGCGCGGCATTCGCGATGAAGTCACGATTCTTGGCGAGGTGGTCGGCGATTTGATCCAGAAACGTATTGATCTTCGTCGCCATCTGATCGAGTTCGTCGCCGACGCCGCGTACCTGGAGCCGCTCGTCGAGATGGCTGGGTCTCAGCCGCTCGGTCGTGCGAATGATTTGCTGCAACGGCTCGATGGCGCGCGTGGCCAGCAACAGCCCTCCCAGCGGAGCCAACAGAAAAATGAAGAGTCCGACGGGCGCGAGGATGTTCGTCAGCCGATCAACATCCTCGCTGATGAATTTGGTGGGCGTGCCGACGCGGATGAAGTCTTTCGGCAGGCCGGGACGGTCGAGTTGGCGTTCGATAGAGCGATACTCGCCCGATTCCCAAACACTGTGGCCACCGCTCGAACTAATGAATTTTTGCAGTGGCTGCGGCGGCGCGTTGGCACTCGCCCAGATGGTCTGACGGCGGTCTTCACTCAGCCAGCGAATGTGCCAGCCCCGCTCGCGATGCCCTTCGGCCTTCCGCTCCATCTCAGCCACGATCTGATCGCGATGCGGATGAAAAGCTTCGATCGCCAGCAACAACTCACGGACTTCGTGATCGAGTGTCGTGTCGGTCTCCAACACCAGATAGAACCGCAACGCCTCCCGGACTGAGACGAGCGCGATGATGACGACGATCAACACGACCAGCGTGTTCCACGCGGTGAGACGCACCTTCAGCGAGCGAAAGAAAGCCAGCGAACGGTTGAGTGTGGCGGCGGGCATCGCGAGTCGTTCCGAACAGTGCGCGGGCGCGGTCGTCGAGTCCGCGGAAGGCAGGCACGCGAGCGCCTCCGGCAACTTGAAATTGGGATGCTGATCTCGTTTAACCGCGTGGGCAACGCCCCTCGCGTCTTGTGAGACAGACTCGAACGTCGCTCGACGCGCGGGGCGTTGCCCACGCGGTTAAACGAGACTGCGCTCGGACACGCTTTACTTCGCGTAGTTGCCGCCGTCCTGAAAGACCATCAGGCAGGCAGGCTTTGTCCCGTCGTACTGCGCGGGAATATAGACCCAGTAGTCGCGCTCGGTGCCGGAAAAGACCTTCTCGCTGACCCACTTCCCTTGCGTGATCTTTCCCTGTGGCACTCCCACCTGGACCTGCGAATCGGAACCCAGTTTGTAGTCATCCGCCGCGAACAATGACGAGGCCACGAGCAGGGCCAAACAACAGCAACTGGCAAATGACTTCGCGAGCATCGGGGAGAACCTTCTGGAGAGATGCGGACAGGTCGGGGGGGAGAACACTAACCCGAAGCGTAAGCGAGGATGTGATCTCACTTGCGTCCTCGCTCACGCTTCGGGTTAGTGTCAGACTCGGCCGGATGAGTCTTCTGCTCGTCACTCAAACAACTGAGCGACAGGCACGCGAAAACCCGGGAGGTCGGGTTCGGCGGTCAGTTCATCATCGACCGTGTAGAACTCGGGTTCGTGCCCTGGGCGATGCACGCGCACGAAGTGAAAATGGGGATCGACGATCCAGACCTGCTTCACGCCCGCCGCGATGTATTCATGGATCTTGTCGTTGGTCTCTTTGACGGTGTCGTTGGGAGACAGAATTTCCACGACCAGAACCGGCACGCCATCGAGCATCGTCGTGTCGTCGGTCTGCGCGGCGGCGGTCTCGGCCGAGACGTAGGCCACGTCGATGCCAACCGTCGAATCGGGATCGCGACTGAGGTAGACCCCCACTTCGCCCGACAAGACATCGCCGCGCGGTTCCGGCAATGCCATCACCCAGTTCCCGAGATAGCGGGCAATCGTGGCTTCGGTCTTCGAGTGAAAGCGGTTTCGGCGGGTCATCGGTTTCTCCTGCACGACGCCTCGAATCAGGTTCCGCTCCATCCCGTCGTCGGGCAGTGCGATGAACTCGGCGTGTGTCATCAGTCGGGGGGCGGTCGCGGTACTCACGATGGATGTCCTCTTTCAGTCTTTCCGATCAGTCGGCATGGCGGGGCATTGTGGAAGCCGCCCGAGAGCGGGTCAATGACGGTTCGTTGGACTCCAGGGCCATCGCCCTTTTCAAGGTAGGGTGGGACCAGCTCGCTTCGAGCGCCGGCCCACCATCGGAAAACGTCGAGAAATCATGGTGGGCCGGCGCGGCGAAGCACCGCTGGTCCCACCCTACAAGTTTCGCAGCCCCAACAAGGCGATTGCCCCTAAATTGAACTGCCTGACGGGCTACCAAGTCCGGTTCTGACGATCGCATCATGCCGGGCGGGTCGTGTCACTCCACGCGAATGGCCGATGCCGATTGTCGTGGTCAGTACGGGTAAAATAATCCTGTGCGGCGAGGCCAAAACAATTGTCTTCAGAACGGAGTTCCCTTTCCCGAGTCACTCGTTATACTCCCGCCCACTTTGGGAGGACGAGTGTCCACCAAAGAGGAAGATGATCGCTGCAACGAACCGCCTCGTGTTGGGGCCGCTTGCCCCGCATCTGGTGCCGATCCCCTGTGGTGTGAAACCCGTGGGTGGTCGAGCCAGTCTCAGGAACGAGTTGGTGCCCGTCGCCGGTTGAGTTGGCACTGTCAAGGTGCTGCGAG
>JAYSQC010000251.1:0-3169 GCA_043721755.1 Schlesneria sp.
AGAGACCGGCGGTCATTCGCCGCAGTCAGGTCATTCGCGGAGAACGCGGTGGATGTTTAAGACCTCGGGACTGCCGCGCGGGGTTTGGCTCACGTCGAATTGGCCCAGCGTTGGGTGGGCGTAGAACACTTCGTAGAGGCCCGCGGTCGGAGTGGCGCGCACGCCGACTGGCTCGCCACGGAAGGCCCGGCCGATGCGGATCGAATTTGATCACGCCTTTGAGCGACGCGCGGCGGACCGGCACGTCGGGAGCGTACCCGATCACCGGCAGGGTCTCCGGGTACGAACGCTCGCGGGCGCGGTAGCGACTCGCGGGAACTTCCAGGCTCAACGCCTCGTGCGGCCGCTCGGTGTTGTCCACCTGACGCCAGGGGTCGAACGCCTGTTGCGTATCGAGCAGGTCACTGAAGCTGCGGTCACGCAAGACCTCGGCCGCCAGCGTGCGCTGCGTAACGGGACAGCCACTTGTCACCCGTCTTCCGACTCACCCCAAACCGACGGCACAACTCACTCACGTTGGCTCCCTCCGCCGTTGCCAACACCACAAACTCCGCACGCTGAGACATTGCAGACACATCTTTCCAAGCCCTGACCGACCTCCTTCCAGAGGCCCGTCAGCATGACCGAAATATGTGATCTATGTCCCCGAACACCTGTGACCGATGTCCCCGAACACCTGTGACCCATGTCCCCGGTCTATACAGAGGTGTAGCTGAAGTCGTCAGACTTCAGAGGATCGCCAAAGCCAGCTGAATTCTTACGAATTCAGCTACGTCGCACAGAACGTCCATTTGAAATTCGGGCAAAGTGAGTGCCATTGGGCTGACGCCACCCCGCTCAGATGTCTCATCAATGATCGCACGCGGTTAAACGAAGCAATTTCGACCGTGCAAGCCATAGCGGGGTGCAGAGCTATCCGCACCGGCGAGCAGATTCCATTCTGTCTGCGACATTGGTTTTGGTCGCCTCCGCGAAATTGTTTGTGCGGCTGTTGTGATCGCACGCTCTGGATTATGGTCTGGTCCCGCGCGCGATCCCCGACGACTCAGGACCGTTCGACAAACAATAGTCGCGTTTCGCTTTGCGAACCAACGTTGGCTCGCGGAGCGAAGCACGACTATCAGACAGTTATTGATCGAGCGGTCCTAATGATCTGAGCGTGCTGTTGTTCACATCCTGTTCTTCCGGAGACTTCCTCATGAATTGGCGACTCAAGGACTTGGTTCTGCTCGTCGGCGCTGTTGTCTTCAGCACGAATGCCCTCGCTGCGGAGCCAGCTCGGTTGAACGTCTTGCACATCGTGTCGGACGATCTCACGGCGCGGCTCGGTTGTTACGGAGACAAGCTGGTGAAGTCGCCGAACATCGACAAACTGGCCGCACGGGGTGTGAGGTTTGATCGGGCGTATTGCCAGTTCCCACTCTGTAATCCGTCGCGAGCTTCGTTCATGACGGGGCTGCGGCCCGACACGACGCAGGTGCATGAGAACTCGACCCACTTCCGCAACGTGCTGCCCGAGGCAATGAGCATCCCGCAATCGTTCCGCAAGGCGGGCTACTTCGCGGCACGCGTCGGCAAGCTCTATCACTATGGCGTGCCGAATCAGATTGGGACCGATGGTTTGGACGACCCACCGTCGTGGCAACAGGTCATCAACCCCAAGGGGCACGACAAGGATGTCGAGGACCGCATCTTCACGCTGAAGAAGAACGCACAAGGTGTCCCTCAGTTTGGCGGCACGCTCAGTTGGCTGGCCGATGAAGGGGAAGACACGGCTCAGACGGACGGCATCGGCGCGACGGAGGCCATTCAACTGTTGGAGACTCACCGGAACGAGCCGTTCTATCTGGCGGTCGGCTTCTACCGGCCACACACGCCGTATGTCTCGCCGAAGAAATACTTCGACCTCTACCCGCTGGCGTCGCTCGCGGTCCCCACGTCGCCCGACAACTTGCGAGACCTCTTCCCCAAGCTCGCGCTGGCCACGATCAAGCCGGAAGAAGAGGCGATGACGGACGATCAACGGCGTCAGGCATTGCAGGCGTACTTCGCGGCGACGACGTTCATGGATGCCCAAGTCGGGCGAGTCCTCGATGCACTTGATCGGCTCAAGCTGGCCAACAAAACGGTCGTCGTGTTCCACAGCGATCACGGCTATCACCTCGGTGAGAAACGGCTCTGGCAAAAGATGAGCATCTTTGAAGAGTCGGCCCGCGTCCCGCTGGTCATCGCCGTGCCGGGCAATTCTGCCAACGGACAAGCATGCAAACGAACAGTCGAGTTGGTCGATCTGCATCGCACTCTGACCGACCTCTGCGGCATCGCGGCCGACTCGAAGACCGAAGGAGCCAGTTTGAAGCCACTCGTCCAGAATCCACAAGCCGCGTGGAGCCGACCGGCGTACTCGCAGGTCACGCGCGGCGCGGTCGTCGCAACGGGCGGTGGCGCGAAGGCGAAGCTGAACAAACCGCGATCGCCTTCCATGGGTCGCAGCGTCCGAACAGAACGCTGGCGCTACACCGAGTGGGACGAAGGGACTCAGGGAGCGGAACTCTACGACCACGACGCCGACCCGCGCGAGATGAAAAACCTCGCCACAGACTCTTCACACGCGCAGACCGTCGCCGAGATGAAACAACTCCTGACAAACCCGCGTCCGTGAAGCAAGCAGCATGGGATCAACGGTCTTAGGCGAGCGGCAAGAAAAAGCTTACCCACTGCACCGCGCCCAGTGACCCGAACGCTTCGGAGCGTCCGGGTCACTTCGTAAATTACGGCTCGCTTTGCCGCTCGACGCGCGAGGCGTTGCCCACGCGGTGAAACGAAGCCGCCTCTCGGCCGCAACCAAAAAGATGCGGCGGAACCACGGATGTCACCGATTTCACGGATGACACAGATCGGACGAAGACCAAGAGCAGTACTCTTTCTTCGCCCTCATGATCTGTGTCATCTGTAAAATCTGTGCCATCAGTGGTCAGTTTTTTGCTTCACCTGTTTGTGTCTTCGTCTGCTTCTGAAATGCGCGCAGCTCGACAGGAAGTTGACGCCCAGTAGTACGAAGCAAATGTCTCACTTTCCCCCGCGTGAGGTATAGCAGCGGGGGCGCGGCAACATTTCGGGCGAGTTCGGAACTTTACTTCTACTGTGATGGTTCGGTCACTGAGTTGAG
>JAYSQC010000252.1:0-5960 GCA_043721755.1 Schlesneria sp.
CCCGATCAAACCGGGGCTAGCGCCCTGCGGCTGATTGGCGTATCTGTCGCCGTGGGTTGAAACCCACGGCGACCTTCGGCGGTCGCTCTGCGACCAAGGACAAGAACCCTGCCGACTCGTGGAGGGAACTGCGGGGGGCCACGGTCAGGGAGTCTTCGACAGGACCGTGCTCTTCGGTGAGCGAATGTCGGAGGCCAGGGTCACACCGTCTGCGGGATGGTCGTGCTTGTGGCTGTGATGACTCCGTCAACAATCCACGACTCTGCTTCATTCGCACGGCCACGTCGAAGACTCCGTGACCGTGGCACCCGCACCCGGCGGATCATTCGTGTAAAATCCATGCCAACGGTAGCATTCAAGAAAATGGCATGCCGTCGCCGAAGCTCCTCAAGAGGCAATGGAGACCAACATGAACGCAAATCGACGCCCGGTTGTCACTCACACTTTTCACGGACCCCGATTCGATGATCACGGGGTTGACGTTGACGTATTGCAAGATTTGATCCGGTACAAATCTCTGCTTGTGGATGTGGCCAAGGAACTGTGGCGAAGGAACCATACGGATCGCAAATACCTACCGAAGAATTTTGAAGACTCTCTCGCATTGAAGTTCTATGAAGTTCGACCCAACTGCGCGACCATTCCGTTGGAACGAGAGTTGTCACACGACGAACGCGAGAGCTTATTCGTGGATGACGAATTCGATGACGCCGCATTGCTTGTGGCGGACACGATCGAGGCAGCAAGCTTGGATCGGCCGCTGCCCGAAGCGTTCCCCAAACATTTCTTGTCGCAACTTCAAGAGTACGGCAAGTCTCTGCGCGACGACGAATGGATTGAACAGTGCTTGTCGCGGCGAGTGACCCCCGTCCGGCATGATGCACGAGTTCGGCAACGACTCGCTCAGTGGATTGACGGGAACTACGAAGACTCGGTCAATGTCATCGGCGAGGTAAAAATGGCGAGAGTCGGCAAGCCGCGAATGGCCATTCAACTGGTCGATGGCCGCGAAGTCGAGTCGCCATTTGCTGTCGGTGATGAAGCGACCATCACCACCGCGTTGCAAAAACACGAAACCGTCAGGCTTCAGGTGATCGGGCGCGGGCTCTTCTCTGTCGATGGCGCACTGCAACGCATCTCGGAAGTGAGCAGCACCCGGATTCTCCCCGCAGGACATTTGCCGTTCGATTCAACGGCGAAATCAATTTGGGACGAATTTGAAGAAGTGCTCGCCGACGTTCCTGCTGAGGAGTGGGACAAGGTTCCGCGCGACGCCTCGGACCGCCTTGACTTCTACCTCTACGGCACGGGAGCAGAGGGCAAATGAAGATTGTGTTTGCGGATACCCTGTATTGGGTCGCATTGACAAACCCCAACGACCAATGGCATCAAGTGGCAAGGGATGCCAGCGCGCGGATCGGCCCGGCACGACTGATCACCACCGGCGAAGTCCTCGTCGAGTTTCTCAACTTCTACGCTGAGTACGGCTCACTCCTGAGACAAAAAGCCGTGGATCTCACGAAGAGAATACTGGGAAATCCGAACGTGTCTGTGGTGCCCCAGACACGGGATTCATTCTCACTGGGGCTCAAGTTCTATGAATCTCGCAAGGACAAGCAATACAGTCTCACCGACTGCATTTCGATGGAAACGATGTGCGAGCACCAAGTGCAAGAAGTGCTCACGAACGATCATCACTTCGAGCAAGAAAGCTTCACGATTCTGCTGACCGAAAAGGCCCTATGAACCACCTTTCTCAACAGATCCGAGCAATCTGGCCAACGACGATCCGCCAGGAAGACCGACGTCGATCTCAGCACGAAGTCTGACCGGGCAGTTTTCGGGCGGCTGCATCCGCTCGGTAGGCCATGGGCGCAAACAACGGTTCCTGACACCTTTGTTTCGGCCTCCGTCAACAATCCACGTCTCTGCTTCATTCGCACGGCCACGTCGAAGCTCCGTGACCGTGGTACCCGCACCCAACGGACTTCATACGCCGTCATACTTGTCGAGCAACTCCCGGACAGCGGCAAAGTCGTCCTTGACGATGTTGTCAAATCCGTGTGGATGCAGCTCGTCGGAGATGAAGCCGAGGATATCGCCGATGACGGCGTGCCATTGCTTGATGAGGCGGTATCGTTTGAGGTCGTCTTCGCCCAACAATGCCAAGTCTGGCTCCATCCTCTCATATTCACTTTGCCAATGTTTGGCGTATTTGACCCGTTCGCCACAGTCTGTTTCTGTGATGCCGCGTGCGTCATCGACAACCACGGGGATCACCCGGCGAAGAAACTCTTCCTTGTCACCGATCGATCGTTGGTAGACGTAAAACAGTTCCGTCATACAGTTCGGGGAGAGCAGATATTTCTTGCTGAGGACCACGAGGACACGGTTGCTTCGACCAATTTCCCGCATGAATTTGGAGACCCGATCGCCGTTGCGGAGTCTGTTTGTGTCTCGGTCGACCTTGTAGCCCCATTCAGTCAGCTTGTCACAGAGCCGTTCAACCACTTCGCCGCGCTGTCGGCACGCCTTCGAGCGATCATCACCCCACGCATACGAGACGTAGACGGCCTTCGCACCAGGCGGCGGCACCACAATCTGCTGGCCAGCATTCTCATCGACAGCCGCCGGTTGTTTCTCTTCCGATGGCAACTTCCCCTGATTCTGCTCGGCGATGTTCAACATCAGGTCGATCAACCCCACGGAAACGTCCCGGCAATTCGGCAGTCGTGAATACCAACAGCGGGCAGGTAGACCATGAGGGGCTATCGCTTCCATCACCTCAAACGTCAGCCCGACTGTGCGACCAACGTGCCCACCCGGCAGTCCCTTTGGTCCCCACAACGCGGCATCGAACAGGCAGAGCATCCATCGGTGCGCATCCGTCGTCTGCGCGAGTGACTCCGGCTTCATGATCGAAGTCTCATACTTGCTGGCCAAAGTCAGAGCCGATCCCGCCAGCGTGAATGCTCTCAGCAATCGTTGACGGCGTTGATTCAATTCGACTCGCTCTGCGTGACTCATCACCAGCGGAATGGGTGTTGCCGAATAGATGGCTCGCGTGGCCTCACCAAAAGGGACGTGGAAATACATGTGCCCAAACAAGGGTTGGCACTCACCCACCGCCCTGTCACGGATGAGGCGGGCCACTTGCTCCTCCACCGATTCCAGCAGTTTCTGATTCCCGTGTTCGGCGTGAATCAGGATCAGTTCGTCATCGAAGTCGAGTTTCTTGAGAGCCTCGCGTGCCTCTTCCATTCGTGTCCTGAACAACATCGCCCACGTCTCCTACGTCTTGGTGGAAACGGGCCGCTCGGCGAGCGGGCGGGACGTAGGAGGCCGCTCACACTCGCCGAGCCGATTTCAGCGAACCGGCGTTGCAACACCGATTCACACCCGATGCGTGCCATCATCCACAGTCGCCGTCGCAAATCAACCGGCGTTCGCGAAGCCGGGGCTCCTGCTGGTCAGACAGTCCCTCACGAGTCGTATCACGGTCAGGATGCCGAATCGTCTGGCAACACGAACATGCGGACTTCGATGCAGACACTCAGCGAGAACAGTTGCCCCGGAAACGGTTGATGAATCCTGGCTATTCGTGCGTCCAATGGTGTTCCGGAGTCCATCCGGTCTGCCAATTTTGGTGCGGCCACATCGCCGATCAGTTCGCCATTTTCGCGATGGACACTCACTCGGTAGAGCCAACTGTTTTGCGGATGCCGAATCAGAACTACGCGATCACCTACACGACAACGATCAATCATTTGCAAGTAGCTAGCTTCAGTCGTGATCGAATGCGCCAGAGCGATGTATTCCCACGAACGGAGATCGCACTGTTTCCACACCGCGCTGCGGGATTGGCGTTGCTGGTAGATACATTCGACGACCATGTCGTGCGAAGCGTCTTCCTGTAGTCCAAGACTTCGACGCAGCAGCGCTTGCTCGTGCTTCCAGCAATCTGGGAACACCGCATCCAAGTCGATGCTGACTCCCTGCTTTCGCAGTTTTTCAATCCGACGTTTCAGGGCTTTGATGTCTTTTTGTGTCGTCAGATTGGGCTGTTGTGTTTCGGGCCACGAACCATCAGGCCGAAAGAGTACCCCCCCAAAAACTTCGATCCGCTCGCTGTCAGGTGTTGCTTCATTAAGCCAATAGACATCAATACGTGCAGTGACAGTTGACGTAACAAAGCGGAAGCCGCGTTGTCGTTCACATTTTGTAATGATGTCACCGATGTTCTCACCATCTTTCAACTCAAACTCGCCGAAGCTTCCCTCACTCTTTGCGGAAATCGTTTGGAGCGTCGCCTGAAACAGGTCGCCGCGATCCATCTGGTTCGCCAAACAATATCCTAGGTTCTTATCGTTTCCCAAAAGATGCGTCGGGATATATCCCAATTGCTCGCCCGTTTCCCGACATACTCTGACTGCGCGAAGATCCTCTTGCTGGATGTTCTCCGGTTCACGAACCAACACGAGTCGTTCCCCAACACGACAACGACGCAGGATCTCCAACCGGGATGTACCGTCGGGATTTGGATACTTGCCACCGACAACACTCGTCTCACAATACCAATCCCACTTCCCTCCGCGTGATAGACCACACGCTAGCAGATAGTTGAACAATTCTTCGTAGAGTGCGTCGTCACGAAGTCCGTGTTGTCGGCGCAACAGAATCTGCTCGTATTTCCAGCAATCCAAGATCGACACCCCGTCTGGGACATCGAATCCCTGCAAACGGCGCTTGGCGATTTCCTTTCGGCTCGCTCTGGGGTAGGCGGGAGTGTCTGCGTTCAATTCTTGCAGACAGGTGTCGCACAGCTTGTCTCCGCTTTCGATTCTTGTCAGTCGCTGCTTTTGCGCATCGCAAGCTTCACACGCGCCTTTCTCTGGCACAAATCGTCGTAGTGCGTCACGAGCAATATCAAGTTGATCGAGCAAATCCAGTTCGTAGGACATTGGTGGGTCGGCCCACGGTGCGGCAAAGTACGATTCCAAAAGTTCGACCTCACCTGCGACTTGTTGGCAGTGGTGATACGTGCTGGCCAGCATCCCCCAAAACCACACCTTCAACGGATGCCTGACCACTCTTTGTTGCTGGAGTACTGCAACCCCTTCTTTCAGGAGTTTGGTTTCTTTCAGTAGTTTGTTTTTTTCGGCGGTGGGGCCACGCTTCACGAGCAAGGAATAGTCTTGCTGCAATTCGTAGAATTGCTTTTTCATCTCTTGGAGCTTCGTCTGAAATTCGCGTTTCATTGACCGTGATCCAAAACGAGCGTCGAGGCGTGGTCTGACATGCCCAGCCAATGTAGTAAACACGCCCCTGTCTGCAAACGCGGCAGCGGGATGGTTTGAGCGGCGGGGTGGCCGGGGCTGGAGTCGCTTTGGACGAAGCCCCGGGGTTTCGCCAAGCGTTCCAACTCCGGCCACTCGACCGAATAGGGACGCCGCAAAGTAGCCTTCATCGCTCCGCGTGAAGAGAGCCGAGTGCGAGACAAGCGTGTTTGTCGTTCATAGTCGAACTCGCGCACGGCTCTCTTCACGCGGAGCGATGAAGGCTACTTTGCGGCGACGAAGCCCGGGGTTTCGCGAAACGCTCCAACCCCGGCCACCCCGTCACTCCGTTGGAAACCGGGCGAAAGCAGGTCGTGTGCCGAAAGTTGCGATGCACAAAACCCCAAAACAGCACTCTCATGGCCGTGGGAAGGATGTATTCCTCATTCAGCCAAGACTGTCGGTCTCCGGTGGCGAAAGATTTGGCAGACGGAGGGACGGGCCATTGCTTTGTTGAGTCTGCAAAACCTGTAGGGTGGGACCAGCGGCGCTTCGCCGCGCCGGCCCACCATGAATGAGCGACGTATCCAGTTGGTGGGCCGGCGCTTGAACTGAGCTGGTCCCACCCTACGTTGAAAGCTGCGATTAGCCGCCGGGGGGGGGGCCCCCGGTGTGGGGGTCCCA
>JAYSQC010000253.1:0-11552 GCA_043721755.1 Schlesneria sp.
CGATTGTGAGTGGACCATGACATCAGCACTCGGCACCGAACTCGCGCACGGCTTTCTTCACGCGGAGCGATGAAGGCGACTTGGGTTGCGGCCAACGGCTGCGCTGGGAGAACTGCGGCCATGGATTTTCAACGACGGTCGTCTCACAACACGGACCAACCCGCGGAAGCGTCCGCCATTTTGCACTTGGCACTGAACACTTTGCACTCTCTGAGATGACCTGCACCGACACATTCGATTACTCCTCACCGCCAAGGTACGACCGGTCCAAACCCAGCAGAATGCGAAGCGATGTGGCCGCGACGCCCAAGGCCACGCCGATCATGATCGCCCGTTGTCCGGCGGTGACGAATGTCATGCGGATGAACTCGGTCAGATCGGGGATGCGCAGGAACGACAACGAATCGGGCACCCAAGCCGTGACAACGCGATCCGGCGTCTGACCGAGCAGCACGATCACAGCCGTGACAAGCAGCAACACCGCTTCTAGGTTCTTCGCACGGAACGCGCGAAACGCCGCCGAGGCCACATAGAACGCCAGCAGCGCGAACATCGTCGAGACCACGGGACTGAAGAGGTACGCGTAAATCCACCAGAACGCGCTCCCCTCCTGTTGAAACTGGCCGGACCAGCGGTAGTTGAGATTCTCAACCGTTTCCGGGGTCACACCCACCTTGAGCAGCCCCACTCCGACCGTGATCGTGAACGCCGCCAACGTCACCGCCGAGAAGCCCCACCCCACCTCATGATCCGAAATCTTCTTGAGGTGATGCACGAACAAGTTCGCCCCACCGAGCAGCATCGCAATCGTGGCGATGATCGTGAACCAGTCCTCGGCCTTCTGACGAAACGGCAACAGCGGAGGGACAAAGTACGCAAAGATCATCAAGAACCCGACGATCGAGGCGATGAAGATGGGGATGTGTTTCATGGGAACCGGGGGAAGGGGACAGGGGTCAGGAGTCAGGGGGACAGGGTCCGGACCAAGGGGTCCGGACTACGCCCTCACGGTTGTCGGCAATCTCAAATCTCAAATCTCAAATTTGTAATTTGTAATTTGTAATCTCCCTCTCACCCGCTGTTCAAAATCGTCTCCGTGACAAAGCTCGCTCGTCCGGGAAGTGGCTGGCCCGCGTCGTCCGTTCCGCGCGGGCTGAATCCGTCCCACGTCGCCAGTAGGCAGCCAACGACAATCAAAAACATCGCCCCGAGTTTGCCGAGGTCTTGGCCCTTGAGCATTCCCAACTGCGATGGCTCACCCGACAGATAGGCCGACGCGGCGAACAGTTCTTCACCGAGCAATGTGTAGTCGCACGCGGCCACGAAGAACGGAAGCTGAGACGTTTCGGCCGTCCCTGCGATTTGAATCGCTCCGACCGCGTTGCCGGTTTCGGCGAGGATCAGCGACTCGGCGTAAAACTTTCCGAGGTAGAAACACGCGGCCGGTTTCTCGCGATACATCCAACCGCAGACGCTCGCCACGTAACCGAACTGCTCGTCGGTGACGTAGTAGATGCGATCCTCGTTGTAGTAGTCGGGCCGTCCCGCCGCGAGTGCCGCCGCCTGCACAGCCTCCCGCGCCGCCGTCATCACCAGCGCGCGAGTCGTCGGCACTTCGAGCGCCGTGTCGTACTCCGCCGCGAGCTTGGCAACGCTCGACAAGACCGTCAGCCCGGCGACGGTGTCGATCTCGTTCATGTCCATGATCCCCGGAACGAAGAGCATCGGCTTGCCCATTTCCGTCGCCCGCCCGACCGCCTCTTCAATTGCCTGCAACCCGGCAATCGGCCGCACGTAGAAAGGCTTCCCGCGGCGAGCCAACTCGGTGCAGATGATGACCGTGCCGCAGATGGTGAGGCAGACGATCGCGAACGCGAGCTTGGACCAGTTGAACCAGTTCACTCGCGATCGAACACTTTCGATGTGAGCAGGATCAGACGCCCATCGTTCGGCCCCTGAGGCATAGACATCAATCGTGTACGTTTCTCGCGGGTCGGCTTTTGTGAATTCGTACTCACGGGCCTGTGCCCCAAGTCCGACACTCGTTTGCGATACGTCGCCATACGTTTCAATCGGACAGCGGCCCTGCAACAACAGCCCGAGTTGGAGATGCCTGTACGTTCTGCGGCAGTGGATTTTGACCGTATAACCCGTCACCGGGTTTGATGATTGCGGAACATCGTCAGGAGACGGCGTCCAAACGATCTTGATTGCGGTCCCCGCATCGTTCGGAACATCGAATGCTTTGAGATTCTCAGGGGGACGCACCTTGTCGATAGCGAGTGCCGTATCCGATCCGAGTGCTCGGATGACTGAGAACGCGAGCAGCAACCAGCCGCAGTACCGATGCACTTCCGCAGAAGTTGTGAAGGGCAAAACCCGCGATCCCAGCAGATCGTTTCGCTCCGGACAATCAGCGTTCGGTTTCATGCCTCACCCCTCAATCAGTTCGACGTTAGCGCGAGGCACGATAACAGGTGAGCCGTTGGCCAGCTTGACCTCGACCACCCGAGCGAACGATTCCGACTCCAACAACCTCGGTTCGTGAGGCATCCCCGTGACGGTGCCGAGTGACCCGAAGTTCGGCTCGCGAATGATCCGCACCGGGGCACCGACCTCCAGCGAACCAACCTCACGCTCGGAAGCCGCTCCCTCGTTTAACCGCGTGGGCAACGCCCCGCGCGTCGAGTGACGTTCATCGTCGGTTTGCTCATCGACGCGCGGGGCGTTGCCCACGCGGTTAAACGAAGACGGTTGTTCGGCCGACGCTGTATCACTCAGCGGGATCAAAATCTCCGGCCGCATCACCCCCGCGCGGATTTGAGTCGTGCCGTTCACCGAAGCTTCGCGTCCGTCGTGCGACTTCAGCAACTCAAACGTCCGTCGCGCCATCGCGATGTCGCCGAAGCCCTCGGTGATGATGATCGTCGTACCGAGCTTCTCATTTCCGGTGACCGCCACTCCCAAGTCGTAGCCGAGGATTTCGCGGAGGTCATGATCGTCGATCCCTCCCGCCACGACCGCCGCCGCGCCGACCGAGATCGCTTTGTGAACGGCGGCTCCCGTCACGCGACGACCACCAATCACGATGCAGCCTCGCAGGCCGGGCGTGATGTGATCTTCGGTCAGGTCTTCGTCGGGAGTCTTCGCGACCAGCCGCAGCGTCCCATACGCTTCGCCTCCCACGCCGAAGATCCCTTGAATCAGCGCGGCCTCCGTTTCGACCACGACCCCCTCATTCGGAATGACTTCGACGACGCGCCCCGACAGATACGAGAGGACCTGCACGGCCAACGGCTCACCCCGAAAGATGACCATCCCCGTGACCTTCGACACCGACTCGATCACCCCCGCGACGGGAGACGGCACGTCCGTTTGAAAGTACCCGAAGAAGCCCTTCGTCCGCGCGAGCGGCTCGCCAACCTCAACCCGCTCACCCTCCTTCTTGAGCAACGACCGCACGAGATCCCCCGCCGAAACCCCCAACCGCTTGGCCAGATTCACCGGCGTGGCGTCTCCCGGCATCATCGTCCTCGCCACAACATCGCGCGCCGCCACAGCCTGCCCCGCCGCCACCAGCACGTCCCCCACAATCGGCAACACGCGCCGCCGCCGCCACGAACCGCCGCGCGAAACCGTCAATCCGGGTGTGTACGCCTGTGCCATCGTTTGTCCGCTGCTTCGTTGAGTCTTGTCTTCTCATGTCCCCTCGCCCCGGCTTTGCGGGGAGAGGGTTAGGGTGAGGGGTCTTCGTCTTCCGCCTTCCCATCTTCTGCCTTATTCCGTCCATTCAACCACGCCACGACATCAATTCCGGCCGCGCGAGCAATCCCAACAGCGACCGCTTCCACATCATCCAAAACATCATCGTTGGTCACCCGAAACACCGTATAGCCGAGCGACTGAAAAAACTTCGATCGCTGAGCGTCGTAACCCTGACGGCCTTCGTGACTCATTCCATCCAACTCGACGATCAGACTCGCTTCAGCACACAGGTAGTCCACGACATACTCGCCAATGGGGACTTGGCGACGAAACTTCAATCCGGCGACTTGGCGATTCTTCAACACATTCCACAGGACTCGTTCGGGGATCGTACCGCGTGCTCGAAGTTCTCGTGCGAGGTCGGTTTGAGATTCGGTTTGGCGGTGCCGTTGCTTCTTCATCGGGCTTCATCTGGTCCCCTCGCCCCGGCTTTGCGGGGAGAGGGTTAGGGTGAGGGGGCTTCGCCTTGGATGTGTTGCCGACATTGAACCGGGCCGAACATCAGTGGCATCGAATGCACCACCGCTCAAACGACGCGATGGTGCATGTACTTGGACGTCAATAGGGCGACAACTTGGGCTTCGGTTTCGCTCGACTCTGCATGCACCGTGACAACCACGTCGTAGTTCGCTCCCCATTCCGCCGCGAGCGGGTTCAACGGAAACCATCCACGAATCAATCGACGCGAGCAGACGATTTGGAAGCCTGTACCTATCAGGGACAAGTCGTACGATGCCGTTGTCGGACCATTGGGGACGATCATTTCGATGCGATACTCTCGGTCGAGCGACGCTGCGAGGGAGCACAGATCGGCGACGACATCGGTCAGCGTCGTGCAAAACAGGAGTGTTCCGAGGCGACTGACATCGACCAGCCGCCCCTGTTTCAAGCCCGACCAACTGACAACACGCCCGTCGCCTTGTGCCTGTACTTTGAGAATCACCATTTTGAAAGTTCCTTTGTTTGACCGTTGTCATGAAGACCCCTCACCCTAACCCTCTCCCCGCAAAGCCGGGGCGAGGGGACCGGAGCTTCGCCATCACTGCGGTGCTCGGACTTCGTTCACTCGGACCTTCTCTACTCCGGGTACATCTCCATCGCCTTGTTCCAGCGTCTCACGGTCTCGCGACACGTGGCACGGTCAGAGGGCAGCGTGAGCGGGCGGCCCCGGCCGTCAAGGATGATTCCGGACGTGCCGCCGTGAATTGTGGCGGTGAGCGGTTTGCCGGGGCCTGCGCCGACATCGAAACCTCGGGCGGGGTCGAGTTGAACTTGGGCGGTCTCTCCTCGACCAAGACGCAGCCGTTGGAGATCGCCGAAACGGAGTTCGCCCGAATCTCGTAACGCTCCCGAAAACTTGTAGCCGCAGATGGGAGTCCCCGGTTTGGCGAGGCCCCCTGCCTTTCCCACTAACTTCGGGGCGATGCACGTGCCGAGGTAGATCAGGCAGTCACGCTCGAAGACCTCCATCGCGGCGCGGGGATGGACGGACGCCAGCACGCCGAGATGCGGCATCATGAAAATGCTGTCCTTCGCCAGCCGCGTGATCCCTTCCGGCTCGAAGGCGTCGATCAGCATCATTGCCGTCTGCTCCATGCGCGGGGCGTGGGAGAGGACTCCGCCCGAAGCGACCAGCAGATCGAGGGCCATGTTGTTGACGATCGACCGGTCCCCCGTGTTCTGTCCGAAGGCGTCGCCGATAGAGCGCTGCTGCTGCACTCCCGCCAGCGTTGTCGCGAACTGCTTGTGCTGGATGTACGAGAGCCGCAGCGCCTCGCGTGCGACCGCCTGCTCGAACATCAACGCCTCGAGCGTTTGAGGGATCGTCGTCGGGCGGATCATCTTGTTCTTCACGCGGTTCCGCAGCTCCCGCTCGTCGCTGTCGTAGGGCACCCACCGCAGGATCATCGGCAGCGTTGCTTCGGCGAGGACGTTTGAGATCGAATAGCTCATCCCGAGATTCGCGCTGACCGTGCGATTGAATGTCCCACCGAAGACGCTGAAGACGTCGGTCGTCGCGCCGCCGATGTCGACTCCCACCGCGTTGATTCCCTGCAACGCGGCGATCGTCTTGAGAATGTCACCCACCGCGCCGGGGGTCGGCATGATCGGGGCATCGGCCCACGAGATCAACTTGTCGTAACCGGGGGCATGCGCCATGACGTGTTCGAGAAACAGATCGTGAACGCGGTCGCGGGCCGGGGCGAGGTTCTCTCGCTCCAGCACGGGACGCAGGTTCTCGACGATCGACAACGCGCAGACATTCCCCAGCACGTCCTGCACGAGCGCCGCCGCGTCGCGATTCCCCGCGTAGATCACCGGCATCTGGTACTGCCCGCCGAACCGGGGCTGAGGCTTCGCGGGAGCGATCAACTCCGCAAGCTGTACGACGTGAGACTTCGTCCCGCCATCGGTTCCTCCCGCGAGCAGGATCATGTCGGGACGCAGCTCGCGAATCCGCTGAATCTGCTCGAACGGCTTTCGCTTGTCGTTGGAGGCGAGCGTCTCCATCACGATCGCGCCGGCTCCGAGGGCGGCTCGCTCGGCACTGGCGGCGGACATCTGCCTCACCACGCCAGCAACCAGCATTTGCAGACCGCCCCCCGCGCTGGACGTGGAGATGTAGATGTCGCAACCATCCTGGCCGCGAGCGGGCCGGATCAGTTGGCCGTGCTCATCGACCAGCCGCCGCCCGGACAACTCGCCCACTTCGGTCGCTGCGTTGGTCACGCCCACGGTGACATCGGCCGCCGGTTCCTCGACCGTCGTCGGCGCTTCGCCCCGGAACGTCTGCCGGTACACGCCCTCGACCTTCTCGATCAGGATGGCCTTCGTCGTCGTGCTGCCACAGTCGGTGGCGAGAATCACCTGCAACGAGTCGGGATCGGCGATCCACTTCGCCACCGCAGGCGGATGCTGCCCGTTCTGTCCCGATCCGTGGAGCATGGAGTGGGTCGATGGTTGAGGGTGGAAGGTTGAGGGTGGAAGGTTGAGGGTCAGAGAGGACCATCGCCTATGAGGTGTGGAACCGATATGAGCCAACAGCCGAACAGCCTCATCTCTGGCCATCGCCAAAGATCAGCCGGTTGGCGCGACTGACTTGGCATGTGAGAAAGCGCCGACGCCAACTCGGCGGATCTTTTTGTTAGGACTCGCTGGCGTAGAGCGCTTCAATGTAAGTCCAGATCTCTTTGACCGTGGCCCTACGCTCTTGCACATCCTCTCCATCAGCAGCATTCCAGAGAATTGCTTCACACGATGCGCAGTCGTAGCAGATGTTGTTTCCGCAACCGTCGTTACCGAGAAGAATAGTGGACCTGAACGACGGTGGAAACCAGTCTTGGCCACGGATGGCGTTGTTGTGAATGATGTCAGTTTCTGGCGATTGCTTGTATGTGTACAGAAGCTGGAAGCCGGTGGGGCCAAGCAAACCGTTTGAGACTCGATATTGTTCTCGAATATCGGTGGGCAGTGACAACCCAAGTGCCTGCTCGATCTCGTCGATGTCACGTTCAGTTAGCGCGCCCATTGTCTTGTGGCCTCACAACTATCAACCCTCAACCTTCGACATCTCCTCCAGTCGCCGCGAAATGTACTCGACCGCCCCGCGCTTCTCCAGAAACCCGGCAAACTCGCGCACGCCAGCCGGATCGAGGACCGCACCCAGGAACGGTTCAAAGAACCTCAGCGACTGCCCGGCCAGATAACTGAGCGGCGCGGACGAATCGAGCACCATCTGCGCCGGCAACGTCATCCCCCGCCGCGCGATCTCCCGACAAACCGCATCAATCGCCGCCCCTTGAGTCGGTGAAGGTTCTGCCTGTCCAGGTGGGGCGACAGCAAAAGCGTGTTTGAACCAGTGCATTGGGTTAAACCAATGGGATGGGGAGGGGGCTTGCTACATACGACAGCTACGCGCTACACGCACGAGAACAGCATGTGTGTTTCCAGCCACAGACGTTAGCATTTCGCTCGAAGTTAGTTTACTGAGCGGAACTTCTTTGCGAGTTCAAAGGTTCAAACATGGGTTGGTCATTCCGTCGAAGTATGGGAATTGGGCCTGTTCGACTCAATGTATCGCGGTCTGGAGTTGGAGCGTCCGTCGGCGTAAAAGGCTTTCGCTTTGGAATGAATGCGCGCGGCCAACGATACATGTCTGCAAGCGCATTCGGCCTGACGTTTCGCCAAACATCCAAGAGTCGGCCTGGACGATCGCCTGTCACACACGCCACGCCTGGACATCAGCAACCGTTCCAACCGCAGATCGCGATTACAACGACTGGCTCAGAGACACATGCGCCGTACGCTGCGCATGGAGAGGCTGAAATTGGCGATTGCACTGATGAGTTTGCGACGGCAGTGAAGGACGCACTTCAAAGGCGATCCGCTGTGTCGCTGGCGGTCCTTTTCTGCATCGCTTCGGTAGTTGCATACCTGATGATGACATCATGGGGCTGGTCTATGTTGATCGCCTCAATTCCCGGCGTCCTCGGTTTGGCGTGGCTAATCCTCGCGATTCGCGACGACTCGAAGCATGTCATCAAGATCGACTTTGAGCTCGACGACGAATGTACTGCAAGTTGGGATGGTCTTAAGCAGACACTCGCGTCGCTTCGGGAAAACGCGGCGCAAATACAGTCGGCCCATGCCGACGTTTACAAGCCGAAATACCATTCAGGAGCCTCGACTCTCGTCGATATGAAGACTCTTCAAATTCAAGACTGGACGCACTTCCCATTTATTTCGTCGAATGCTGGCATACCTACGATTGAACCAGTTTCCGGAACGGCCTACTGCTTTTTCCCGGACCGAATCCTCGTCCTACAGGGCCGTGATGTCGGAGTTATTCGGTATGACGAGATTTCGTGCCAATGCATACCGAGCCGCATTGTGCAGCCGTCTGTTCCTCGCGGCGCTCGTGTCGTTGGAAATACGTGGGAGTACGTCAACAAGGATGGAAGTCCAGATCGTCGATTCGCCTCGAATCGTGAGCTGCCAATAGTTGAGTATGCCAGTCTCCAACTGACATCCGTGCGCGGAATGGAGCATCGCATCTTGGTTGCGGACCACAGCACCGCGATGGATTTCGTGGACTCCCTTCGCAGAATGGCCATTCCTCGCGACGTTCACGTTGAACATCTCGAAAACGTGGGTCCAACCATTGTCGATCACGACACACAAACAGTTCCATGCGACGAAGATTTGCCTTCCGCTTCTGATGACTCCAACTCGGCGATTGCCTGTGAAGAAGGTTCGTCGGTGGCACCAGATGATGATTCCACATCTTCGGATCTGAAAACTGCTGCCTTCAACGCCATGTGTTGCGTCATGTTTGCTGACGGCATTGCAAGCCAGTCGGAACGAACACGAATCATCAAAATCATGGATCGTGTTGGTGATTGGAGGGAAGCCGTGACTGTCGAACGAATCACGGAATTCTGCACGCGATGGAAAGCACAAGGACCGAAGAGTCTTGTCGCAGAAACAGCGACTGCTGTTTCAAAGATTCAACGGCCTCAGCACCAAGAAACGCTGAAGAAATGCTTGCAGCTTGTCTGCCGCGCAGACGGAGAAGTCTCTACCAGCGAAAAGGCTGTCTACTCACGTTTCGTTGCCGAGTTAGGCTGAAGCATTCACACAGGTGACATCAACCGGAATCACCACGCTAAAAAATCTCGTGCGGGTAGGCCGTTGTGGAGCGGACGGCTTCGGCGTACTTCACGCCGCACGATTGGCCTCGGTAGCGGGCGAGGGCTTCTTTGCTGAGTTGGGCTCCATCAAGCTGCTGCGGATCGTAGGGCTTGTTCGCCTGCATCGCCATCAGTCGGCCAAGCCATTCGATCGCGCGGCAGGGTGGCCGGGGCTGGAGCGTCTTCGCGAAGCCCCGGTGAGTGGTAACGACATAACGGCGAGCAAGTAGTCGGCCCGGAATCCTGGAAATGAGCCCGGCTGAAAGCTGGCGAGAAGGAATATACGCACCCCTCAAATCACCGGGGTTTCGCCCAAAGCGGCTCCAACCCCGGCCACCCCGCCGCCACTGTTGGAGGCGGCATACGGTAGCTCACGACTTCGGCAGTAGAAAACGACCCGCCCGACAAATGGGCGAGCGACGGCAACACTCCGCGAGACGCTTCGTTCGCGACGACTGCAATCGGTGGCGACCGGGCCTATAATCCGCCGCACTTCGGGGGAGTCGTTCTCTCGGAATTGCCTGATGGATGGTTTGCTTGCCTCGTGATGGTTCACCGATGACTGACTCGCCCGATCAAGATTCTGCCGCTCTGCCACAACGTCCCGAATTGTCCGACGACTTGCCGCCCGTGCAGCCTCCGTCGGCGGGGTTCATCGTGCAGCTCTTCGTGGTGCCGGGGCTGATTGTGCTGGCGGTCGTCGCAGTGTGGGCCTTGTTCGGACGCATCGCGGCGGGCGAACAGGACTGGCGCAAGCTGGCGCAAGAACTGCAAAGTCCCAACACGCACATCCGCAATCGGGCGATGTACGGCCTCGCTCAAGTTCTCGATCAGGACCGGCTGCGCGGCGAGCAAGGCCAACATCTCGCGAGCAACCCCGAGATCGTGCGCGGGCTGTCCGACCAGTTGGTGAAAGAGCTTCAGACCGGTTCGAGTTCTCTCGAATCGGTCGCGATCCAGCAGTATCTGACGCGCGCTTTGGGACTGCTCAACGCACCCGAATCAGTGCGAGGTTCACTGCCCGGCGTGACCTCTGCCACGGAGGCCGATCCGTCCGGCGCGGCGAGTCTCCGCCAAGCGGCGGCCGCGTCAATGAACGCCGCGTTGAAGTCGGCTTTGGAACCCACACGCGACATCGAGATCCGCAAGAGTGCCGCCGCGTCGATCGCCTTCATCGCCAGCCGTGCGCTCGAACGAGGCACGCCGCTGGATGCGCCGGAACTCGTGCAAGCATTGATCGACGCCTCGTCCGCTCAAGAGCCGGTCATGCGTCACGCGGTCGCTTGGACGCTCGGCCAGTTTCGCTCGGCCGACGCGGTGCAGCACTTGCAGGTCTTGCTCGGACACGACGACGTGATGACGCGCATCAACGCGGCAATCTCGCTCTCACACAGCGGCTCGACCGACGGACTGGCCGTCTTCAAGCAGGCTCTGACTGAACCCGCCGCGACCTCACCCGAAGGTCAGGGCGAGCAAGTCATCATCCAGACCAACGTCCTCAAAGCGCTCGCTGATCTCGGCCCGAAGTTGGGGCCAAACGACAAGGCCGAGTTCCGCGAACTCGTCGAGAAGCTGCTCAAGACGAACACGAATCCGCGCGTCCACATCGACGCGCGGAATGCGTTCCTCTCGTTGAAGTGAGGGGTTGTGCATCTACTTACGTCGGAGAGTTCACTCGGCCTTCACTCTACTCCTTTTTCTGCCGCTCTCTTTCTGTCTCCCTGCTTCGGTTTTGCAAGAAGAAGGAGACAGAAAGAGAGCGGCAGAAAGATGGCAGAGCGAAGAATCTGAACCCGACGGGCAAGTGTGCCGAACCTGCAAATTACGGTTCATCCGATGTTTTTTGGGGGATTCCAATGAGCGGGATGAAGCCCGTCGTTTTGATCCCGAAGGGATGTCAGCCATTAGCCGGGGGTTGAGCGTCCGCGACACCCCCGGTGCGCACCACCGACAGGGGATTTGCATCCTGAAGGGATGCTGGCCAGCTCAGGATGTCTCCCCCGTTTCGCAAGGCTGGCATCCCTTCAGGATGCAACAGCCATTTGTCCAACCTCGTCCGGGGGTGTCGCTTCGCTCAACCCCCGGCTAATGGCTGAC
>JAYSQC010000254.1:0-2779 GCA_043721755.1 Schlesneria sp.
CGATTGTGAGTGGACCATGACATCAGCACTCGGCACCGAACTCGCGCACGGCTTTCTTCACGCGGAGCGATGAAGGCGACTTGGGTTGCGGCCAACGGCCGCGCTGGGAAGTCCAACGCCAGTGGTGATCAGCGTTCCGAAACGGGAACCAGCGAACAGAGTCGTTGCATCACACGCGCGGCTTGGCAGCCCCACCGATGGCCGCGAGTTGGCGGTCTCGTTCTTCGAGGATCGCGGTGAGGGTCTGAATGCTGGCGGCATCGAGTACGCGATCTCCGGCGGAAACGGTTTGCTCGATTTGCTCGGGGCTGCGAGCTCCGACGATGGCGGAGGTCACTTCCGGCCTGCGAAGCGTCCACGCGATGGCCACGTCACACACGGTCCATCCCAACTGCTTGGCCACGGCCGTGAGTGATTCCACAAACGCCAGATTGATCTCAAGCTGAGGCGGCTGAAACCGGGGGTCGCGTGTTCGATGATCTTTGGACGAAAGTGAGGCCACCCGCTCCGCCGTGAACGTCCCCGTGAGCAGCCCTTTTCCCATCGGGCTGTAACAGACGACACCGATGTTTTCGCGACCACAGAACGGGATGATCTCGGCCTCGGCATCACGGGCGATCATGCTGTAGGGTGGCTGATTGGACGTGACCGGGTGAATCGCCTGCAGTCGCCTCAACTGGCTGACGGAATGATTCGAGACACCGATGTGTCGGACCTTTCCCTGCTGCTGGAGGTCCACCAGAGTTTGCCAGCCCTCTTCAATCTCGTCGTCGGGTTCCGGCCAGTGCATCTGATAGAGATCGATGCAGTCCGTGTTGAGTCGTCTTAGGCTGGCTTCGCACTCGGCGATCACACTTTCTCGCCGCAGGCAACACCCAATCTCGCCGTTCTCTTTCGGAACCCGTCCACACTTCGTCGCAATCAATGGTCGATCAGCTTCGGGAATCAACGCCATCGCTTTCGCAACGTGTTCTTCGCTCCGTCCTTCCCCATAGACCGCAGCCGTGTCGATCCAGTTGATCCCCAGTTCTACGGCTCGAACGATGGCCTTCACGGCCGACGCCTCGTCCTGATCGCCCCACCCGAACTTCCAATCCCCGCCGATGGCCCACGTCCCCAACCCAACCACACTCAGCTTGAGTCCGCTCGATCCCAAAGTTCGATACTGCATTGAGTCAGCCCTGTTCATGCAAAAGTAATCAGTTGCGACATCGCCCCAAGTTACGTTGCGGATCTGTCAGACGCGAGTGAAGAGTAACAACCACAGATGTCACTGATGGGCACAGATAGCAGCCCGTTGAAAAGCCGTAGGATGGACGCCCCCGTCCGTCCTTCTTCAACTGGAAAGCTCTCGGACGAGGGCGTCCAAGCTACGATTTTCAATCAGTTGATTAGGGATGCGGTAAGGCGGCCTTGTCTCCTCGCCCCCGTCTTTGGGGTGAGGGGGCTGATCGGCAGTCCGACTCTGTTCCCCATCTACGGCTCACGCCTACTTGGCGTCAAACAGTTGAACCGGGTTGATTTTGAACTGAAGCATCTTGGCGGTGTCTCGGCCGTTGTCGCCCCCTTTGCGCTGCATGGTGATGCGGCCGATCTTCAGGTTCCCCGACTTGGTGAGTTCCACCGGGCCATCGCTGTAGAACTGGATGGCATCTGCGGAGGACCGGATCACCCACTTCGGTTTGTCGCCCCCCTCGCCCTCACTCACATTTCGGGTAACTGATTGGGGGCGATGGGTCACCATCATCCAGTCGGAGGCGTGAAGACCATCACCGGCGAGCAGGTCGGAAACAATCTCGGCCTTGTTGGCGGTGAAGAACTCGACAACGGCCTGCTGAGCTTTCTGATCCAACTCATTCAGGTACATTCGCCGCTTGTCGCGGCTGGACTCACCCGGAGGCGTTTCACCGACGAACAACTTCAACGCCTCGACAACATCGGGCGGCATCTTCCACATCGTCGCGTAAGTCTTCAGCCAGCGCTTGTCGATCTGATTGAAGCCATTCGCGCTGCTGACCAGCTTGATCGAAATCCGCTCGACTCGTTCGCCGGTCTTCGATTCTCCAGCCTTCGATTTGACCGTCACTTCGACATCCGCCTTCTCGCCATGAGGCTTCGTCGCCGAGACGCTGGTCACCTCGGCCACGGAATGCTTCATCGCCTCCAGCCACGCCCGAGCATCCGCGTCGGCCATCCAGTTGTTGAACTTGTCCCGAATCTCATCCTCATTCTGAAAGCCCCCTTTGGCCGTCCTCGAACCCAGCTCAACCTTGCTCTTGGCGGCATCAATTTCCTGAGCCGAAACAACGCCACCACAAACCAGCATCCAGACGAGAATCACAGCCCAGTGCTTCACCATCACGCTCACCTCTCCGTTTGGTTTTCCGACATTGAAGAAAGATGGTAATGACAACACGGGAGACGTGCATCGAGGTCTACCGTAGGAGGGACGCCTCGTCCGTCCGTCGCCAATGGGTGTTCGCTCGGACGAGGCGTCCCAGCTACGGATTTTCGACGGGACGGCGGGGTCAGAGTCTTGGATGGCCCCGAGCAGGATCACGTCCCAGATTCCGGGCCTTCCGCAAAACCTCCAGACCCGGCTACCAGCGGTATCAGACGCACGTTTCACCTCCCGCATTCTGAAGTGAAACGTTTTCGTTTCACTGGGAGTCGAAACCATGACGTGTCCGACAGAAGTCAAAGTCGTAGGCACATTCCCTGTGCCGTTCACCGAATTCCTCGGCGAATCACGGTCTCGCGGACGGCACACGGAGTGTGC
>JAYSQC010000255.1:0-17204 GCA_043721755.1 Schlesneria sp.
AGGGCGATGACAAGAGGCGTTTCCCTTTGTTTCCCTCGCTTACGCTGCGGGTTACTGGGGTAAAGTAAGTGCCATTGGGCTGACGCCACCCCGCTCAGAAACAGACAAGAGGGCTTACGCCCAAGAGCCACACTTGGGTTGCGGCGGAACGAAGTGAAGCCGCGCTGGGTCATTCGGTGTCCGTTGGGTGTGCGCGAAGGATGTCAAAAGAGCGTTTGGTCCACGCCGCGAAATCCTGAAGCACACGCGAGAGACATCATCAGGTTTGTGGATCGTTGTTCTCATTGTGCCTTGGAAGAGGAAAGCTCGCAGACCGAAGGGAGGAATGAGAAATGGCTGAACGACTGTTTGAGTTCGTCCTGTGGATCGCGCCCGAATCACGCGACTTGCTGGATTGGTCGAACGCCCTGTTTGATGCCAGTGCGGACGACTGTTCTCCCGGCGAGCATTGCGGCCAGCCGTATGTGGCCTTTCATCGGGAGGCCGCATCGTTGGAAGAGGCGGTACGATCCGCGCATCGTCACGTTCAAGTCGCGGGTTGCCGAGTGTTGCGGTGTGAGATCACCGAGGAAGAAATGGTTGGCTGGACCGCTTAGCCACTCCAGATTGGTTCCGTGAAGTACTTCTCATTAAACCTTCAATCACACCCACCCGCTGGCCCTCCGATGAGGCTCATTGAGTGTGAAGTTCTGTCATAAAGCGGACGTGTCCGACAAAAGTAGCAGGCACACTCCGTGTGCCGTCCGCGAGACCGTGATTCGCAAAGGAATTCGGTGAACGGCACAGGGAATGTGCCTACGACTTTGACTTCTGTCGGACACGTCAAAGCGGCCTTGCTTTCGGTTGATTCCCAGCTATGCTGTCGCCCGGTTTACGTCCGAGGAGAGGTGGCTGAGTGGCCGATAGCACCGCTTTGCTAAAGCGGCGTGGGGGTCAAACTTCACCGGGGGTTCGAATCCCCCCCTCTCCGTTCTTGAACCATCGCTCGCCCCAAGTCGCCTCAGCAGGCTGCTTGGGGCGAGTTCGTTTCATGGCACAGAGGCTTCCCTTATTGGTAGCTTGCCCTCATTGATGGCGATCCCAGCGCTGGTCAACACAGTTCGCATCGCCATTCGGAAATCGGCGACGGCTGGTTCGGTGACGCGACCCTGGCGCGTGGCCGCTTCGCATGCGGCCGAGCGGATGGCGAAGACATCGGCCGGAATGCGGCTGAGGGTCGGAAGTGACTCGCGCGTGAGCCGTCCGGCGAGCGCGAGGAACAGCCCTGCGGAATGGCATCGTTCTGCCAGTTGGGCGAGCGACGTGAGATCGCAGCAGTCCGTCAGCGTGAGCCCGGTCTTGGTGAAGGTGTCGATCAGTAGGCCGGAGCAGTTCGTATCAATGGCCGCTGTCAGCACGTCGTCGATTGGCGGTGAAGTGGCCGCGTCAGCGTCGGCATACGCGACCGCGACCCAGTTGAGTCGCGCCGTTCGACGCTCTTCAAACGAATGGCGGACTCGCAGCCACTCGTCGGACCAATTGTTGTGCGGCGCGAGATGACTCAAGCCGAGCTTCGCGAACGTGACCGATTCTGGAAGCGGCGGGATGCTGCGCGCGTCTCGCCAGTCGTGGACTTCGCCCAGCGCGACGCTCAGCGGGATGAACGTCGCGCGTGGAGTTTGATCGTGGTTCGAGTCTGCAAGCTGTCGGGCAATCGCCGCGATGACTTCGATGTCGGCCATGCCGAGCGACCCGCGTCGCGGCTCCTTCACGTCGAGGATGTCAGCTCCACCTCGAAGGGCGGCGTTGGCTTCCTCGGGCGAACGAACACTGACCAACAACAGCGACCCGCGCGAGACATCAGGCAACAACGGGCGATTCCCCGACTCAGCACGTTCCTTCACGAACAGTTTCTCCAGGTCGCTCACAAAACCGGGTGCGGTTAACAGCCTGTTGAAGAGCTGTAGGATGGACGCCTCGTCCGTCCGTTTCCAACGGGGTTTCGCTCGGACGAGGCGTCCAAGCGACGTTTTTCAACAGCCTATTAAGGAGCAGGTGTGTGGCTGGGGTCCGCGCTTCGCGGCCCCCAGGGTCGTGGAACACGCTCCCGTTTGGGGGCGGCGAAGCGCCGACCGCAGCCACACGCCGCACGTCCTCGCTTACGCTTCGGGTTGGTGTTGTGCGCTTCAGCGACCCGTCTTCAATTGGACGGGTTGCAGGCCGCGGACGGTGATCGTATCGGCACCCCAGTCTTGGCGGAACTGGCGATCTCCGATGATGCCCACGGCTTGACCGGCATTGCGTCGCAGATCGACTCCCGCCGCCGGTTGCAGGTACGCGAGCAGCTTGCCGTCGGGAGCGATCAGCGCGTATTGCGGCCCGCCGGGAAACGTTTTCGACATGGGTTGCACGAGGCCCGCGCCGGCGAAGCCGTTCGGGTTGGCGGGCCGCGTCGTGTTGGGAGCCGCCGCGCCACCGGCCGATCCGCCGGTTGCTGTTCCCGTTGCGGGTTGTCCGGCTTGAACCATGTTGGGGATCGGTTGATTGGCGAGCGGTTGGCCCGCTCCGAGCGTCGGCTGTGAGACCGGTGGCGTGGAAGTTGTGCTGCCCCCCAAGGCCCTCAGTTGGGAATCGCTCTGCTGTTGGAGCGAGGCCAACTGCGCATCGCGCTGCCGTGTCTCGGATGTCAGCTTGAGAAACTCGGAGTAGTCCGCGTGAATCTTTTGATAGCGCGTGACCGCATCCAAACGGCCCGCAATCACATGGCTCATCGCGGGTTGACTGACTTCCTGATCGAGCGTGCGGTACTGCTCGGCGATGTTGTCGAGATTCCACGTCGGTGGCTCTTGCAGGACCATCTCACGGAATTGCCGGTCGATCTTGTCGAGTCTCGCGCGAAAGCCATCGGCCGGGTCGGCCTTCGACGAAGTTCCCTGTTCCCCCGGTCGCGGCTTCCCACCAAGCGGTGAGGGACCGGTTGAGATCGGTTTGGCGAAGGCATCGGGATCCAGACCCTCGGCCACCGGTCCAGACGGCTTCTTGCCGCGCGGCAACGGCTCGGCGGGAAACGGTTCCGAACGGATCGCGTCGGCTGCAACGAGAGCCTTGCGCGGGATCCAACGCCACTCGCGCTTGATCGGGCTGATCTTGAACATCAGCTTGGACCGGTCCTCGAACACGAACGTTTTCTCGCCGAGAATCTGGACCGCATCTCCCTTGGAAAGATTGCCTTGAATGGTCGTGAACTCATCGGGATTGATCGTGCTGCCAATGTGAACGACGACGTTGTTCGCCTTCAGCACCCCCGCGTTGTCCCCCGACTTCTGAACGTGTTCGGCGAGGATCCAACTGAAGCTGCCGGATGGCGGCGCGATCATGCACCAGCCTCCCGGATCGTGGCGATGGACCATGACCTTGTCCGCGCGCTTCAGCTTCTCGGTCGGATAGAAGTTCGGGCCGGGACCGCTCCGCACGTACTCGCCGTCGAGATCGACGACGGCCTCGTAAGGAAACTTGCGATCTTGCGCCGTGGCTTGCGCGATGAAGTGACTGGCGACCACCAGACACAGCGCGACGGACAGCGCGGAGCGAACTGATGGCCAGCGAGTAGAGGTAGATCGCATGTAGGGCCTCCTTGCCAGGCTTTGTTTTGAAACCCCACCCCGCTTGTCGGGGTGGACTTCAGGTCTTTGCACTACTTCAAAATCCGGTAGTCACAAGTAGTGCAAAAACCTGATTCCACCGGGGCAAGCCCGGTGGGGTGAGTTTCAAAATAAAACCCAGAACAGCATGGGAAACAGAAACGTGAGCGGGCGTGAAAGGTGAGAGCGGGTTCTGTCGAGTGACGCCCTGGCTCAACAAAACGCCCAAGGAAGCCGTCTTCCTCAGGACCGCGCGGGTTCTAGTCCACCGGCAGAATCCGCTCAATATCGGTTTTTGTGGTGCATTCTTTTGTGGTGCATTCGCTCCGCGAATGCGTGGGCATTCGCGGAGCGAATGCACCACAGAAGAGAAGCCGCGTCCGCGTGGCGATTGGGGTTGGCTCACTGGGAAGCCAAATCTATACTCCGCGCGCATTCGCCGAACTGAGGTGAACGCCGTCAGAAATGACGTATTTCTTGGCACGCCACAGCAGGGAGGCATCGCGTGGACAAGGTTCTGATCGCAGGTATCGAGACGGTCGTGGGTGGCAATCTCGCAGTCGGCTTGGCTCAACGAGCGCTGGTCACGGGAGTCAGTCTCAGTGAGCCGGTTCACATCACGGGGATCAACATCGAAGCGCGCGTCGCTTCCAATCGTGAGGCCGTGCGTCAATTGATCGAGCGGGTGCGACCCAGCCGCGTCGTCCTGTGCGGCAACGCGGCGCGTGCCGGTTGGGCGGGGAGCGTGTTGCCGGGTGAAGGGGATCTCGCACAAGCGACCGCGTGGAGTGAAGCCGCTCGCCAAGCGGGCATTCAGCTCACGTTGATCTCCTCCGACGCGATCTTCACCGGCCCGTGGATGTTTCACGCCGAGAACAGCCAGAGCCTTTGCCCGAGCGCACCGGCTCAAGCCTTGCGCGACATCGAAGCGCGCGTGCAAGCCGATTGCCCCGACGCACTGATCGTGCGGACGCACGCCTTCGGTTGGCAGCCGGGTGAGAAGCAAGGTTGGATCGAGTCGCTGCTGACGAGGCTCGAACGCAGCTTTGAAACGGAACTCGATTGCACCCGCTATGCCTCGCCAATCCTCGCGTCCGATTTGACCGAGATCATCGCCGGCGCATGGACCACCGGGCTGAGCGGCATCTATCACGTCGCCGGTGCGGAGCGCGTCAACCCGGTTCAATTCGCCAGTCGCCTCGCGCAACAGTTCCATCTGCCGATCCCGTTGTCGCTGGCTTCCGAGTCCCTGATCGGTCGTCCCAGTGGCTTCGGTTGTGGCGAGACCTCGCTGCAAACCCGCAAGGTCCGTCGCGCGCTCGGCACGTCGATGCCCATGCTCGACGAAGGGATTCAACGCCTCTTCCAACAGCACGCCGATGGCTACCGCAAACAGTTGTCCGCACGAGCCAGCCTGCCAATCAGCAAGGTGGCTTGAGCTGGTCCGGTCGAGCGTCAGCTCGTTCAAATGTCTTTCCGAGCGGGGGACGTGAGTCCCCTGGTTCTTGGGCGTCAGCACGTTTGCTTTACTCCGAAGGAGTTACGTATCACAGCCTAGGGTTGCCGCGCATCGCGGCTACCCTAGGGAGGTCAGGATAGAGAGGTCTCTACCCCAACGGGGTTGCGTCATCCGGCCAGCCTGACACAACCCCGTTGGGGTAGAAAACGGTCCTGTGCCCCGACCCAGGGTAGCTCGCTCCGCTCGCAACCCTGGGCTATGTGACACAACTCCTTCGGAGTACAAGCGACTTGTGTTCACGATTTCAACGTTTGTCGGTGGGGTTCACGAGGAAGTCTTGGCCAACCTGTAATGCCGCGAAGTCTTGTTGGACGGTGCCAAGGACGGGCGATACAAGTTTGTCGCCCGTTGCTGATCGTGGCGGTGAAGGCTCACCTTCCGAACACGGTCTCGCGGGCAATCCCGCCCGAACTCGCCTCCCGCGAACCTGCCCCATGACTCCGCTCTTTCGTCTCGTCACGACGCCTGTGATCCTCGCTGGCGTGCTGTTTGTGACACTCCTGACCGCACCATTTGCTTCCGCGCAAGAGCCAGCAGCGGCCATTTCGCAGGAGGCATCGCCGCTGGCCAAACGGTTCACCGATGAATGCCTGACATTCGTCCGCAAGCACTGCTTTGAATGCCACGGTGAGCAGGATGTTCAAGCCGATCTGAGCCTCTTCGCTGACAACAGCGCGGCGTCGGTCGTGAAGCGCCGTGCGGTGTGGGAGAGCGTGGTCGAGATGGTTTCGACCGGGCAGATGCCACCGTCGGACAAGCCGCGTCCTGAGCAGGCGGACACCGACAAGTTCCTCGCCGCGATCAACGCCCTGTTTGAGGATCACGATCTGCACGCGCCGCCCGATCCGGGCCGAGTCACCGTGCGGCGGCTCAATCGCGTCGAATACAACCGGACTGTGCGCGACCTGATGGGGATCGACTTCAACGCGGCCGAGGACTTCCCGTCGGATGACATTGGCCACGGCTTCGACAACATCGGCGACGTGCTGACCGTCTCGCCGGTCCTCATGGAACGCTACCTCGCCGCAGCGGAGACGATCGTCAACAAGGCGATTCTCATTGGCAATCCACCGCCGCCACCCAAGCGACATACCGCAGCGACGTTTATCAAAACGACCAAGCAGGAAGCCTTCGAGATCCCGTTCCGCAGCTTGGAATCCAACGGCAGCCTGTCAACGACACACAAACTGACCGTCGCGGGCGAGTACAAATTTCGCTTTCGTGGCTGGAGCCGTCCGGTGGGTCCGCAGCCGGTGAAGGTCGCGTTCCAGATCGACGGCCAGGAAACCGAGACCGTCGAAGTCAAAGCCACGAGTCAGGACAAGGGAACTTACGAGGCGAAGCCGGTTTGGCTCAATCCGGGCGAGCGTCGCGTGGCGATCGAGTTCCTCAACGAATACACCGACGCCGAGATCGAGAACTTGGCCGAAGCTCAACGCACCCTGTTCGTGGAGTTTTTCGAGCTGGAAGGACCGCTCGACATGGTCCCGCCGTCGCACAAGATGCTCTTGGCCTACGACGCCACAAAGTCAAAGCCCGAGCAGACGCGCGAGGTGTTGAGCCGCTTCCTCGCGCGCGCCTATCGTCGTCCCGTGACCCAAGACGAAGTGGAACGACTCGTCGTGCTGGCGACGCTCGCGCAGGACGAAGGTCTGTCGTGGGAGGCCACGATGCAGCGGGCGATGCTGGCGGCACTCGTCTCGCCCAAGTTCCTCTTCCGGCTGGAACTCGATGATCGTCCGAGTCCTCTCGCAGCGACCGAGCCTGCCGCGCCGAGCAGCCTCGCGCCGCAAGCGATCGACGAGTTTCAGCTCGCGTCGCGGCTCTCGTACTTCCTCTGGAGCACGATGCCCGATGAAGAACTCTTCGCGCTGGCGGGTAAAGGCGAACTGACGAAGAACCTCGACGCTCAAGTCCGTCGCATGTTGGCCGATCCGAAATCGAAGTCGCTCGTCGATCAATTCGCGATGCAGTGGTTGCAGCTTCAGCGGCTGAAAACGGTCTCGCCCGACACGAAGCTCTTTCCGCAGTTCGACGACACGCTGCGCGCGGCGATGTTCAAGGAGACCGAACTCTTCATCGACGCGATCATCCGCGAAGACCGGAGTATTCTCGATCTGATCGATGCCGACTTCACGTTCGTCAATCGGCCACTCGCCCGCCACTACGGTCTGGAAGCGGCGATGAGCAAGCCGCCCGGCCCCGATCCGCGCCGCAGACGTTCCGATCGAAATCGTGAACTCGACTTCGAGCGAATCACACTCACCGACAAGCAGCGCGGCGGACTGCTGACTCAAGCCAGCATCCTCACCGTGACGAGCAATCCGACGCGCACGTCGCCCGTCAAACGAGGCCGCTGGATTCTCGAACAGATACTCGGCGCACCGCCCCCGCCTCCGCCCCCGAATGTTCCCGAGTTGCCCGAGGGGGACAAGGCTCAACTGACGGGATCGCTGCGCCAGCGGATGGAACAGCACCGCGCGAATCCCGCGTGCGCGAACTGTCACGCCAAGATGGACCCGCTCGGCTTCGCCTTCGAGAACTTCGACGCCATCGGCGGCTTCCGTCAAAAGGACGGCGAGTTCCCCATCGAAACGGCCGGTGTCCTGCCGGGCGGCAAGACGTTCCAAGGCCCGGCGGAACTGAAGGCGATCCTCATGGAACAGCGCTCGAAACTCAGCCGCAATCTGACCGAGAAGCTGATGACCTACGCCCTCGGTCGTGGGCTGGAGCACTACGACCGCCGAGCCGTTCTGAAAATTCAAACGGCTCTCGAACAGAACGGCTACAAGTTTTCGACGCTCGCCATCGAGATCGCCAAGAGCGACCCGTTCCGGATGAAACGCGGCGAGTGAGTGAATGCGAGTGCGGTGAAACGACGCGGCGAAGCCGCGGCCAAAGTAGCCTTCATCGCTCCGCGTGAAGGAAGCCGTGCGCGAGTCCAACATGGATTGGCATCATCAGCGCCCACTCCCCATCGGCTTCCTTCACGCGGAGCGATGAAGGCTACTTTACGATGTCCGAAATGCGCGCCGCACGACAGGATTTCGACACCGATGCAGTACGACGTGGCAAAGCCGCAACTGAAGGGAAGAAGAACCACGAATGTCACAGATTTCACGGATGACGCAGATGAAGGCAGGACGCCACTCTTCATCCGTGCCATCTGTACTACTCACGTCTTGTTTCTGCGCAGGGCGCGCAGATTTTAGACGGCGAGTTTGGCGATGGGGTGGGGATTTTCGAGCGTGAGCTCGTTCGGCTGAATTTCTGAGCGGGGTAGCGTCAGCCCCCTGGCTCTTGGGCGTCAGCCCGTCCGACATGTCACGAAGAACCAGGGGGCTGACGCCACCCCGCTCCGAAAACAATCAGAGGGCTAACGCCCAAGAGCCACACTTGGGTTGCGGCTGAACGAAGTGAAGCCGCGCCGGGAAATCTATAGTTTGCCTTTGGCGTCGCGGGCTGGAAATGCTCGCCTGTCCACAGGAGTCTGACCGCTAGTAGTTCGAGGGAACGAGACCTCGCCGAAGTCACTCCTCTTCTGGCAGCGACTCCATCCACTCCCCCGTCAGCCGCTTCACGAGGATCGTCGCGTAGCAGCCTCGGGGCAGGACGAACTGCAACGTCACGCGAGACCGACCGGTGTAGAGGTCGTCGTCGCCTGAGTGGATTTTTAACTCGCGCGGGATGAGGAGCGCGGCGCGTTCGCCCTTCGAGAAGAACGCATCGCGCGGGTACTTCACGCGCAGCTCGCGCAACGACAGGCCTTCGTCCGCGAGAACCTGTTCGTACAGCGCGAGGATCGGGCCGGGTTCGAGCTTCAGACGTGCGGAAGGGAGCGGCAGCGGTGTTCCGGCGAGCAATGTTCGCTCCGAGTCGGTCAGCTCGGTGAAGAACGGGACGTTGGCCGTCGCGAGCGTCACCGATTGCAATCGCGCGGGATCGACATGCTGTTGCAGCCAACCGGAGAGCATCAGGTTCCAGAGGTCACTCTGAAACGCGGCGAGCCACAGGCTGCGCATGTCCTGCCGCATCAAGGCCAACGCCTCGCGGAACCGCGTCGGGTGGTCGCACAGATACGTGATGATGCTGCGGCGAGACGACTTCGGCAGCGCGGCTTTGCACTCGATCCATTTCCCCCACAAGTCGCGGATCAGTTCCTTCTCGACCTTGTCGCCGGGTCGATCGTGCGGGTTGGCCTCGGCCAGCGCGAGCCACAACGCCCGCTCGTAGTCGCCCAAGCACCACGGCTTCGCGATGAATTCGCCCGACGCACCGAGCGACCCGAACCGCTGGTTGTCGAAATAATTCGGCACGCCGTCGCGCGCGACGGCCTCACGCTGAGAGACGATCTCGTGAGCGGCCCCGTGCGTCAGGTTCCGCATCACCACGTGAAAGCGGTTCGCCGCGATGTCGTGCGGCCCGAAAGGACGATCCGACTGGCCCTGGTAGGCGAGCGTGAAGTGTTCCTGCTGCATGTCGCGCTTCGGGCCGCGTTCAATCGTGACCCACTGCCGCGTCACCGCGTGCTTGTCCTTCAGCCCGCCATAACTGATCTGGCGACGCGACACATTCCAGCGATCGGCAATCGCCGTGATCGCCTCGGGCGTCCCGAGCGACTTCTTCGACAGCAGATAGACCGCAAACGAACCCCCCTTCAGCGGAAAGTCGCTCAGTTCCTCGACCTCAAAATCATCCGGCAAGCTCTTCAGTTTCATGCGGGCAGGTTAGCAGGGGCCGCGCGGCGTCGAAAGTGGATGACGTTTGATGCGCGTTTAGCATCAACGGCGTGGGCGCTGTCTCACAATCGTCGTCAAATGCAATCGGCACCCACGCCGTTGGCGCAGGGGCTAAACGGGCCACAGGGCCGCCACGGCGAAGATCGCGGTGAACGTGACGAACAGCAACGTCAGCGTGTGGTATCCGAGCGTCAGCCACCACGTCGTCAGAAAACTCTTCACGTCGAAGACCGCTTGCAGGCAGAGGCGGATGCCCCAAAAGGCAGCGATGTATCCACAGACCCCTCGCGCCAAACCGCTGCCGCTGGCGAGTTCTTTTGAATTGAACAGACAGATCAGACCCAGCGACACGATGGCCAGCACGACGTAACCACCGTACGTCCAGTAAAGCTGTCGATGCAGTTTGGGAATCGCATGCAGTTCCTCGCGCCAGTTCAGCCGCAGGGGCACCAGTGCGGAGGCGATGGGCACAAATAGTTGCAGCACCCCCGCCAGACAGATCAGGTTGGGAAGATGTTCGCGCATGATGCAGTTCCTTTCGAGACTCGTGTCCCCTCGCCCCGACTGGGCGGGGAGAGGGATCGGGTGAGGGGATTCTCGTCGACTTCGCCTTATCGTGATTGCGTCATCTGGCTCCGAGAACATGACAGAACGGGACGATGATTTCTGTGACGAAGGCTGTCGGGAACAGCAGGCCGACCGGCCCGATCAGCGTCACGGCGGCAAAACTCCATCCGACAATGCCGCGACCAAGGCCAAATCGCCGACCCCACGCCGATCGTTCGACGAACAACGCCGCCGCTTGAATCACAAAGAAGACGGTCGGCCCTCCGTACCCGGAACCCGCGGGGATCGTGATCGCCAATTCGTGAATCAACCCGCTGATGACGAACCCAATCACGAGAGCCAACTTCGGGCCAAGCCGCTTAGTGAGCGGCAAAAAGACAAACCGATGCGTTAGGTCTCGAAAGGCGATGTTCCAACGTTGGCCCCAGAAATCCGAGACACCTGTCGCGAGCAGCGGTGAATTCATCAGCGGCCGGGCGTCCACTCCGATCGCGCGCCACGCACAGCTCAACAGATGAAACAGCCCGCAGTGCAGGCACAAAATCAATCCCACCATCGCCACCCCACCGAACAGCCAGTCGTTCTCGCGACCCACGCGCGGCGCGAGGAACCAGATCAAGACCACTCCGCCACCGCACTGAATCGCCGCTGCCAACCACTCGTGCGGAGTTGCCGCAGGACACCGTGACGAGTCTCCAAGAAAGGCTCTCGCATCCATTCCCGGCCACGCGAACAGATACGCAAGTTGTCTCCAGACGGGTGCGCTAACGAACCGAGCGTCCCACCACGACAACCACTTCAAACCCGCGTACATCGTGCAGGCGATCAACCACATGCAGGCCCAGCGCGGAGGATCAGCCGGCGCGACGAACCAAGCCAGCGGCGGCAGCGCGAACGGCGGCGTCCATCCCACCAATGACACAGCGGCTGATTGTCTGGACAACATGCGACTCGTTCCTCGACCTCGATCCGATCACTCATCGTGGCAATGGACTTCGCGGAGTGAACCGGGACAAAGTCTCAGAGTTAACCGCCGCGGTCCCCGTTCGCCATTTCGCACCGAAAGTCCGGCAAGATCCTTGGCCTCACGCATCTCGCGCGGGGACCACTGCCATGCCGAGATTCGCCACTTGCGAACGCCCGCATCCGCCGCGTCTAATCATCGTCCATCGCAAGTCGTCTCACTGGATGAATCGACCCTCTCAAACCGCTCACTCTGAAACTCGAACACCGCACCCATGCAAGTCGTCATCACTGCCGTTGGTCCCGACAACCGGGGCCTTGCCGATCCGATCATTCACCATGTGACGGGAGCCGGGGCGAACATCTTTGAGATTCAGATGTACGACCACGACCTCGAACGATTGTTTGCGATGCACCTGCGTTGTGAGTGGCCGGGCGACGCGCAGTCGCTCGCCGCGCTGCGGTCTCAGATGCAGGACATCGGTCGCGTGAAGGACTTGTCGATCCGCACTTGGTCGCGCGACGAACGGCCCGGTCCGCCGAGGGTCGCGATCTGCACGACCTATCGTCCCGAGCCGGCGCTCGCGGTGCTGCGAGCCATTCGAGACAAGCGGCTCCACGCAACGCCTGCCGTGATGATCGGCAACCGCGACGCGTGTCGCGGCGTGGCGGAGCAGTTCGGGGTTGATTGGCATCTCGTCGGCGATGCCAAAGGGGAACCGAACAACGAGCAGATGATCGAACTCTTCGACCGCTACGATGTCGATTACATTTTGCTCGCGCGGTACATGCGCGTCCTCCCCGCCGCCACCTGCTGGCGCTTTGCCGGTCGGATCATCAACCTGCATCACGGACTGCTGCCGCCGTTCCCCGGTTTCCGTCCGTATGAGGACGCTTACGAACACCGAATGCTCACCTATGGAGCAACCGTTCACTTCATCGTCCCCGAGTTGGACGCCGGCAATCAGATCATCCACCAAAGCACGTTCACGGTCTTCCCCGGAACGCCGCTCGACCAGATCAAGCGCCAGGGTGAGACCGATCACGAACCGAGTTGCCTCGTCGAAGGAGTCCGCCGCGTCGTCGATCGCGAAGTCGAACTCCACTTCCACCGCGTCGTGCGACGGAAACCAATGGGCGAGTGACCTCGCTAGGTATCCGGTCAGGTCATAATTTTGGGGTAGCCGAACTCGTGAGAGTTCTGCGTTTTCTGAAGTCTCACGACTTCAGCTACCCCAAACTTAGGGCTGGCAACGCACTCGGTTCTTCTTCGTGTGACGTGGGGTTGTGCTTCCGCAGTTTCCAGCCACAAGGGCGAAGAAGTGTGAGTTCTTTTGGACCCATCACTTACTTCGCTTCGAGTTTCGCCAGCGCCCGCAGGCTGACTCGGCCGAGGTACTCGCCGCCCTTGGTGGCCTGGCGGATGTCTTCGATCACGGGACGGGCTTTCTCGCCGAGATCGGCCAGTGCCGTGATGGCCTGGAGTTGGACGCTGGCCTGCGGGTGCGAGAGGCTCTCCACCAGCAGCTTGAGGTGCGGCGTCGGGTCTTCCACCTCGCACAGCCACCTCGCGGCGACGAGCTTCAGCGGCAGAGGTGAGTCGCGGTAGATCATGTCGCGCAGGACCGAGGCATTGCGTGTGTCGGCCTTCTGCAACTCGCGGCCCCATTCGCCCATGAGCCACATGGCGTGAGCAGGATGCTGGAACATCTCCCGCCGTTTGACTTCGGGAAGCGCCCTCTTGCCCACGGGACTGACTTCACCCGGTGCCGGAATCAGAATGGCATCCTTGGAAGCGAAGCCGAACGAGCCTGCGACGCGCGCGCCCCAATGCGGACGCGACTCATCTTTTGCGGGAACGATCACGGGCTGACCGTTCTTGAATTTGACGACTTCGCTGTCACGGAAGCCGATGCGACAGGCTTTGGCCTCCAGTTCATCGCCGTCTTGCAGCGGAACAATCCCGTTCGGTGGTGCGACCTTCCAGCGAGAGGCACCCTCATCGGACTTTGCGACCGCCGGTCGAATGCGATAGGCGATTGAGGCTCCCGTAGTCAGGCTGTTCAGTCGGCAGGAGGTCAGTCCCGGCTCAATCTGTGTGTTCGCGGGAGCGATGCCGGGCGCGGCGGACTGATCGGACTGGGCACCTGGTCGCTGGAGTTCGTCGAAGAGCGGTTCGGGGATCAGGCCGACATCGCCAATCTCGCGCATCCAGCCCTCCAGCCAAACGCGCAGTCGTTCGAGCGTGATCACGTAACGCGGGTCGGCGGCGAGGTTGTTGATTTCGTAGGGATCGATTTCCGTGTCGTACAGTTCCTCGACGTTCTTCTGACGGAACCAGTTGGCTTGGGGGATGGTCAGTCTGCCCTCCGCGTGCAGTCGCCGCCACTCCTGCATCGTCGGCATCTCGTTCATGTAGGCGATGTCCTGCGAGTACGGTTGCCAAGGCATAAAGTTGCGGACGTAGCGGAAGCGTTTGTCGCGCACGGTACGGATCAGGTCGTAAGTCTCGTCCATCCGGTCGCGGTGTCCGTAGACGTGGTCTCGCGGTTTCTCGGCGCGATGCGGACCGAAGAAGGCTTGGCCTTGGAAGTGTTCTTTTGGAGGCAACCCCGCGAGGGACAGAACCGTCGGTGCGAAATCGACGAACGCCGTGAGGTCGTCGAGGATCGAGCCGGGTTTCAGCGCGTCGGCGTTGTCGGGACGAACGTGCTGCCGCCACTTTTCGGGGACGTACACGATCAGCGGAACGTGCAGGCCGGTGTCGTACAGCCACCGCTTGTAGCGCGGCATCCCGCGTCCGTGATCGCCCCAAAACCAGACGATGGTGTCGTCAGCGAGGCCATCCTCTGCGAGCCGCTTCAACACTCCCGCGACCTGTCCGTCCACGGCCGTGATGTTGTCGTAGTAGTTCGCGATGTCTCGTCGAACAATCGGCGTGTCGGGATAGAACGGCGGGACGATCATCTTCGCCGGGTCATGCCGCTGCTCGGGCGACAGTTCGGCCACGAGCTTCTTCGTCGCGTTGCTCGGATCGCGAATCTGGCTCTCGTGAGTCGTCGTGAAGTTGATGACGCTGAAGAACGGCTGGGCTTTGTCTCGCCCGCGCCAATCGGCTTTGTTGCTGTTCTCATCCCACGCTGTCGCAGGCACGTCGAACTGATAGTCGGTCTTCACGTTGTTGGTGCAGTAGTACCCGGCTTGCCGCAGGTACTCGGGGAAACATCGCACGTCGTCGGGAGGGACTCCCTTGCAGCGCATGTGGTGCGTCCCAATCGACGGCGGATAACAACCTGTGATCAGCCCCGACCGCGACGGCGCACAAACCCCCGCGTGAGTGAAGCACCGCGTGAACCGCACGCCCTCCGCCGCCAGCCGGTCGATCGTCGGAGTGACCGCATTCTTGTCACCGTAACACCCGAGATCCGGGCTGATGTCCTCGACGCTGATCCAGAGAATGTTGGGGCGCGCAACGGGCGGCGTGTCTGCCGCCGATGTCTCGAACGATCCGACTGCACAACACAGGAGTGACACCAATCCGATGAGCGATTTCATGACACGATTCCTAGTGCGTCGAAGGAGTTTCTTCCGCGACACTGTACGAGTCGGAGTCGCGGTGGTTGTAGTGGACGATCAGTTCGGCCAGCAGTCCGACGGCGATGGCCTGAGCGCCGAGGAGTGTGGAGGCGATCGAATAGGCGAGCAGCGGGCGGTTGCCGATCGGAGTGGACGGCCAGATGGAGCAGACGTTCATGAGCAGCCAGATCGCGGCGAGATAGCTCAGCCCCGCGAAGCCAAACCCCAGACAAACGAGTCCGACCCAGCCGAGCATGTGATGCGGTCGCTGGCCGTAGTCGGTGAGGAACGTCACCGTCAGCAGATCGAGGAAGCCTCGGGCAAACCGCCGGAAGCCGTACTTGGAGTAACCGTGCTGGCGCGACCGGTGATTCACGCCCAGCTCGACGATGCGAAAGCCCTTCGCGTGAGCGAGGACCGGCACGAAGCGGTGCATCTCACCGTAGAGGCGAATCTCGCGAGCGACCTCAGCGCGGAACAATTTCACGCCGCAGTTGTGATCTTGCAGTTTCAGGCCCGTCAGCCGACTGACCAGCCAGTTGAAGACTTTGCTCGGGTAAGTCTTGTGCCACGGGTCGAGCCGCCGCATTTTCCAGCCGTTCACGAAGTCGGCTCCGTCTCCTTCAGCAAGCTTGGCGAGGAAGCTCGGGATCTCGGCCGGATCATCTTGCAGGTCGGCATCCATCGTTAGGATGAGATCGCCCGTCGCGCGTTGGAAGCCCGCCGTCAGCGCGGCTGCCTTGCCGAAGTTGCGTCGGAATTTGATGCCACTCACCCGCGAGTCGTCCCGCGCGAGCTGTTCGATCAGCTTCCAAGAGCCATCGCGCGACCCGTCATCGACAAAAACGACCTCAATGTCGAGCGACTGTTCGGACGCGACCTGTGCAATCTGCGTGTGCAGTTCGCGCAGACTATCGACTTCATTCAACACCGGTATGACGAGGGAGAGTTTCATGGCCGAGAGTGTTGGGGTTTGCGTCGGGCCATTCAAGCGACCTCACGAAGTCCGGCTTGGTTCCAAGGGCGACGATCTTGGGTCTCTGTGAGTCAGCGCCCTGTCATTCAGAGGAGTTGCACCCGGAATGATCCGTTCCGTCTTTCATTCGCGCTCCCCTCAATTCGTGCGGGAATCGATCCGCGCGAATTGAGGGGAGCGCGAATGAAAGACGGGATGATCGAGAGCGGATCGCTGATACTCGACTTGAACCCGTCGATGTTTCGCAAGGCCGGACTTCTGTCGAGGAGGGGATGACTCTGTTGGGAAGTCCGGCTCACAACGTTAAGCCAGACATGACGTGTCCGACAGAAGTCAAAGTCGTAGGCACATTCCCTGTGCCGTTCACCCAATTCCTCGGCGAATCACGGTCTCGCGGACGGCACACGGAGTGTGCCTGCTACTTTTGTCGGACACGTCAGACATCGGAACAATCATTCCGATCGGCAGAGTCCCTTTCACCCCGGAGGTTGTTCTGGCGTGTGACTGTGGCAACCGGCGCGGAACCGAGACATGATGCCGACCGCTCACTGGTGGGCATGACGAAGACACGGCGCGAGATCCTGACCCTGATGGCAGGCCCAGGCGACGCCACCGCGAAGAACCTCTTATTGGGAACCTGTTCGATGGCCGATGCCAAGCAACCGCAGTTGATTCACAACGTCTACTTCGCGCTGAAGGAAGGGACGCCCGAGAACACTCAAGGGCTGATCGCCGCGTGTGACAAATACTTGAGCGGCCATCCGGGCGTGGTCTATTACGCCGCCGGGCCGCTCGTGCCGGACTTGGCTCGCCCGGTCAACGTCCGCGATTTTCAGGTCGGGCTGTGCGTGGTCTTTGAGAACAAGCAGGCTCACGACGACTACCAGATCGCCCCGAGGCACTTGCAGTTCATCGAAGAGAACAAGCCGACGTGGGGCCAGGTGCGCGTGTTTGACACGTACGCCGGGGCGTAGTGGCGACGGGCAAGAGTTGTCTTACCGCAGATGGAAGCCTGACGCGCAAGCGAAGGACGCTCGCGCAATCGATCCTTCGCTCGCGCGTCAGGCTTCGGCGGGTAAGCTCATTCTTGCCGCCCGTCTTATACCTCACGCGGCCAAGATTGACGCCGCGTCGTTTAACCGCGTGGGCAACGCCCCGCGTGTCAGGCGACGTGGAATCGTGTTTCGCCGCACGACGCGCGGGGCGTTGCCCACGCGGTTAAACGAGTCAGTTCTGACCGCGCG
>JAYSQC010000256.1:0-6008 GCA_043721755.1 Schlesneria sp.
GGGCTTGTCCCGGTGGAAATAGGTTTTTGCACTACTTGCTCATTCACTCGAAGCGGCGCGACGAGTCGTGCAAAAACCCGCGAGCCACCGGGGCAAGCCCGGTGGGGTCGCTTGCTTCAGGGCTAGCGCACGGCTTCCTAGAGATCACCCCGATTACGTCGTTTCACCGCAAGCCAAAGGCGAGCGCGGAGGGCCGGAGTTGATGCGATGTCTCGCACGACCGCGATCGCGATCGCCTTTGGCTTGCGGTGAAACGACGCGCGATAGGGACGAAGTCTCAAGCCGATTGTGCGAGAGCCACTTCGTCCTCGTCGCGGTCTTCCTCATCGAGGCTTCTGCCGAGCAGGGCCTGTTTTCCTTGAGCCGTCAGTTGATACCGCATTCCGGCATCGCGGCCTGACAGGTCAAACTTGAGGAACCCGAACGCGATGAGCTTGCCGTGAATGGCGGGAAGTTTGGCGGACTCAATCGCCTCGACTTTGGTCACACGGGGAACCCAGCCGTCAAACTCGGGCGACCGTTCGCGCGACTCCGCTTGCAGGTCGTGATAGACCTTGAGCGCTGTCCGCCATTCGGGATTCCGCCGCAACTGATCGAGTTCAAAGTCGTCCAACATGTTCGTTGGTATCGGCCCGACTCCGACATGCCTGCCAGCACCAGCCAGTTCGCACGCACGATCACTCCGCGTCTCATGACCTCTCCATTCCGAGCGACCGGAATCTTCGGACGAGTCACGACCGGCAACTTCCGCCGAAGTCCTTACGCCTCAAATGACAGTCATCACATGTTCGTCTTCGCATCGGAGGCTTCGCCGAGGACGGCGTTCAACGCGGTGTTGAGCGTGCTGTCGTGGCGGTGGTCTTTCGAGTAGATGCGGAAGACGCAGAAGCTGACGGGCAAGGCGCGGAACAGGTCGTCGTCGGAGAGTTCCTGCGGCGTGCCGACGGCCGGGTCGAGCAGGAAGTTTTGACCACCTGTCGGGAGGCGACCGCTCGGGCGGTGATAGTGCTTGGCCACGTCGATCTTGAGCGGAAGCTCCCTCAAGTCGGCGGGAAGGCGTTCGCGCACCCGCTTCAGGACGAGATCGGGTTCGGAAATGATTGACGTGCGTTCGGCGCTGCCCGAGTGGAAGTTGAGCGTTCGCTCGCAGGCCATCTTCCACGTCACTTCGCGTCGCAGGATTTGCTGCCAGCGATCGCCGAGTTCCTTCAGCACGGGATCGGTCGCGTCGGCCCAACGATGGACATCGACGAGGAACGACGATTCGGTGAACTTGCGATAAGCATCGAGCTTGTCGAGCGGGTTGCCTTGAAACAGGCGCGGCATCGTTTCGGGGAAGAGTTCTTCCAGCGAAAGATCGACCGCGCGAACCGTTCGATGGAAGTAGACCGTGCGGAACAGATTGGCCCGCGTCTCGATGAAGTTGATCAGCGTCGGCAGTCCGCGTGCGTGGATCGTCAGCCCGGCCGAGGTGAAGAACGTGTAGTGCAGAATGCGATTCAGATCGAACGCCTTCGTGTTGTAGCCGGTCATGTAGGCGTCGCGCAGGACGAAGTCCATGTTGTCCACGGTGTAGATGCCGCTGAACATCGACCGCAGTTTTCTCAGCCAGTCAGGATGGCCCTCTTCAGCGGCAGCGTCTCGTTTGGGCCGGCGGATCAGCCACGCGATCTGATGTGGGTCGAGTTCCTCCAGCGGCGACAACTTGCCACTCGGATTGCGGCGGATGCGACGGAGCAGATCGCCCAGTTCCTGTTCGATCACCGCGCCGCCGATGTCTTCGTGCGTGACACCGAACTGGTCGAGATAGTGATCGTCGAAGAAGTGTCCGAACGGCCCGTGCCCCACATCGTGCAACAGCGCCGCCATCCGGAGCAGGCTCTCCACGTAGGCGCGACTCGGGACGTTGCGGGTCGAATCGCAGAGCGACTCGTACCAATGTTCGATCGCCACCGACGCCAGGTGCATCGCGCCGAGAATGTGCTGAAACCGCATGTGTTCAGCCGACGGAAAGACCCACCACGCCGTCTGAAGCTGGTGAATCTGCCTCATCCGCTGGACCCACGGATGGTCGATCACGTCCTGCTCGGCCGCTTCACCCTCGGGCAACCCGGATCGCGCGATGAACGGGATGTACCCGTGAATCGGATCGTGTGAGAGGCTTTCATTGACGAAATCGCGAGCCATCAGCGGGCCTTGGGAAGAAGGGAACAGTGATCGGGAGTCAGCAAGTGAGCGGCAGGATACATGAGACCGTAACTGGCAGACAGGGCTTTGAATGCCAGGCAATCAGGTGACTCAGAGGGGTTTGGTTGCGAAAGGGGGAGGCGGTTCTTATAGTTCCCGCCCTTGTTCCGGCTCCTGAGGCGTTGATTCGCCTTGGATCGCCCCTCGCGGGACGCCGTGCCATTTGCACGCTCCGGACATTTTTGAACCTGAGTGAACCTACATGTTTGATGGCATTACCAACGGACTGCGCTCGGCGCTGTCGGTGTTGGGACGCGGTGGAAAACTCACCGAGTCCAACATTCGCGACGGTCTCGCCGAGATTCGCAAAGCGCTGCTCGAAGCCGACGTGCATTACGACGTGGCGACGAATTTCATTCAGCGTTGCACCGAACAGGCCATTGGTGACAAGGTTCTCAAGTCTCTCCGTCCCGACCAACAGATCGTCGGGATCATCCATCAGGAACTCTGCAACCTGATGGGGCCGGCCGATCCCTCGCTTCATTTGCGACGTGATGGCCTCAACAAAATCATGATGTGCGGCCTGCAAGGGAGTGGAAAAACCACGACCTGCGGCAAGCTGGCCCGAATGCTCAAGGAGCAGGGTCGCCGCCCGATGCTCGTCGCAGCGGACCTTCAGCGTCCCGGTGCCATCGAGCAGCTCCAGATTGTCGGACAACAGCTCGGTGTCCCCGTCTACAGTGAAGCCCCTGGCGGTTCGTCCCCGCTGAAGGTGTGCATCAACGGGCTGGCGGCGGCGAAGCAAGCGGGCGTCGATGTTGTGATCTTCGACACGGCCGGCCGACTGCACGTCGATGCCGACCTGATGAACGAGTTGGAGCAGATCGACCGCAAAGTTCAACCCGACCAGATTCTGCTCGTCTGCGACGCCATGACCGGGCAGGATGCGGTCAACAGTGCGAAGGCGTTCAACGCGGCACTCGAGTTGGACGGCGTCATTCTCACCAAGCTCGACGGTGACACGCGCGGCGGTGCGGCGATCAGCGTCAAAGAGGTGACCGGCGTTCCCATCAAGTTCATCGGAACGGGGGAAGCTCTCGACCGGCTTGAACCGTTCCATCCCGATCGCATGGCCGGTCGCATCTTGGGCATGGGCGACGTGGTCTCGTTGTTTGAGAAGGCTCAAAAAGAGTTCGATGCTGACGAGGTGGAACTCCAGCAGCAGCGAATGATGGAGGGCAAGTTCTCGCTGGAAGACTTCGCCAAGCAGATGAAGATGATCCGCCGGATGGGGCCGCTCGGTGATCTCCTCAAGATGATTCCGGGCTTGGGCGGTCTGGCTGCGGCCGTTCCGGGGATGGACGCCGACAAAGACATGGGGCGGATCGAAGCGATCATCAGTTCGATGACTCCCTACGAGCGGAGTCATGCCGATCGGATTGACCGCAGCCGCCGGCACCGTATCGCTCGCGGAGCGGGGACCGATCCGGCCGATGTCAGCCGCTTGATCAAAGACTTCGGAAACATGGCGGGCATGATGCAGAAAATGTCCGGCCTTGGAATGATGGACAAAATGAAAGCCATGAAAGGGATGGCTGACGGCGGGATGTTCAATCCCGGTGCTCAGTTGTCTTCGACGAAGGAACGCAGCAAACGTGGCCCAGCCGACCCTAGGGAAGCCGACGAGAAACGAAAAAAAGCCAGAAAAGAAGCTAAGAAGCAGAAGAAGCGAAATCGGTGATCGATAAGTAAGTCGTCTCACGAAGTCCGGTTTAGCTCTGTTAGCCGGACTTCCTTCAGTGGCGACGAACGACAAAGAGAAGTCCGGCGGACAAAGCGAAGCCAGACTTCCAAACCCTAATTCAGAGTCCGCTATTCAGATCGAGTAACTTCAGTCCAAGGAGAGTTGAGTGGCAGTCAGAATCCGCATGAAGAAAATTGGACGCAAGCATCGTCCGTTCTACCGCATCTGCGTGATGGACTCGCGCGTCCATCGTGAAGGGAAAGCCCTCGAAGAAGTCGGCTGGTACGACACCTCGGTCGCCGACAAGTCGAAGCGCGTCTTGGTCGATCTGGCGCGAGTCGATTATTGGATTTCGGTCGGGGCCAGCATGTCCGATCGCGTCGCCACTCTGGTCAAGAAGGTGAAGACCAACCGGTTTGGTGTCGCAGCGGCTCCGCCAGCGTTGATCGCTCCGAAGCAACCGGCTCCACCAGCACCAGAAGGTGAAGCGGCTCCTACTGAAGAAACACCGGCTGCGGAGTGACCGCCGATCCCGATTGGCTGTTGCCAGTCGGGACTGGTTTAGGACGAGTCCTGTGAGCGGCCAAGATGCGATTTGATGTTTTGACATTGTTCCCCGAGTTGTTCCATAGCTACCTTCAGCAAAGCTTGTTGAAGTTGGCGATCGAGAACCAACGGGTCGATGTCAGGCTCTGGAACATCCGCGATTGGGCGACCGACAAACACAAATCGGTGGACGACACTCCTTACGGGGGCGGCCCCGGAATGTTGTTGTCTTGTCCGCCAATTTACGCAGCGGTCGAGGCGGTTCAGGCCGATGCTCCGCAAACGGGACAACTGGTGATGCTGACTCCGCAAGGACGAAAGCTCGATCAGGGTCTAGTCAGAGAGTTGGCTCAATTCCCGAGACTCGTCTTGATGTGTGGTCGCTACGAAGGATTTGATGAACGAATTGCCGAAGGGTTGAAGCCGCTGGAAATCTCAGCGGGCGACTTCATCTGCAACGGTGGCGAAGTCCCGGCGATGATGGTGATCGATACGGTCATCCGCTTAGTGCCGGGTGTGTTGGGAGACGAAACAAGCAGCAAGTATGACTCATTTGGTGAGTCCGGCCTGTTGGAATACCCGCAGTACACGCGACCGCGCGAGTTCCGGGGGATGACTGTGCCGGACATCTTGCTGAGTGGCAATCATGGTGAAATCGCCCGCTGGCGCGAGCAACAAAGTTTGGAGCGAACACGTCAACGACGTGGCTCTTCCACAACCGATTCGTCAGCAGGAACGCAGTAAGACACGTTTCGAGTCGAGGCCGTTTGGCGGACTCATTGAAGTTTCGAGACTCGAAGAAGACAGCACTCATCACAGGCGGGCAGTTCCCGCCCTTGGACTGAAGTTGGAAGTGAAAACATGATTAACAAGTACGTGAAAGCCGTTGAAGACAAGTATCTGCGTCCCGATCCGCTCGTGTTTGAAGTCGGCGACACCGTCGATGTTCACACGAAGATTCAAGAAGGTGACAAAGAGCGAATCCAGATTTTTAACGGAGTCGTCATCGGTCGCCGTGGTGGTGGCACCCGTGAGATGTTCACTGTTCGACGCATCGTCGCCGGGGAAGGGGTCGAGCGAACATTCCCGTATCACTCGCCCAAGATCGCCAAGATCGAAGTGAAGCGGCACGGTAAGGTTCGTCGCGCGAAACTGTTCTTCCTGCGCGATCGCATCGGCAAGGCGACCAAGCTGATCGAGCGCGTCGATATCGCCGAACTCGAAGCCAAGAACGCAGCCAAGAAGAGCAAGAAGGCCGCGTCCAAATAATCCGCGACGGCTCGTTGCGCACGATTTGAGTTTGCAAGAAGATTGTGAGCTGCCCGACTTCTGAGTCCTACGTGGGTTCGGAGTACGGGCAGTCTCTGTTTTCTGGCTCTCCGCCATTCCTGTTGAAAGTTGTACGACGTGAGCGGCAAGCCGGTGATTTCCTGCATGACCGGCGGCTAGCGCCCAATGGCACTTACTTTACCCCAGTAACCCGCAGCGTAAGCGAGGGAAACAAAGGGAAACGCCTCTTGTCATCGCCCTC
>JAYSQC010000257.1:0-4527 GCA_043721755.1 Schlesneria sp.
GCGGGAGCGTTTCGAATTTGTAGGAGCTACGCGACGAGCGTTGTTGGTCGGGCGAATGCCTTGGTTTCCAGGACTTGCCAGTGTTTTGCTTTGTAGTAGGCCCGAAGTAGCAGCATGTCTTCGGCGTGAGATTCCAGCCAAAACAGGCTGGCACCTTTCAATCGCAAGTTGACCACTCGGCGGACAGTGCTTTCGATGCTGCCGCTCCCGATCGGCAGGTGCTGGGCTTTCACGATGGCGTAGTTCAGCCGACCGGCCTGCACATTGCGGAGCAGGTAGGATCGCTCTCGTCGCCCCGTTTCCGATTTGCCGACCGTCGCTTGCTTGATCTCCGACACGAACGCATCGACCTCGCCCTTCAACAGTCGCTGCCGCTGCCGGTTCACCCAAGCCTTCCGAACGCTCGGCTTCCAACGCTTGGTTTTGGCCAGCGCGTGGACATGCTCGATCACATGGTAGAAATCGACCAGTTCGTAGACTTGGTCGACCGCCAGTCCCAGTGTCTTCCAGAGTTGAGCGACTCGGCACCAGATCCATTTCGCACCGTCGGCGATGAATAATACTTTGTCTGCGGACGTAATATCCAATTCCTTGAGATACCTCGCGATCAATTGGAAGATCGCGTCGGGGCCTTTCAATGTGCCATCTAATACCGGTGTGAATTCGTTCGACATCTTGCCATCTTCATCGACGACATAAATTACCAACAGCTTCGGTTCTCGCCATTCGGTGTGATACCGCGAGCGACCTTTGGCAGTTTTCTTCCCACGTTTCTTGCGACGGACTCGCAATCGACCGCCATCGGTCGAGATCACCACGCGGCGCCCCTTGAGTGAACCGGGCACTCCCATACCGTCGATTTGCTGCTGGGCGCGGGCACGTTGCGCGAACGCATACGCAATCTCTGCAATTCTTTTAATGGACATCGTGATGCCCATCGCCTTCAGCCGAGCTTGCGCGTCGTCATAGGAGTTCAACGCTGCGGCCAGTTGTGCGACTTCGCTCGCCAACGCCGGAGTACAACCATCACACAGACCCAGTAGCAAGAGTCCGATACTCAGTCCCTTGCCTTTACGAGCGCGATTGTCATGCGTCGCCCAATACCGTGCATAGACAACCAACTCTCGCCCGCCGAGCGTCAGGATCGTGTGCGGTCGATACCCGTAATTCTTCCACCGTTTGTCTCCCGCGACGAACTGCCGTTCGCGAGAATGGTGGTCCAAATTCATCAGCGTTTGCTGTATCCGCAGCGCGGTCTGCAAGGCCAGCAACTCATCGGTCAGCGCCTTGACCTGCCGCTCGTATTTAGCCGATCCCATCGTATCGCTGAGCGGCGATTGCGACCCCGCGCCCTCCAACTGTCTCAACTGCTCCCGCACTCTTTCGATCTCCCGACAAAGTTCGGCTTCTCGCTGGACCGCCTTTGATTCGCAACCTGATTCAGACATGGATTGATTCCTTTCAATCCCGAGTCGAGGACTGCTAAACACGACCTCTCATCGCTGAATCGCCGGTTTTCGCCAACATCAGAACCGCTCCTACAAATCCGAAACGCTCCCGTCTGCTGAGCCGCGCGATCCGGCGTTCAAGACGCAACGGCATTGGGCCTTTCGACCCGTCGAGAAACCCGCTGTGCCAGTCGTGCAAAATGCCGGTTGGTCCACGAATGCGATCGACGCGTTCGTGTTGCAGAAGCTGGAGGCCGCGAAGCTCGCTCCGTCCGCGCAGGCCGATCGAGCGACGCTGATTCGGCGGCTCAAGTTCGATTTGCTCGGTCTGCCGCCGAGCTTTCAAGAGATCTCGGACTTCGTCAACGACGCGCGTCCGAATGCCTATGAGGTGCTCGTCGCGAAGTATTTGGAGTCGCCGCATTATGGCGAACGCTGGGGCCGGTATTGGCTCGACATCGCGCGGTTCGCGGACACGAAGGGCTATGTCTTTACCGAGGACCGCAACTACCCGGCGGCTCCGGCCTATCGCGATTGGGTGATTCGCAGTCTCAATGACGATCTGCCTTACGACCAATTTCTCATCCGGCAAATCGCGGCGGATCGGCTCGTGAAGGAGAGCGGGCTACCTGCGAGCGAGCTGGCGGCAATGGGGTTCCTGACGCTCGGTCGCCGGTTCCTCAACAACATTCATGACATCATTGATGACCGGCTCGACGTCACGATTCGCGGGACGATGGGCATCACGATCGGCTGTGCTCGCTGCCACGATCACAAGTTCGACCCGATCCCGCAGGCCGATTACTACCGCCTGCTCTCGACGTTCACGACGACGATTCGCAGTGAGGTCGAACTCGACTTCGACCCCGAAGGATACGAACGAGCCAAGTCCGAGTTCGATGTCACGCACGCTCCCTTCGAGCAAGCCGTTCGCGACTACGAAGCGACTCAGTTACCCGAGGCATTCAAAAAGTGGCGAGACTCGCGTGCGCCGTTCAACGGACAGACCTCCAGCACCGACCAAACTTCCAGCACCTCGTTTAACCGCGTGGGCAACGCCCCGCGCGACGAGCGTCAAGACGATGAGCCACGCCAAGAGACTCGCGGGGCGTTGCCCACGCGGTTAAACGAGGATCAAACCGCCCTCGACGCGGCCAAAGAGAATCCCTCGTGGTTCGTTCCGGAGGACCTCGCCATTAAGTCGAAGGGAAACGCGACGTTCACGAAGCAGCCCGATGAGTCCTGGCTGCAAAGCGGCACCAGCCCGGCGAACGATGTCGTCACGATCACGTTCACCACAAAACTGCGCGACGTGAAGTCGATCCGGCTGGAGGCACTCGCGCATCCGTCGTTCACCAAATCGGGGCCGGGCCGCGCGTCGAACGGCAACTTCGCACTCTCCGACTTCGCTGTGACGGTTCTTCCTGTTAGAGCCGCCACCGACACGAAGCCGATCCCGGTGAAACTGACGAACGCCAAAGCGACCTTCGAGCAGAAGGGACTCCCCGTCGCCGCGGCCATCGACGACAACCCGCAATCGGCGTGGGCCGTCGATCCCGAGTTCGGCAAGGACCACGCGGCGGTCTTCGCGTGCGTCGAGCCGTTCGGCTTCGAGAGTGGCACCGTCGTCACGATCACACTGGCGTACAACAACAACTCGCAGCATTCGATCGGCCGACCGAGACTCACGCTGTCTCAGAAGCCTGACCCACCCGCGACGACCGGCGGCGCGTGGAATGAAACGATCCTCGCCCTCCTGATGAAACCGTTCGACCAACTGACGGTCGATGAAAAGAAGACCGCCTTCGATTGGTTCAAGCCACAGGACGCGGGTTGGAAGCAGGTTGAAGACCGCCGCGCTGCTCATGCCGCGACCATGCCGAAGCCGCGCGTCCAAAAAGTCCTCGTCGCGACCGAGGGCTTGCCGCCGGTGAAGCTCCACACGCAGGCCGAGTCTGAATTCCTGAAGGAGACTCACTTCCTCAGACGCGGCGAGACCAACCACAAAGACGCCGTCGCCACTCAAGGCTTCCTCCAAGTCTTGATGACGAACCCTGACGCACCGCAGCTCTTCCAATCGCCCGCTCCGCAGGGAGCACGCACGTCGTTCCAACGAACCTCGCTGACGAACTGGTTGCTCGACCGCGAGGCCGGTGCCGGAAACCTGCTCGCCCGCGTCATCGTCAATCGACTGTGGCAACATCATCTGGGACGCGGCTTGGTCTCAACGCCCTCCGACTTCGGCACGCGCGGTGAATTGCCGAGCCATCCCGAACTGCTCGATTTCCTCGCCAGCGAACTGATTCGCCACAACTGGGAACTGAAGCCGATCCATCGCCTGATCCTGTCGAGCCGCGTTTACCGGCAGTCCTGCGACACGGACGAACAGCGGGCGTCTGTCGATCGAGAAAACAAACTCTTCTGGCACCGACCGCGCAAGCGACTCGAAGCCGAAGTGATTCGCGACGCGGTCCTCGCCGCCAGCGGTCAACTTGACGACCGCCTCTACGGACCCGGCGTGCTGAACGAAAGCCATCGCCGCCGCAGCCTCTACTTCACCGTGAAGCGGAGCCAACTGATGCCGTCGATGACGGTCTTCGATGCCCCCGACGGCACGACGCCCGTCGCCGATCGCCCGCAAACCACGATCGCGCCGCAAGCTCTTTTGTTGATGAACAACCCGCAAGTGAGAGAAGCCGCACGCCAGTTCGCCTCCCAACTCCAACCGGTCGCCCTGAAGTCACTCGAAGACGCAGTGAGACTCGGCTACCTCACCACCGTCAGCCGCGAGCCGTCCCCCGAAGAACTCACCAACACCACCGAGTTCCTCCGCCAGCAAGCCGCTTCATACTCGGCCACCGATCCCAACGCGGGTCTCTCGCGCTCACTGATCGACTTCTGTCAAATCCTCTTCTGTTTGAACGAGTTCATCTACACCGAGTGATTCCCGCTCTCTTCCGTTTGTCTCTCGCTCAACAACCTAAGGAACGGGAGCGCAATAACTTCCCGAAGTGAAACAGGCTGCGATCAGCCGCAGGGCGCTAGCCCCGGTTTGGATGACACAAACCGGGGCTAGCGC
>JAYSQC010000258.1:0-39687 GCA_043721755.1 Schlesneria sp.
GCCGAGTGCTGATGTCATGGTCCACTCACAATCGGCTCACTTCACGCGGAGCGATGAAGGCGACTTTGAGGCAGAAGAATTTGCGCAGGCCGACAAGAAACGAAACGTGAGTAGTACGAATCGACACGAATCTGAAGCGAGAAGAAAGGAAAAGGATCAGGAGCGAGCATTCCGCAGAAGTGAAACACAACTCAGGAATCGGTGCAAAACAACTTCCCGCTTTCTTGGTCTTTCCTCCCTCCCCTCGGCGGGGAGGGCCGGGGAGGGGGGAGGATGGTCCAGTCATTTTGCCACTCGCCCCCCTCCCTAACCCTCCCCGCCGAGGGGAGGGAACCAGAACGGAAATCGGGAAGTTGTTTTGAGCCAGTTCCAAAGTCGCCCGCCCCACCGCCTCCCTGTTTACACTTCATTCTCTTCCCGCCTTCATTCGTGTCGATTCGTGAGATTCGTGGTTCAAACCGCCTTGGCTTTCTTTCGTGCCTTTCGCGTATTTCGTGGTTCCCTCTCTTCCGTCACAGTTCCAACTCCACCACCCGCCGGTGTCGCAGACATAACCTTGCGTGACATCACGCCGTCACTTTTTGATGGCTGTTTCGGGCGATCTTGATAAGCGCGCGAAGAGCATCGTTGACGGCGTCGGAGTCGGGAAATGCCTCCGCGACATCGGGAGCCAGTACGACGACATTGGTACCTGCGGCAAATCGAGCGGCGTATTTCCCACGAACTCCACCACTGAAATCGTATTCCGCCAGCATCTCGCAATCGCTGGTCGTCTTAGTGTCCTTCTTCATCGTTTTTCCTTTCACGCCGTGTGGCGACTCGCGCGCTGATGATCCGAATTGTTTCCCCGCGATCAGTCGAGACGACGACCAACAATCGTCCGCTACTTGACTCGCCCAACGTGTCAAACCGATCTTCCTCGTCCGAATGAAGCGGGTCGGCAATCGTCAGCGACAACGGGCTGGCAAACACAGAACTGGCTTCCTCGAAAGAGACCCCGTGTTTCTTCAGATTGATCTGTGCCTTTTCTTCATCCCATTCAAAGGTGATGCCCATGACTCTGCTTCCCTACAGTTCCAACTCCACAATCCTTCGGTTACCCGTATCGCAGACATAGACTCGCCCGCGTGAGTCGATGGCCAGTCCCCACGGGGTCGAGAACTGGCCGGTCTGCGTTCCCGTGGTGCCGTGGCGGCCGAGCAGTTTTCCGGTTCGATCGAACTTGGAAACCCGGCCCGCCGCGTATTCGATGATGAACAGTTCCCCTTTCTCATTCACCGAGATGTCGTAGGGATAATGGAGGTCAGCCATTCTGTCTGACGACCCCAGAATTGCAACCAGCTTTCCATCTCCCTCAAAAACTTGGACTCGGTTGTTGAAGGCATCGGTCACGTACAACCGGCCTTCGTACCACGCCATGCCGCTCGGCCGCTGGAACTGTCCGTCTTCAGTGCCGTACCCGCCGATCTGTGAGATGAACGTTCCATCAGGCTTAAACTTTTGGACGCGGTCGTTGTAGTTGCCATACTCGCAGACGTACAGGTTCTCGTCGTTGTCCTGAATAACGGCGACCGGATAGATGAACTCACCCGGCTCGGTCCCCAGCATCCCGAACATGCCGGTCACATGTCCCTCGTGATCGAAGAGGACCACGCGGTGATAGTGCGTGTCGGCGACGGCGATTCGGCCGTCTTTCAAGACGCAGATCCCTTCGGGCTTGCCGACCGAGTACTCGGGCATCCACCACTGCCGCTGTAGATCACCTTCCTTGTCGAACACGAGTACGCGCCCGGCATTGTCGAGTACCAAGTACTCACCCTGCGGTGAGACCGTCATCCCGCGCGGAGCCGGGACGCGCTGGCCATCGGGCGGCATCGACCAATAGTTCTCCTGCTTCACAACGAGCGTCGGCCCGTCCGACGACTCGCATCCGGACAGAAAGAGCATGGCGACGAAGAGCATCAACAAACGCAGCAGCACACGATCCCCCGCTTTCAACGCCGGACCACTCGGCCGGTGAACGAACGTCCTCCGCGCCCCATCGCGATCATCCACAAGATCGACCTCCGCGCTGGCCCCAGCGAACCGCGCGGTTTCGACCCGCAATGGTGAGTGCATCTGTGCCAAAACCATGAGTTGCTCCGGTCGGATGCAAAGGGGGTCACAATGTTGTCCGCCATCATCTCGTTCATACCTCACGCCGCCAACAGTGAGACATTTCTGAGCGGGGCGGCGTAAGCCCCCCGGTTCTTCGACAGCGGGCTGACGCCCAAGAACCGGGGGGCTGACGCCACCCCGCTCAGATGTCTCAACAAACTCCGCTTCCAGCCACCGACCCGCCTCCTCCGCCATCAGCCAGTTGCACGGCCCCAACATCTCAGCCAACTCGCGCGACGAAGGCCGTTCGTACAGATCGCGCACCGACCCCGAGTAACTCAACTTTCCATCTGCCAAACACAGAGCCTGCCCCGCTTCGCGCAGCGCCACCTCGGGCGAGTGCGTCGCAAGCACGAGCGACATCTCGTTCGCCGCACACTCCTCCCGGATCACCTTCCAATACGAACCGACCCGCGCTTCATCAACATGGGCCAACGGTTCATCCATCACGAGCACGCTCGCCCCGCTGGCCATCGCGCGCGCCACACTCAACCGCGACCGCTCTCCCAACGACAACGACCCCGGCCTCGCATCCGCCAGCGCACCCAGATCGAACCGCGACAGCAACTCCTCTTCTTTCTCCCTCGTCCCTCGTCCCTCACCCCTCGCCCCGATCAACAGATGTTCTCGCACGGTCAGATGCGGCCAAAGCCCGTGCGACGACGGAGACCAGAAGATTCCCAACCGCTCGTCTCCCGCCACCCCGCGAAACTCCACTCGCCCCGATTGAGGTCGCTCAAACCCGACCAGCACATTCAACAGCGAAGTCTTCCCCGCCCCCGACTGCCCCAGCACCGCAGTCACTCCGCGCGCAATCTCGACCGTCACTCGATCCAATCGAGGCACTCGGCGACCCGCCAGCGAAACAGCATCGAGAGACCACAGCGTCACGTCACCCGTCCCTTCGCTCACGGCCACTTGGCAACTCCTCCTTTCGCGCTCCCCTCCATTCCATTCGCGCGGAACATTTCCGCGCGAATGGAATGGAGGGGAGCGCGAATGAAGACACGGACGGATTCCACGGAAACGGCGATCATCGCCACCATCGAGCGACCAACATCGCACCCGCCACAACCACCAACGGCCCGCCAAAAAACAGACACGCCTCCGCCGACAATGCCGCGGACCGGCCGAAGTGCATGAAGTTGTACAACCGCACCAAACCCGGAGCCATTCCCGTCGGAGCCAGCAGGTACGCGGTCGGCAAGTCGCAGTAGGCCCAATAGCAGAGCAGGCTCATCGCGAGGAACTGCGGTTGGTCGCGGAGTCGCCAGAGGAGGGTCGAGGGGCGAGGGCTGAGGGACGAGGGACAAGCGGGAAGAACGGCTTGGCCTGCTCCGTCGCTTGTCCCTCGCCCCTCGTCCCTCCGCCCTTCCAGCATCTCCGCCAGATGCACCGCCTCACTCGGTCGCACCGCGTCGAGCCACAGTTGCAGCACCGCTGCGCGCGGCAACAGCCACACAGTCAGAGCCAACACCCACGGCAAGGGAGTGTCGTAGACGGGCCTCAACCACGAGACTTGAAACAGCGCGACCGCACCGAGACTCAACAACAGCGAACCCAGCAATCCCGGCAGCAACGCTCCGGCGGCAATGCTCCAGGAGACGCCCACTGATTTCGACCGTCTCATCACTTGGCGGCAAATCGCCCACGCTGTTAGTCCCGCGCACACCGACACCGCCATTGAGATGGCCACCTCGCGCAGCAGCCCCATCTGCTGCGTCCGCTGTCGCGCGAGCAAACTCAGCCCGTCCATCGTTCGCCAACCGATCAAGCTCAGCGGAGCCACGCCTCCGACGATCAGAGCCAACGCCACGTAAGCCCTCGCCAACCACGGCACGAGGCGCCATTTCCCCCGTAGGATGGACGCCTCGTCCGTCCGTCCCTCAACGCGCGACACGGACGGACGAGGCGTCCATCCTACGTGTCCCAGCCAGCCGACAACGCCGACCAACACCGGCAACTGCATGAGCAACGGCCACGCGGTCTGACGCAGCATCTCGCGGCGATCCAAGCCGACTCGCTCGGCCGCAACAAACCAATCGGTCCAGCTCGTCGTCATCAGCAACGCGGCCAGTTCAAACTCTTGAAACGCGACGACGGCTATCAGCCCCAGCGCGGGGAGTGTGCGCGAGATCGGCCCGTGCCAGTAACACATCGCCAACTCGAGGCGCTGAGATGTAGGACGGGCACTCTTGCCCGTCAGCGTGGTTCTCGTGAATTGCTGGCCATCACCGGTCGTTTGCGGTTCAAGTTGGTCGCTCAACGACGGACGGGCAGGAGTGCCCATCCTACGCAGCATCCGCTGGCAATGAATCGCTGCCGCATCGCACTCCGGCGGCGGAGCCATGAGTAACGCGACGGCTCCTACGGGAACCACGCGCACGAACAGCAGGCCGCTGCACAGCAATTCCGCCCACTGCGGATGAAACATCGCGAGATCACGGAAGGCATATCCCACGAGCAACTCGGGAAAACAGAACGGTGCGAGCAGCCCGATGATTGCCACCGACCGCCGCGCATCAGAGAGACCTCGCAACCAATTCTCAATCGCCGCGCAGACCGGCCACGCCACGAGACAGATCACCAGCGTCCGAGCCAGCGTCCACAAACAGGCGGACGCGAGACTCATCTCAAGTACTCCGACTTCAACCACTCCAAGCACGCGCGCCGGGCAGGCAACAGCGGACGAAGATCGACTCCATCCTCTGCCCACTCCTTCAACCGCCTCACTTCATCAGACAACCGACTCTCATCGACCGGCCCCAACGGCACCTGCCGTGACTTCGACTGAGCCAGTGCCAGTTCCGTCTCGGCCGACGCGAGGAAGTCGATCAACTTCCGAGCCGCCTCGCCCCGCTTCGTCCCCTTGATGATGGCTGCCGTGTTCGGAATGCAGATCGTCCGCTGATGCTCTGCCCTCGGCTTTGGCTCTGTCCCCTCGCCCCTCGCCTTGGAGGGGAGAGGGCTAGGGTGAGGGGTTGCTTCGTTCTTGTCTTCGCCTTCTTCTCTTTTGCCTTCTCTTCCTCCCTCCCCTCGGCGGGGAGGGCCGGGGAGGGGGGCTGCTTTCGCAGCGCGTCGCCCGTCACCAGCGTCCCCTTCACCACCACGCCCCTCCAAGTGTTTGGACGAACCACTCTCGGCGCGTTGAACAGGATCGACGCTCTCTCTTCCATCGTCCCCCCTCCCCAACCCTCCCCGCCGAGGGGAGGGAGCAAGACGCACCGGCAACATCTCGACCGGCTGGCCTTCGTCCAGCGCGACGAAGAAGTCATCCGTGTCTGTCAGCCCCGCACGGCACACACCCTGCGCGACGAGGTCCTTCACCGCACCATTGCCATCGACTTCACGAACGCCGCGCAGACGCAGGTCATGATGCCACTCCTTCAACCGCTCCGGCCCCCATTCATTCCAGAGAACCGTGTAATGCGTGAGCGTCGTCCCGAAGAGCGGCTTCGCGACGGCAACGCTGGCTGGCTCGAACGCGAACAGATTCTGAACCGCTTCGTCATCGGCAGACACTTCGCGCGTGTTGACGATCTGCACTCGCAACCGCGCGGCGAAGCCAACCCAATGTCCGTCCGAGTCGCGATACTTTTCGGGCAGCCGCTCCCAGCCAGTCCCCTGGTGCGGCTCAAGCACCCCCTGCGATTGCAGGTCCACCGTCCCGAGCAGTTCGTTGTTCCAGAACACATCGCACCGAGGCCGCTGTCGCTCAGCCACGATCAGATTGACGAGGCCCAGCGACTTGGTGGCCTCGGTGTCGTAACGGACATCGACACGGATGCCGGACTGTTGCTCGAAGTCCTTCAAGATGGCGTCGGCATAGACCGCGTCATGAGCGCAATAGACCACGAGCGAATTCGGATCGCTCTCCTCGCGCGACGGCCCCGCCAACCAGAAGCCCGCCAACACGAGAGCCGCGAACACCGGGAGCAACACCGACCAGCGACCGTTGGAAGAGTGAGAAGTCACTAAAGCCAATCCTTACGAAAGTACAGAATGATGGGTCACAAAATGATGAAGACAGGCTGGGCTGAAAAATCCGTGCGGCCTTTATTGAGGCGTCTGAGCGGGGCGGCGTAAGCCCCCTGGTTCTTGGGCGTCAGCCCTTCGCAGGAAGAACCATGGGGCTGACATCCAAAATGGCCCTCTTCGTTACTAACCCGCAGCGTGAGCGAGGGCGATGGCACGAGAGGTTTCCCTTTGTTTCCCTCGCTCACGTTGCGGGTTAGTAACGAAGAGGGCTGACGCCGAAGAACCAGGGGGCTTACGCCGCCCCGCTCAGAAATGTCTCGCGTTGTCCCGCGCGAGGTCTGCGCGAATGAAAGACAGAAACGATGCACCGCAGTTTCTTCTGCCCCGCTTGAACCAACCAATCTATTCGCGGCTCTGAATTAGCGAAGATCAGCGCGGATTAGCGTTCCAACTCTTCATCATTTTGTACTTCATGATTCTGTCTTCCCTCCCAAAACGAAACCACGCCCACGGAGTCCGCAGGCGTGGTGAGTTCTCTCAGTGAATGAGCGGTTCACTTGGCCTTCTTCGCTTTGCCCTTCTCGAGCGCGTCGAAGTAGCTCTTGATCCCGTCGTGATAGCCGGGCGGAATCTGCTCGGTGTTGAGAGCTTCCATCGCCCCTTGTTTCACCGTTTGGACGAGCGTCTTGTAATCGCGAACGATCTCGCCCTTTTCGTTCTCACCCTTCTGCTGCATCGACATCAGCATCTTGCCCGCGACGACCGCCGACTTGGATTGCTCGGATTTGAAGCCGGTCTCGACCGAGTCGTCTTCGGGAGCCTCGCCCCCTTTGCCGAAGCCCCGCTCGCCTTGGAAGTCCTTCCCTTTTTCTTGCTCTTCTTCCGACTCAGCCCCGCCCTCGGCCAGCAATTGAGCGTAGAGCTTTTCGTAATCGTCGAGCGTCTTGCATTCCCCCGCCTTCGCGCCGTCGAGCTTCTCGCCCTCATTCAGCTTCTTCGCCTGTTGGATCGTTTTGAGAGCCTGCTCCAATTCCTTGAGGTCTTTCATCGCCTGTTCGAGGTCTTGCAGTTCCGCCTGCGAGAGTTCGAGCGACTTCATCGCCGATTCGAGTGCCTCTTGCGATAGATCGCTCTGCTCGGACAGTTCGAGCTGCTCCATCGCCCGTTCGAGGGCCGACGCGAGTTGCTCGTTGTTCAGCTTGTCCTTGGCCAGTTCTTCGAGGGCACCCAACTTCTCCTTGAGCTGCTGCATCAACTCGGATCGCTCGACCGGGTCTTTCGTTTGCGCCAGCTTCTGCAATGCCTGCTTGATGTCGTTCAGTTCTTTCTGAACGCCGCCCGCATCGCCCTGCTGGAGTTCATCCATCCACTTTTCGAGCTTCTCATCTTTGTTGGCTCCGAACTGCTGATCGCCCGACGGCGAGTTCTTCAGCAAGTCTTTCAGCCGCTCGGCACTGATCTGCCTCCACAACTTGCCAATGTCCTTTTGCTCGCCCATCAGTTCCTTGAGATTGTCGAGTTTCCGATCGGGCTGCATCTTGTTGAAGGCGAGTTTGAGTTCATCAATCGCGTCGTCGGTCGCGTTGTGTTCTTCATGCTCCTCCACCTTCTTGCGGACTTCATCCAGACGAAGCTGCGTGGCGAGCTTGGCCTGCTCCAATCGCTCGTGCCGCTTCTCCACGAGGTTCGCTTTGGCGACCTTTCCAAACGGATCGAGCTGCGGAACCGAGAGGACCAGCGCCGCGATGCACGCCGGAACCCAGACCGCATGCCAGAACCGCTTCTGCCATTCAAAGGGCAACACCCGCTCGGGCGACACATGCTTCGCGCGGGCCTCGGCCGACTTCACGACCAACGGCTGATACTCACCGGCCGACGAGTCGAGCAGTGACAGAGTCAGATACAGGTCTTTGGCTCCCGTCGATTGATCGACCAACCGCGCCGCATCAGGCAGCGTCGGCTGACGATGAACGAGCAGAGCCACCAGCCCCGCCAAAACCGGCACGGCGGCAAACGCCAGCCACGTCGTGTTCGAGACATCGAGCAAACCGGGCGCGAGTCCCGTCAACCGCGCGGCCAACAGCGCCGTCGCGAAGACTCCGCACAGGACAAGAAACGCCCAGAAGAAGCTCCGCCCGACAGCGGCCAGCCGCATCCGCTGAGCAACCTTCAACAGCAACTTGTAGGCGACGGAAGACTCAGCCATGGGAACCTCGCGTGACACAGAGCAATCAGATTGAAACGGCCAACAGCAGACAGAAACCAATCAGGCGGATGTCGCGGTCTCAACGTTGATCGGTTCGATCGCGGTGACGTGCAGCAGCGAGCAGATTTTGAAATGGGCGGGAATGCCGTCGTCCGCGATGTCGATTCCCACATGGATCGCGGTGCGGGTGAGCATCGCCATCTCGGGATGGCGAACCTCATACGTCAGCCCACTCGACATCACGATGCGAAACGGCTCGAACGGCTGTTGTGCCAACATGTCACGGAAAGTCTGCACGGTCATTTGTATCCTCACTCGCTGGGAGACACATTGTCTGTTGATCGGCCGGCAGCAGCTTAGCCGTCGAACTTTTCTTCGGCAAGCGGTTTCTTTTGAGCATCAGCCAACTTGGCAAAGTTCGCGGTGACTGGAGAGGTGTCATCGTGGCGGCGGTCGTTGAAGGAGGGGATCGACAACAAACCCGCCATCGTCTCCCAGCGCGGATCGTCAAACTCGTCGAGTCCCAGGCGCAGTGATTGGCAGTCCTCGCGCTGGCGCAGTGTTCCGCCCAGACGATCCCACCACGAGAAGACGGTCGCATAGTTCGAGTTGGTTTCGAGCGGCTCGCGCGAGTGATGTACCTTGTGCAGGAACGGCGTCACGATCCCCAGTGCCAGCCACCGGTCGAGTCTGCCCACCGAAATGTTTGCGTGATGAAACGCCGTCGCCGCGACGACCAGCGTTTCATGCACCAGCAACTCCGTCGAGGTGACTCCGAGCAGCGGGATCAACGCCAGCCGCAGGATTGCCGACAACACCAACTCACCGGAGTGAAACCGCAGCGCCGTGGTGACATCCATCTCGCGATCGGCATGGTGCATCCGATGAGATCGCCACAGCAGCGGGATCACATGGTTGGCTCGATGCCAGATGTATAGCCAACCGTCCAGCAGCAATACCGCCAACACCAACCGCCACGCACCGGGCAACGGCCACGCGTGCAGCAACCCGGCGCGATGTGTTTCCGTCCACGCGACCACGCCCACAGTGGCCACTCCGAATGCCAGAGCAAGCAACACGGTGTTCAGCAGTGCGAGGCACAGGCTCCGCGCCGCGTGCCGCCAGCGCCCGTGAGGGTTCTCGAAAAACGGGCGCGCCGACTCCCACAACCACAGCGCCACCAGGACCGTCACGAGAACCACCGGCTTCACCCACGCGGGGATTATGCCATTCCAGTCCACTCGGCTACCTCACTTCTTCTTCGCTGGTGTGAATCCCGCATCGAGTAGTTCCTGATACCCGGCCTTCAACGGTCGCACGTCGTAGCCCTGCTTGGACAGAATCTCGCCTGCCGTCACGGATCGGATGCCAGCTTTGCAGTGCGTGTAAACAATCTTGCCCTTCGTCACCTTCTTCGCGGCCTCCGCATCCTTTTGCAGCGAGCTGAGCGGCAGCAGCACAGCCGCGTCGAGATGCCCCGCATCCCATTCGGCCTGCTCGCGCACGTCGATCAGCACGGCCTCCTTGTCCGCCAACTTCTGCCTCACCACCGCCAGCGAGTCCTTGGTGTGTTCGATCGCCAACGCTCCCGCAACACTCCACAGACAACCGGCCACGATCAAAACCAACCACGGCAAACGAACGCTCATCTTCAGCCCCTCCTCATTTTTCGCGACTCGACGATCTTTGAAACGCTGTAGATCGACCACCAAAGTGCGACAGCGAAGTCGGATGATCGCACTGATGATGGGAATTGCAATGCCGCCCGACTTTCACACTTGGACCATCCTCCTTTTCAAAGTAGGGTGGGACAAGCTCGCTTCGAGCGCCGGCCCACCATCATGCAATCATTGGAAACCATGGTGGGCTGGCGCGGCAAATCGCCACTGGTCCCACCCTGCATTCTCTGCGCATCTTCCCAAAAGTATTGGCCCCGGAGAAATGTTCTCGACTGTTCAAAGCGGGCGTCTGATGCAGGGTAGGCTTCAGTGCGCGATCGATGTACGCACTCCAGACAGCTTCCATCTCGCGGGCGGCTCACAACATCCGTTGTCACCGCGACGGAACAGTTGCCGAACTCCCCCGCACCACTTTTCCCGAAAGAGCTTTCCATGCCGTACCACATCCCACGCTGCCAAGTCGTCCCGCTGCCCGATCATCGCGCGTCGTTCATTATCGATGGGCGCGAACGGCTGTGCTGGCACTTCGGGACGAGCTATCCCCGGCCGTTCTTCTTCCCCCTGAACGGGCCGTCGGGAACAAGTCTGACTCGCATGGGACACCCCGGCGCGCCGAACCATGATCACCACCAATCGGTCTGGTTCGCGCATCACAAAGTCCTCGGGATCGACTTCTGGGGGAACGCTTCGCCCGCGCGCATCCGACAGAAAGAATGGCTGGCCTATCACGAGGGAGACGAGGAAGCGGTGATGGCCGTGAAGCTCGGTTGGTACGACGGCCACGATCCGAAAGAGTTGCTCGAACAGGAGCTGATTGTCTCCATCCGACCGGGCGAGGCCATTCAACCGGGCGGCACGAACGAAACACTCATCGAACTCCAATCAACCTTCCGCCCCACGGCCGACATGCTCGAATTCGGCAAGACGAACTTCGGGTTCCTCGCCGTGCGCGTGGCCAAAAGTTTGTCGGCTCACTTCGGCGGCGGGCAGCTTTCCGACAGCGAAGGTCGCGTCGGCGAACCGGCCATCTTCGGCAACCGCGCCCGTTGGATGGACTACAGCGGTCCGTCTCCGCTCGCCCCGGCTCTGCGGGGAGTGGGGCCGGTGGTGAGGGGTTTTGCTTCTGACCTCATGCCCGTCACCGAAGGGATCACCTACTTCGACCACCCGTCCAATCCAAGCCATCCAACTCACTGGCACGTCCGCGAAGACGGCTGGATGGGAGCGTCGGCTTGCTTCGCCGAATCGCTCACCACGACCAAGGCCGCGCCGCTCGAGCTCCGTTATCTGCTGCACGCTCACGCCGACCAACCCGATCCCGCACGAGCCAACTCGATCTTCGATGAGTTCGCCAAACGAACCGCCTTCACCGTCACCAAAGCCACAGTCAAGCATGAGACGTGGACGGTGAGACGGAGTGAATCGCTGGATTCAACACGTCGTTGACCAACGTAGGGTAAGCGTCTCGCTTGCCCGTGATTCCATTGGAAGACGGGCAAGCGAGACGCTTACCCTACGTTTTTCAGCAGGCTGCTAATTGCCGCCAGCGCATCTTGAGTTCCATTCAAACGACCAGCCAGCGGCGCGGTGTTGGCCCGGTACTCATCGAGCCGCGACAAGAACCGCAGCAGCGGCGCGGCGGTGAAGCGTTCGAGCGTGACCCAATCGCCCGCTCCCATTTGCCTGAGGAAGCAAGCGTTGATCTGCTGCTCGTGATGCAGTTCTTCCGGAATCGCGAAGACCGGCTTGCCGAGATAGAGGGCTTCGCCGAGGAGTTGATTCCCCGCCGCACTGACCAGCGCCGCGCAGCCCGCCAGATCCTCGACGAACGCCCGTTCGTCAATGGCGTGGAACGACAGCCGTCCGTCGCGAGGTCGTTCGCCCAGCCCATAGATGCGGACCTCGAAGCCGCACGCGGCAAGAGACTCCAACACGCACGCGGGAGTACTCGGACGCAGGTACGACAACAGGTAGCCTCCATCGCGCGGCGTCATCGCGGCCAGATCGTCTCGCAGCATCGGCCCGACCTGCCGCACATGCTCGAAGCCCGACTTGAGGGGCGGCGTGTAGAACGACGACGTGACCGCGGCGTACTCGCCGCGCCCGTAGTACGCCCGGATCGACCAGCTCATCCACCACGCATAACGCCGAAGCAACAGCGGCAGTCCGCGCAGGTCATACGCGAGCAAGACGTGTTGATGATCGAGACTCATCAGCGGCACACCGGCTCGCCGCGCGGCGCGAGGGAGCGCCGGATCGAAGTCCGAAATGCAAAGGTTCGGTCGTTCGGACTCGATCTGTTTGAACAGCCCGTTCACGATGGACGGCAACTCAAACCCCGCGTACTTCAGCCCGCACCCGATCGACTTGAAGAGGTCCAGCTTCCCGCCGGTGTACCGAAACTTCAGCCCCTCGATCCGCACCAGCCGCACGTTCTCGACCGGGCTGTCTGCCCCATATGACTTCACCAGAAAGTCGTAAGCATCGTCGGGAGCAAACAGCACGAGTTCATGTTCGTGCCGCAGATGCTCGACCAACGTGCGCACGCGCACAGCATGGCCCCGTCCCTCGCCCGCCATGCTGTAGAAGATCTTCGCCATCCATTTGGAGTGCGGCAATTGATTGCCGCTTTCCTTTCTCACTTTGGCACATGTTTTGAAAGCCCGATCATAAGCGTGTCACTCATCAACTCAATCAGTTCCGAAGAAATGAAAGCGGTGATGAATCCCCGCACTCCAAACGCGGGCATAAGTCGAGCCAGGAGACTCGGCATACAGAACGTGACGGCTACACCGGCTTCCGGCCGACGAACTGATAGTACGGCGCGCGGACAAACGGCATGTAGGGGACTTGGCCGCGATGCTGGTTCAGCGAGACCGTTTCAAACCGGCTCTGCAAGTAGGGGATGTGGTCGCCGTTCAGGAAGACGTTGTCGTTGGCGAACCACGTCGGCCACAGGGTGCGAGTGGACCAGCGGTGCTTCGCCAATCCTTCGGCCGGCCACTTCCTCGCCACGAAGAAATCGACGACGCCAATCAGCCCACCCGGCTTGAGCATCCGCAGCGCCTGGTCCATCGCGAGGAACCAGTCGGGGATCATCGTCAGTGAGTACGAGAACGTCACGATGTCGGCCAGCCCTTCGTCGGGCAGGAACTTCGTGGCATCGGCATGGACGGGCGTGACGTTCGTCCAACCCCGAGTCGCGACGCGCTGTTCGGCCACCTTCAGCAACGACGAACTGAGATCAACCAAGTACGCGTGCGAAAAATCTTTCAACCGCTCGCCCCAATTCTCGGCGTTCTCTCCGGTCCCCGCCCCCATATCGACCCAGACGCCTCCCGGCACGGTCGGCAACGAGTCAAACAACTCTTCCTTTCCGTGCAGCAGCCGCTTGCGAAAGGCGTCGTACCCGGTCGCCTGTCCCGAATAGAAATTCTCCAGCCGCTCTTCATGCGTCTTCCCCCGGCCGCCAGTCACGGTCATGTGCCAGAGTATTTTGAGGTCATTCAACACGCTCCCCTTCGGCGGAGCAGGCTTGGTCGAGGGATCGGCAGTTGTCACGAATCGGGGTTCCTTGGGGGTAGTCATTCATTCGCTTGGGCCGTACTTGTCGCGAAGTCGCCTCGCACCATCAAGCCTCTTCACTTTCAGCCCGCTCAATGCCTGCGGACACATCGGTGCGCAGACTGTCCGTCACGGTGAGTGACGGATCGCCGGAGGTCAACAGAATGACACCATCGATCAGCAACAACTCTCTCAGCAACCGTGGCGGATTTGGCGATCCAACCTTTGCCGCGAGATCGTCCACGAGTGTACGTTTCTCTGCAGCCAAGAGTTCCGCCAGTGCCGCCCCCACAAGAGCGATGTCCATTCGCTGGGCTGCGAATGCGGCAGATGCAAGTCGCCACGACAATCCAATCAGAGACGGGCCGGTGAGAAGGATCAGACCGATGACTTTGATTTGAGAACGCATCGTCTCTGGGCCAGCCATGAACAATGCCAGACTGTGCATTCCGGCGATGTGAGCGGCGAACTTCGCCGCGACAACTCCTGGTCCCGCTTCGTCGAACTTCAGCGACTCCAGATGCTTGCGATTTGTTGTCACATGCGCAACGAACAATGATCCGAAGGCGATCCACGTTGCAATGTATAGTGCGTCTAATGGCCTAGAAAACATCAGCATCGGCATAAACAAGACGGTCCAAATCATCCACCAAGTCGCGAACAGTACAGGGACCGACAACAGTAATGTTCCGATGCTGCCGAGCCAAAACAACAACGCGCGATGCCATCGGTAGCTCTTCAACCACCTAGCAACGCGCGGGTCGAACTTCTTTCGCTTCTCAGCTTTGGCCACGTTCGCCCTTAAAGTTCGGGTTCTTGCCGGGATGAATGCCACAACTTTAGAACACGGACTCGGTGCTTGTCCGGCTCCACTCGGTAGAAGATGCGGTAACGACCAACGACTGTGTGACGAGTGTTTTCATCCAGACTCGGCCCGTAGGTCGGGAATCCAAACGGCAGGGTCTGCAATAAATCGACACGGCCCTTGATCGCTCGAACAACCCCTTCGGCGGCGGTGGGGTTCTCGGCGGCGATGTACTCGCCAATCGCTCGCAGTTCTCGAAGTGCTGTCCGCGACCAGACTATTTGGAAAACCACGTGGCGATCTCCTGTTCGACCTCCTCATGCGTGGAGAAGTCGCCAGCGTCAATCTCCGCGTCTGCCCGCCTCAATGCGGCGAGAATCTCCAACTCCTCCATGAGTTCTTCCCACGAAATTCCTTCCGGCATCTTGCTGATTGCTTCCCGTGCGGCTTCTTTCACAGACATCTCACACCATTCCTTTCGCCAATCAAATCCAAGCAACCTAGCGAATCGAGCCAGGGCCTACTGTGCCAGCTCACGCTGCAGATGTGTCCCGTGAATGCGTTTCCAATCGGCGTTCGTCCCGTCGGCGGAGAGACGGGAACACGGTTGTGAGACGAACGTGGGGTTACCCAAGGCTCATCGTGACGGTCTTGAGTTCTGTGTAGTTGGCTAGGGCCGCTTCACCGAGTTCTCGGCCGGAGCCGCTCATTTTGAAGCCGCCGAACGGGGCGGCGGCGTCGAACACGTCGTAGCAGTTCACCCAGATCGTTCCCGCGCGGATGCTGGCGGCGACGCGGTGAGCCTTCTGCACGTCGCGTGTCCAGACGGCGGCGGCGAGGCCGTAGTAGGTGTTGTTCGCGCGGGCGATGATGTCGTCGGTGTTCTGGAACGGGAGGATGCTCATCACGGGCCCGAAGATTTCGTCGCGAGCGATCGACATCTCATCGTTGACCTCGGTGAAGATTGTCGGCTCGATGAAGAAGCCCTTGTTGCCGAAGCGGCTGCCGCCGGTGAGGCACTTCGCGCCTTCGGTCTTACCCTTGTCGATGTAGCTCAGAATTTTGTTGAACTGGTCGGCATCGACCTGCGGTCCCTGAGTCGTGTTCGGATCGAGCGGGTCGCCGAGTTGTCGCGTCTGCGCGCGGGCGACGACCTTCGAGACGAACTCGTCGTGAATCGACTGCTCGACGAACACCCGCGATCCCGCGCAGCAGCACTGGCCTTGATTGAAGAACAGGCCGAACTCGGCACCCGCCACGGCCGCTTCGAGGTCCGCGTCGGCGAAGACGATGTTGGGACTTTTGCCTCCCAATTCGAACGTCAGCCGTTTCAGAGTCTTCGCGGCATCGACCATGATTTTTTGAGCGGTCTCGTAATGGCCGGTGAAGGCGATCTTATCGACACCCGGATGCCGCACGATGGCCGCTCCCGTTTCGCCGTAACCCGTCACGATGTTGATGACGCCGTCCGGGAAGCCAGCCTCCTGAGCCAACTCGGCCATGCGCAGACAGGTGAGCGGCGTTTGCTCAGCGGGCTTCATCACAATCGTGCAGCCCGACGCGAGGGCCGGTCCCCACTTCCACGCAGCCATCAGAATCGGGAAATTCCACGGGATGATCTGCCCGACGACACCGACCGGCTCGCGCCGCGTGTAGCAAAAATAGTTGCCGCGAATCGGGATCACATCGCCCGTCAACTTGTCGGCCCATCCGGCGTAGTAGCGCAGGCAATCAATCGCCAGCGGCAGGTCGGCGGCTCGTGCATCGCGGATCGGCTTGCCGTTGTCGAGCGACTCGAGCGCGGCGAGTTCTTCGAGGTTGGCCTCCATCAAATCGGCCAGCTTGTTCATCAAACGGCCGCGATCGCGCGCATCCATCTTCGACCACGGCCCCGTTTCAAACGCGGCCCGTGCCGCTTTCACGGCGGCATCCACGTCGGCCTCGTTCCCCTGCGCGATCTCGGCGATGACGGTCTCATTCACTGGGTTGAGCGTCGGGAACCGCTTCCCGCCGCGCGACTCCTGCCACTGGCCACCGATGAACAGGTTGGTCTGACGAATCTGGGGAGCAGCAACCGTTGAAGTAGCCATGACGAAGTCTCCTGAAGCGAGGCGAAGGGAACCCGAACCCGTGAGCAACAGGCTACCGCGACGAGCCGGTTCTCTCCAGTTGGCAAGACCCGTTCACAAGTCTTGTCCCCTCGCCTTGGATCGCGGAGTGAGTGCGTCTCTCAAAACTAGCCCGACGCGCAAGCGAGGGCTTCGCCAGCATCGAAGGTTCAGCCCTCGCTTGCGCGTCGGGCTAGTTCGTTCTGAGAACTTCAACCTCCATACCAACGCAAAGAGGCTCCGCACTCGGAGAGTGCGGGCTACATTGCCGCCAGCTCGCTCGTCAGCGTCGGCGAGTTCTTCAGCGTCTGATAAACGACGCAGTAGCGCTCAGTCAGTTCGACCAACTTGGCGAGCTTCTCGGGCGGCGCGTCGGTGTCGATGTCGAACTTCATTCGGATCGCTTGGAACCCGATCGGCACGCTGCGATCCACGCCGAGCGTCCCGCGAAAATCAACGTCCCCCTCGGCGGTGATCGTGCCGCCGCGCACCGGCACCTCCATCGAAGTTGCCACGGCCCCGAAGGTGACTCCCGCACAACCGACCAGCGCCTGCAGCAGCATCTCGGCCGAACAGGCATACGTCCCGTCGCCCCCTGACAACGGATGCAGCCCCGCGTTCTCCGGAGTCACCTCGAACTTCAACCGGCACGACACCGTCGCGACCTGCAACGTCGCGACCGCGCGCATCGTCACCAACCCCGAAGCCGGATCGTCCTTGTACTTGTTCTTAAACGGAGCCTGCTTCGCACGAAGTTCGGTCGGGGTCATGGGAGTGTTCTCTTGGAGCCGGTGGAATCAACTTGGATTTTTGATCTGCGAGCCGTGCCAGCGCGATGCCCCGATCAGTCGCGGCTCATTCTGAGGTCTGAAGCTCCTGACTGCCAGTGGACACGGGACAACACGGGATGACTTCGTTATCGTTCGGCCAACTCACATTGTCCCCTTCGGAATCTGTGGAAATCATGATCAAGAAGTTGGTTGTCCGCTCATTCAAGACGCTGGAGAACGTCGAGGTCGAACTCGGCCAAGTCAACGTTTTCATCGGTGCCAACGGCAGCGGAAAGAGCAACCTGCTGGAAGCGATCGGCGTCCTTTCGGCCGCCGCATCCGGCAAGGTTGATGACCAGACGCTCCTTCAACGCGGCGTTCGTCCCGGTGTGCCGAAGCTCTACAAGTCCTCGTTCAAGGAGACAACCGAACCTCCACACATCTTCCTAGGATCGGCGTCAGTCCGCGACAGGTATGCGGTGTCGCTGCAGAATCCGATTGAAGCCCCACACCCGGCTTGGTTCTATGAGACCGAAGTCTTGGAGTCCGATTCGGTCAACGTGTTTGATCGGTCGCCCGAGATGAAATTCAAGCCGGACCCCGAACAGGGAGTGGCGGCCTTGTACGCCATCGATCCGGCGGTTCCGCAGTCAGCACGCGATTTCTTGAAGCTCTTGCAGAACTTCGTCATCTATTCGCCCACGACGAATGTCCTTCGCGGCATGTCCTCTGAAACGCAGCCACGCACGCCAGTTGGATTGTCCGGCGGATCGTTGGCACAGGCCGTCTCTGAATTGCTTATTCGGCGTTTGAATAACGAGCGAGACGATCGAAATGATCCGCATCTCAATCAAGTTTGCGACGAAGCACTTAGTTTGATTGATTGGGCTGACGAGTTTGGTTCGGCGATGGCTAGAAATCTGCCGTTGTCACGCTCCGCTGCTGCGTTGCCAATCGTCGTGCGATTTGTGGACCGCTTCATGAGTGAGGGCCGCAACGAGCTGTCGGGCTATGACGCTAGTGAAGGTTCGTTGTTCGTGTTGTTTCTCGCCGTGTTGGCGGCTCACCCCAATGCTCCGCAAGTCTGTGCAGTTGATAATGCGGACCACGGACTTAACCCGCGACTGGCCCGAGCACTGATGAAGTGTCTCTGCGATTGGTACACGACAGGAACACCGGGACGGCAGATTTTACTCACCACTCACAATCCGCTCGTGCTGGATGGTCTGCCGCTTCAGGATGATCGCATTCGACTCTTCACTGTCTCAAGAACCGAGACCGGTCGTACGTCTGTCAGAAGAATCGAAGTGACGCCGGACATGATGAAGAAAGCTCAGGAAGGCTGGACGCTGTCGCGGATGTGGGTGATGGGACATCTGGGAGGTGTGCCCGATGTCTGACGCAACAGCATCGCGCCCGCTTCGGATCGGGCTGGTCGTGGAAGGAGCAACGGACGGAATCGTGTTGCGGGCTGCGATCAGCAGCCTCCTTCCAAACCGCGAGTTGGAATTCACCATCATTCAGCCCGACTTCTCTGTCGCATTGGGTGGAACGGGTGAAGGCTGGTCGGGTGTGTACCGTTGGTGCCGACAGGCAGCGATCGAAGGCGAAGGTTCCGTTTCCGGTTCAATCGCGCTGCTGAATCACGATGTGATCGTCATCCAAATCGACGCCGATGCTGCTGAAGGCACGTACCAAAAACAGAAACTCTACTATGAAGCGGCCGCCGATCTCCCCTGCGTCAAACCGTGTCCTCCAGCGGACGCGACCACAAACGCACTGAGGCATGTTGTCCTGCGCTGGATGAACGAGCCAACGCTTCCGCCCAAATGCGTCTTTTGCACACCCAGCAAGAACATGGAGGCCTGGGTGATGCAGGCGTTGTATCCCGAGAACATCCATGTCAAATCGCCACGCTGGGAATGCCACGCCTCCCCGGAAGGGCAACTCGGACAACAACCCAAGATAAGCCGCATTGCCAAGACCCGCCGTGACTATGAATCGCGACGACCACAGTTGATTGCAGCGTGGCCACAGGTTTGTCGCCTGTCCGAAGCGCAGCGGTTCTCGGACGCGTTTCTCACCGCAGTCGGCCTTTGATTTCGCAATCACGCTCAGCATGTAAGCGATGCTTCACAAGTTCGGCTCGGCACCCAGCGTCCCGACGAGTTCAACGACGTATTCGGGGCGTTGAACTCGGGTGAGTTGAGTGGCCACGTACTGTTGTCGGCTGCGGATGGTTTCGAGCAACGTGGGGTCGGAGTCTTCGCGGTCCTTTTCGTAGGTGGCGAGGGTCTCGGTGCGGTGTTGCCAGTGAGCGATGTCTCGTTGCTGTTTGGTGATGAGGCGGGTGCGGTACCAGTCGCTCGTGAGGAGAGCGTCTTTGGTGAACATCGCTCTCACGGCGGGATCGCGTTCGGTTTTTCCCTCGTGATGGCCGTGAGCCATGATCGTCAGCAGCACCTTCAGCGGCGGACAGGCATTCTCGATCGAGCCGTCGTCGAAGTACTGTTGGGCCGAACGCTGTTGGGCTTCGACGATGTACTTCACTCCGTCCGCGAACGAGTCCACGTCCTGGGTCTCTGGCTGAAGGATCGCCTTATCAAACACCTTGTCCGGGTTGTCGAAGATGCGGCCGAAGAAGCGGCGGGTGAAGCGGTCGGTGATGCGGTAGCCGAGGCGGCTGGCGGGAATGAGTTCTCCGTGGTGAGTGAAGTCCTGCATCGGTTCGAGCAGCCGTTCCTGGATGAGGTACGCGGGGTCGCGTTCGTCGGGCGACATGCGGCACCAGACTTCGGGGACCAGCAGGCTGATGTCGTGATCGAAACGGGAGTTCGGGCCGACATGGCCTGCCGCCGACGAGAAGCCGTGCAGGCCGGTCAGAATCATCGAGACCAAGGCTGCGTTCAGATCGGCCGTCGTACAGAGGGCGTTGAACGGACCTTTCGTCAGCGCCCCTTCGCTCCCCGCGCCGGTCGTTGAGGGACTCTTGCCCGTCAACGAGCAGACGTAATCCATGAACAGTTCGGGGAGTTCTTGATAGTGAATTGGGCTGTAGACGGCGAGGCTGCGAATTCCCTTCGCCGCTTCCGGCGGGTTGTTGCGGCGGCCCGACAGGATCGCATTGACTGGCAGATGAACGGGTTTGTCGGCGGGGACGGCTCGCCACAAGCGAGTTCCCATTTCGGCGACGTAGCGGTCCATCGGCCTCACGATGTCAGGCCGGTCTTGCAGGTAACGGGGATTCTTGGACGGAACGCCTCCCACGCGACGCGGGTTGTCCGAGCAGACGATGTAATGGACATCGCCATTCCGCACGGATCTCAGCAGTTTCTTCATCGGCGGCGTGAAGGCATCAAAGTCAACGACCTTGGTCATCATCTCATCGACCTCTTTGCGCGTGAGCGGTTCAAAGTTCGAGATGAAGTTCACATCGCGTCGCGCGAGGTCCGCTTCCGCCTGCTTGTCGAACCCGCGATGAATGGCATCGTCGGGCCGTTGGAAGAGGCGGTATTCGCAGTTCTCGGTAAACTTGAAGCTGGATTCCGCTGTAGGGTGGGACAAGCTCGCTTCGAGCGCTGGCCCACCATCAGGGATCGTTGCGACATCGTGGTGGGCCGGCGCGGCGAAGCGCCGCTGGTCCCACCCTACGGGAGGCACTGCCGGTGCGTCCGCCTTCCAGTCGTCATCGGGTTTGCTGGAGACGGCCATGTAATCGAGACACCGTCCCGACACGACGACGCTCGCGCTGATGTCGTCTTCGGTCTGGACCTTCGCGGCGGCGGCGAAGTCTTGTCGGACTTTGAACGTGCGCCAGCCGTGTTCGCCCGAAAAGCCGACTCGCAGATACGTCCCGACGATGCGGCGGTCGTCGAGCTTCAGTTCGTGACCGGGACTGCCGTTCACGAAATCGACCGTAAAGTGACGCCGCCAATCGTCGCCCCACGCCGGGTCATAGAAGCGTTTGATCGCGAAGACGATCGCGTAGATATGGGCCGGGATCGACTTGAGCCAGTTGTTGTGATCGGCCGTGTATTCATCGGACGGCGTGAGCAGTTTGATGACGCTTCCCAGCGAACGAAGCGGGCTGAGGATCGGTCGGCTGGGATAGACGGCGTAGTTTTGCTGAGCCTCCAGTTCCGAAGTCCATCTGTTCGACACGTCCTTCGCGAAGATGGCCGCGACCTGATCGAGATCCTTCTCGATGTCGGCGACGAAGACCGAGCCGTACTGCATGTAGTCGATGAGCGACTTACTAATCTCGCTCTTGCCGCCACCGCTGACCGTGGAGGGCTTGTGACAGAAAATCCCTTCCGCCGCCGTGCCGATCAGCCGCCACGAGGGAGCCGAGGGGTGCTTCTCCATCCGCAACTTGTAACCCGACGGAGCCATGTAGATGCGGTCGGGGAGCAGCGGGATGGAGACGGTCTCGCCCTCCTGAAGTCCGGCTTGGCTTCTAGCCGGACTTCCTTTAGCCGGACTTCCTTCGATGGAAACGCTCTCGGAAGTGGCCTCTTCGCAAGGAAGTCCGGCTTTCGGAACAGCCGGACTTCGACGTTTCCACGAGATCGTTTGCAGACGCAGATGTGCCAGCGCGTCTTCGGGGATGTAGATCAGGTTCGGGTAACGACGGTCGATCCCGTAGCCTTCAGGCTTCACGGCGATCCAGTCGCCGTAGTCTCGCACCACGTCTGCGAAGGTTCGTCCGTTGTAGCGACGGCTGTTGACTTGCAGCTCATCGCCGAGACTCCAGCTTTGAAAGACGAGTGCCCCGCCGGAATGTTCTTCTTCGACGCCGCCCATCAGGTTCGCCGCGTAGCTGATCTGTGTCTTGACCTCTTTCTTGCAGTAGCCGAAGTAGTTGTCGGCGATGATCGTGACGATGACCCCTTCCTCGGTGCGGCACGTCACTTTGAACGCTTCGCCGTCGTTGTAGAGTTCGTCCTCGGATTTCCAGCACATCGAGTCCCGCCGCTGCCGTTCGGTGGCCTGGTCGTAGTGAGGCAGTCCGAGCTGCTGCTTCGTGACCGACGTCAGGTGCGGGGCGAGGATCACGCAGCCGGTGTGACCCGACCAGTGTTCGACATCGAGGGCCGCGTCGTTGGCCGGAACGAACGGATCGCCCGCGTTGCCGAAGATCGATTCGACGAAGTCCAAGTTGCTGACCAGCGATCCCGGCGCGAAGAAGCGAACTTCCATCGTCTGTTGGTTGCAGTAGCCCGGCACCTCGGGACAGACGAGGGGTCGCAACAGCACCGAGACCCAGTAATGAGCCTGCTCCGTCTGATTGGCCGTGAACGGCAACTTGAGCAACTCGCGCGGCGGCTGCATCGCGTGCTTGAAGAGTTCCACATAAACGGCCTTCGGCACCGCGCGCTTATCCGCCGCAATGGGCAAGCCACCTTCGGCAACATGGAACGTCCCGACGGTCGTCCGCCGATCCGATCTCGGGTTGTGCAGGACGCCGTTCCGCAAGCGGTAGGAGTGGAGCAGTTCACTCTCAAACTCATCGCCATCCGCAGGCAGAGACAACTCGCGAGCCAACCCATGCCGGTCGAGAGCTAACGCTCGGCCGGGGACGCGCAACGGCTCGGCTGGGTGGCCGGGGCTGGACTGAGGCTTTGCGAAGGAAGCCCCGGCCACCCCGTCGTAGGATGGGCACTCCTGCCCGTCCGGCTTTGTCTTTGGCCTTGTCCCCTCGCCCCCGTCTTCGGAGGAGAGGGCTAGGGTGAGGGGTTCTTCGCGTCGAGAGTCGGGAGTCGAGTGCTGAGCGCCAGAGGAAGAGGCCACCCCGACATTCGATGAACTCTCACCACTCGAAGACGGACGGGCAGGAGTGCCCATCCTACAGGAGTCGTCTTGCTGAGCTGCCAACACATCCGCGAAGTGCCGGTTGAGAAACGCCTCAATCCGCGCATCAACCGGACACCGGTGGTTGTACAGCAGCCGCGTCTTCTCGCGGAAATTGGTCATCAGCCCGGCAGCCAATTGCACCAGTTCGGTCCCGCCCGCCGCGTGAGCCACCGGCAACCCGTTGGCCGCCAGCTTGAGGTTGATGTACCCCAACAGCTCCTTCCGCTCCCTCACCCGCCGAGTCACCGCCTCCCGCGATTCCGAGTCCCCATCTTCCTCAAACCCGAGGGAGAGTTTCATGTCTGTCACGATCAATTCGCCTTTCGAGAGAGAGTCATCGACGAGAGCGGGAGCGCGCATCTCGCGATCATTTTTTGATGTCGGCGATGCAGAAGCTGCCGTAGGTGTGGACGCGGTCTTTGGCGTGAAGTTCATCCGCCAGTGGCTGGTTGTAGTGCAGGATGTCGCCGAGTCTTTTCTTCTGGCCGTTCACTGTGACTTCGATCGGGTTGATGAAGGTGCCGTCGAGGCCCGCGCTGCGCCAGAGGACGCGGGCGTTGGGAGTGGCCTTGTCGATCGTGGCCTGCCATTCGGCGGTCAGGTTTTTTTTGGCGGGGTCTTTCGACAGCCAGTCCATGTGGTCGAGCAGGACATACCGTGAGATCGGTTCGGGGGACGATTCGACGAAGCCTTGCACCGTGTTCGTGTGTGAGGTGACGTGATCGGCGACCCCGTTCTTCAGCCGCTCAAAGTTGTCGGGCTTGAGGTACTCGGGACAGGCTTCGGGCGAGTACTGGCCGGTCATGTAGACGCGCCAGGCGTAGTTGTCCTTGAGCGGAATCTTGGTGAAGACCGCCTCGACGCGATCAACCACGAATTGCAGGATGCCGCCGGGATAGCCCGTGTCGATCTGATGCCGCTGCGCGCGAGGGACACCAAGCAACGACAGCGTGACATCGCGCTTCATCGCGAACTTGATCATCGGCCGCCACAGCTTCTTCGCGAGGTCGTACTGCTCGAAGAGGCTCTTCTGTTGTTCGACACTGTCGGCCGCCAGCAGCGCGTTCACGGCGTCGCGCATCTTCGCCACGCGGTTGATGTAGTAGTTGACGAACCACGCAAACGTCCCACTGGTCGTGCGGAAGTAGAACGATTTCCGCCGGCCCTCGCGAAACAGTCGCTGCCCTTTGCGATCCCAAAAGGCTTGCGCATCGGCGTTGAGGTGCGGACGCAGCGTCTGCGGGTAAACGTCCTTCCATTCGGGAAGACAACCTTGGCCGAACAGCTTCCAGTAAGTCTGATAGTCGAGCTGTTTCGCCCCCACCAGCTTGAGGTCTAACAAAGCATTCTGCTTGGGGTTCATATCGACCGCGTGAACGTGACCGGCTCCCGCGAGCGCGTAATCCAGCGCGTTGCAGCCCGCCGACGTGATGACGACCACGCGGTCTTGCGGCGTCAGTTCCAAGGCGACTCGATCCAACCGTGGGTCTTCCCAACACTGGTTGTAAACGATGTTGCCACCATGAACGAGATTGAACCAAGTCTTACTCAGTCGTTCGAGAACCATAGTGCGAGGTGTCCACGGCGGGAGAGGCGGAGCAGGTTGGGAGAGATCGAAACGGGCCGCATGTTCACCGAACAGGGGACGTTTCTCAACCGACCGCCGCGAACAGGTTTGATTGTGCCGATTGGTGAGAGTCTGCGGGTTTCTTGCTTCCCCCGCCTTTCATTCGCGCTCCCCTCAATTCGCGCGGAAGCATTTCCGCGCGAATTGAGGGGAGCGCGAATGAAAGACCGGCGCAGCGAACGAAGCGAGTTGCAATTCGGCTCGAAGTGACGGCGAAATACTCATGTCATCTGGGCCGCTTGTGCCGGGCGAGCCGATTCGCGCAGTCGTCGCGACTTATCGAATGCGCGGCGACGAAAGCTCGTTGAGGCCCCTTTGGAGCAAGGCCACTTGGAATTCGGAAGAGGAGGGCTGTGGTCTGGCCGACTCACTCTCGCAGTGGCTCCGCGCTCGCATGGGATCAGCGCGACCCGCAGAAAATGCTGTTCCTCATGCCAGACACGGAGCAGGACACGGATCGTTCCGAATGCGATCACGCATTGGCTCGGAGAGGACGCCGAACATGCCGCACCCCGCATCTCGACAGATCGAGACACCGCTGACGTTGCCGACGAACGACAACGGATCGAACGTTCGTGTCCGCCGGGTTGCGACCTTAGGCGACCTGACGGAACTCGCGAACGCCTCCTGCACACCAACTCGAAGTGTGAACGAGGCGTCGGTAGACTTCGCCCTCGTTCACACTTCGGGTTGGTGGGAGCGGGACAACACTTTGCGAACGCTTTACTGGCGGCGCTGGTTCTCACTCTCGGATTCGCCGGAACGGACGGCGCGCGGCTGCGACAGATTCTGATCAACCTGCTCGGCAACGCCAAGAAGTTCACACCGGCGGGCGGTGTGCGAATGATCGCGCGGGTCGAACTGAAAACGCTTCCCGCGAAGCTCGTCATCGACGTGATCGACACCGGCGTCGGCATTCCGCAGGACAAGCAGAACCAGATTTTTGAACCGTTCATGCAGGCCGACACCTCGGTCACGCGCAAGTTCGGCGGCACGGGTCTCGGCTTGTCGATCAGTCGTCGCCTCGCCCGATTGATGGGAGGCGATCTGACCGTCGAGAGTTCACCCGGTGCTGGCAGCGACTTCTGCCTGTCGATTGCCACGGGCGATCTCACGCAAACGCGCTTCGTCGCACCCAGCGCGGTCGGCAATGTCATTCCCGTGCGTCAGGCCCGTCAACGACCAGCGGCCGAGGTCCAGACGTGGACCGGCTTGCGCGTGCTGCTCGTCGATGATGGCGACTCAAACCGCAAGCTCGTTTCGATGATCCTCAGACGGGCAGGAGCCGAAATTTCCGCAGCGTCCGATGGTCAACAGGCATGCGATTTGGCACTGAGTGAGCGTGCTTTTGATGTCATCTTGCTCGACATGCAGATGCCGGTCATGGATGGATACACCGCCGCCACCAGAATGCGAGCAGCGGGCCTGACCTTGCCAATCATTGCGCTCACGGCCCACGTCATGAAGGGTGACCGTGAACGCTGTCTTGCCGCAGGTTGTTCCAACTATCTCACGAAGCCGATCAGCACCGAGGAGCTTCTCGCTCGCATCGAATCGCCAATGTGATTGGCGCGAAGCGGACACCCTCCGTTAAGTCGTCTCCTTCCGGCGGCTCACTGATCAAACCGCAATGGGATGACACACCGATCCACTCGGAACTTCCGGTCGAAGAGCCGGAATTGGCCGCGATCGTCGCCGAATTCGTCCCAGCTCTGAAGCGCAAGGTCGCGGACTTGGCCGAGGTTGTTGCCAGACGCGATCCGGCCGAAACTCTCGTCGCAGCCCACTGGATCAAAGGAGCGGCGGGAACTGCGGGATACAACGGCTTCACCGATCCGGCCGCCCAAATCTGTAAAGCCATTCGATCGAGTACCTGGGCTGGCATTGATGACCATGTTCTGACACTTCAGGACTATGCCAAGCGAGTCGTCGCTCCCACGGGGAATGCCGTCGAACTGATGGCAGCCTTCTGAGAATGAGCGGCATTCAACTTTTCGCCTGATCGATTTTCAACGCCCGCAATTCTCATCTTGCAGAGGATTCCTTGCCCCGGTGTCGGTGGCTTCAGCTTCAGCTTCATAGCGCAGTCGAATCGTTTCGTGCTCAGTCCGGATGTCGAGCTGCTCGCGGTTGGCGGACGGGTGCAAGACGAAGTAAGGCTGCATGCGCGGTTCGGTTCGGTTCGCCACTTCACGGCCGGTGCGCTTGTCGATCACTTTCAACCGGCCTTCGCTCCCCTTAGGTGACAGGCCGTCGAACAGCGGCTGTCGCCACATCTGCACGAACACCGGCGCGAAGCGTGACGCCGCCAGCGGGAGCGGTTCGTTTTCAATAGTCCGTTGCCAGACGATCGACTTCGTGACGCGATCGACCGCGATCCACGGGCCATTGAGGAACGGCATCCGCTTCCCACCCCACGGTTGTTCCGCCTGAAACAACGCCCGCCGATCCACCGGCCCCGAGAACGCCACGTACCAGCGTCCGTCATCGCGGTGGCAGACGATCCGTTCGAGCTTCAGTGGGACTCTCACTTGGAGCGGCTCTCCCAGCGGTGAACCTGATCGGGCGGAGATCAGATGCAGCACGCCACGCGGCTCGATGACTCCCAGCGTGTCTCGGTCGAGTACGAACGGAACGGACTTCGACGCGAACCGCTTCGACCAGACCAACGACTCGTCGCGCGTTCCGTTAAGGATTCGGTGTGAAATCACTTCCCGGCTTGCGCCTTGTTCCCTCCCCTCGGCGGGGAGGGTTAGGGATGGGAGACGAGTGGCAAATCGACTTGACGATCCGCCCCCCTCCCCGGCCCTCCCCGCCGAGGGGAGGGAGGAAAGGCGAGGAAAGCGGGAAGTTGTTTCGAGCCGGTTCCTAAGCGTTGCACCGCTCGCGTCGCGCAGTTCGACTCGCACGTCCAACACGCTCTTCGTCGTCAACCAAGTCCGCCCGTCGCGTTGCATCAGCACGTCGTCGGAAGCCGCGTCCCACGGTTGTGTCCCCAGCGTGCGGCCATCGACGGCACTGAGTACCGTCAACGATCGCTCAGCCTCGCGCCACAGGTAGACGCGGTCTTCGTCACCGAACGTGAAAAACTGCGGCGGCAGATCGCGCCGCTCCCACAACCGCTTGCCCGTTTGAGTGTCGATCGCCACGAGCCTGCCGTTCGATTGATGACACAAGTAATTGGGTCGCACCGGCCCGACGCGACCGAGCACGCGGCCGAAGGCATCGGTCAATCGAATGGACTCGTGACGTACGCCCACCCGCGCATAGACCGGCTCTTCGCTGAACGACGGAGACATGCCGAGTGCCGTGTCGATCTGCCAGACGATGCTGGCGTGAGGTTCCCCCTTTTCGTCCAGCGGCGCGATGCCGAACAGCTCGGTCCCGACGCGCAGCACGAGCAGCCGCCCGACGCCCCAGCCTTCGTACTGATCCTGCGTCGCGAAACTCGACCGCAGCGCCGGTCGCGGGCCGCCCAGCGTGACCTTCCATTTTCCGGAGTGTCCGTCCCCGGCAAATCGGACGATCTGAGCCTGCCGGTCAATCGAGACATCGAGCCGGTCGAGCAAGCTGCCGGGCGCGGCTTCGATTCCGACCGGCAAGCAATGAACTTCGTCGTCAGTGGGAGTCTTCAGCCCGCCTTCCATCACCGGCAGGACGTTGGGCCACGGATCGATCAAGGAAGCGAGCAACCGCGCGCGACGTTCATTTTGCGCAGGATCATTGGCCGGTTGGACCGCGGATGCCGGACCCGAATCGAGCGGCTCGCCGGGATATTCAACGAGTAGACGGCGCTCGATCGCTTCCGCCTCCGCCGACCAGCCCGATCGCGCGAACAACTCCGCCAACTGCGTGGCCGCGCGCCGGGCCAGTGACTCGTCACGAGACTGCATCACCGTGAGCAGCGCCGGTTCGGTCTTCTTGAGTGTCCGCGCGAACCGCACGGCCGTCGCTTCCGTCAGCAGCGTTCGCCGTCCCCATGCCAGCGGCAACAGACGGTCGATCAAACGCTGGACGGCAAACGGGTCGGAGCTTTTTCGCGCCGCCTTCAGTCGCGCATCGAGGAGCTGTTCGAGCGGCGGGACGTGCTGGTCCGATTGTTCTTTGGCCAGCGTTCGCTCGATCGCGCCCACGAACACCCGATCGCGCCGCACGAACCGCGTCGCCGCGCTGTCGGCGGGCCACTCACCGACCGATCGCCGCGCGGTGGCATCGAGCAAATCGATGCCATCCAAAAACGCGGTCACGGCTCCCGCCAGATCGTCGTCCTGCGCGGCCGCTTCCCCGACCGCGAGTAGCGCCACGAGTTTGTCGTCGGCCGAGTCGCTCAGCTCCAACAGCTCACTCCCGAGTACAGCGCGATCGGTTCCCCTGAAGTCCGGCTTTTCGGAAAGCCGGACTTCTCCCGTTCGCAACAGCGCGAGCAACGCCTCGCGCCTCAATCCCTTCACTGCCGCCGATTCAATGTTCCGCAACTGGCCGCGCGCCGCACTCGGTTGACCGGCGTGCATGTCGAGTCGCGCGAGTTCCAGCGCGGCCAATTCGTCGCGCGGATCGGCGTTCCACTTCGCCAGTGCCGTCTCGTGTGAGACGGCCAACCACGGCAGCTTCACCAGTGACGCAGCGGTCTGAGAAACCCAACCCCCGTCGCAGGGAACGAGCGTTCCCAACAGAGGCTCCGCGCTGGCTTGGTTCACACGCTGTGAACCGTCCCGCCCATCAATCACGACCGCACTCCCCGCGTGGCGTGGCTGAAAGATCATCCCCCCGAAGATCGTCCCTCGCCCGGAAACCTCGCCCGTCTCACACCGCCAAGTCACCGCCCCGGTTCGCAGATCGTGAGCGCGCACGGCCAGCGGTTCGACCACGATGGCCTGCCCGGCGAAAAGTCCCGCCAGATGTATGCCTCCACCGCGCGGCACGCTCCAGATCACGCGGCCACTCTCCGCGTCAATTCCATGCAGCGCATCGGACTCGGGCGACGCGAGGACCGCCATGCGCCGCTCGCTCTCCGCAAGACACGCCACCTCGCGCCACTCGTTCCACCACGCATCGACCAACGCTCCGGTCCCCACACCGTTCACGGGACGCGGCGATTGTTCGAGTTGAGTCACCGGATAACGAGCCGCCCACGCGATGCCGCGCGTGACGGGATCGACCGCGATCAACGCGCCACTCGCGGTGGGACAGAGCAGCCGCCCCTCGACCAGCGACACCGGCCGCGCGATGCGGCGCTGTGCCGCCGCATCAGCCAAGTGCGGCGGCAATTCTCCGAGGCTCATCGACCAACGCAAATGACCAGACTCCGTGTCGATCGCCAGCAGGTTCAGTTCGTCCCCGCGCCGCGCGATGCCAAACCACAGATCGTTCACGGCCAGCGGCGGGCCGAGAAACCGCAGTCCCCCATAAACGTCGGCCGGTCCCGTGGGCTTGCCGCCGATCTGCCAACACAACTCGCCTGTTGTCACCTCGAACGCGACGAGCCGATTCCAATGCGACTCACTCGCCGATGTCGAATTGACCGGCGGGCCGTTCGCGACGCCGGGACCGTTCAACAAGGCCGTGCGGTTCGGCGATGCGAGCTTCCGATCCGGTTCCATCACGGCCACCACGATCCGACCGTCCGTGGCCAGAGACCCGAAAATCGAATCGGCCTCGGTGCGACGCTGCCACGCCACCGCGACTTGATTCTGCGCGGGGACGTTTTCCAGCGTCGCTGATCGTTCGACCAAGGTCGCGTACTCGGCGTGCGGCTTCGTCCAGAGGGTCGCCCCCGAATCGAGATCGAATGCGACGAGTTGCTCCAGCGTCCGCGCGACAACGACCGATCCCACGACCAAAGGTCGGATCGCCCACGACGACACCACGCCGTGACCGCGCGCGGTTTGCTGTGCGTCGGACATCCCATTCGTCAGCTCGGCGGGAAGCGGCGTGAGTCGCGACCACCGCGCGTGCGGAGCCGGGGCGAAGTCGATGCCGGTCAGCGGTCGCCCCGATTTCAACAACGGCAGCGTGTTCGCCTGACGTGTGGCCTCGGTCAGAGATTGCTGACGTGCCATCAACCACGCGCGCGGAACGACACTGCGACCGGAGATCACGACGGCCGGACTCAGTTCCGCACGGAGCGCCGCATCACACACGCAAACGGCCTCGTCCAATCGGTTCGCTGCGACGAGGCATTCGATCTGCGTCACTCTCGCGGCCGTCCGCTGCGCGGTCGTCGCGCGAACATGCTCCGCCACACGACTCCACGCACTGGCCGCCAATTCGTACTGACCGAGATCACGCTGGACGGCGGCCAATCGTCGCAACGCCTCCAACCCCGACAGCGAATAACGGTGACGAACGGCCAACGCCGCGATCTCGTCGCGCGCGTCGCCTGCTTTCGCGACCGCCCAAGCGTCGCGTGCGACTCGATCCAAATCGGCTTCCAGTTGCGATCGCACCTCATCCGCCAGCCGCCTCGTCAGCTTCCACGCCTCGTCGCGCGCGACGACAAGCCTGGAGTGCATCACGAGGAACGAGTCTTCGTCGGCGTTGAGGACTCGCGCCAAGAAGGCCGCCGCCGCCGCCGACTCGCGCCGTTCCAAGTGACCTCGCGCCGCGACCAGCCACTGCTCCACTTGCCGATCCTCCGCGAGCCGCAAGCCACCCAACCGATTCGCGTCGGCCGGAGTCTCGTCACGCACAGCCGCCCCCGGCTCCGCCCCGCGCAATTCCGGCAACCTCACTCCGGCGGAGGCGACGAAAACCGAGGCCACGAAAACCCACCGCCTCACGCGCGTGAGCCGTATCGTTCCCGTTTTTCGCCAGCGTTGATGCTTCATCACGCAGTCTGTCTCGAACACGAATGTGGAACGGAACGTGGCGATACCTCACGCGGTCAGTGATAAGACATCTGAGCGGGGCGGCGTCAGCCCAATGGCACTCACTTTAGTAGCGGTACGGCGCGAGCCGTCCGGTTGAAGCGAGAGCAAACTCGACAAAACCGGGCGGCTTGCACCGCTCCGCTACTCGATCGGTTCTAAGGTTCAGTGCCATTGGGCGTCAGCCCCCCGGTTCTTCCAAAGCGGGCTTACGCCCAAGAACCGGGGGGCTGACGCCACCCCGCTCAGAAACATCTCACTCTGGTATTACGGCCAGTTGAAAAAAGGAGGGCGAGCTCCCCACTTGTGCGATATCAGAGAGCAGGTTCGCATTCGCGCCGCCACAGCCAATCCTGTTTCGCGGCAGATTCTCACCGGGCTGTGGCCTGGCAGCAACCGGCAATGATCCGAATCGGCCGTTCCAGCGGAAAGCCGATTTCTCGCCAAGTTTCCCGGTGAGTCGAGGGCGGCGCTTCTCAGTCGCAGGGTCGGCTGCTATTCTCTCGCCCCTTCGCCCCCGGCCCGTGGGGCGGTTCGTTTGAAAGTGGAGAGATTTCGTCATGGCCAAGAACACACGCAAAGTCAACAAAGCCAATCACGGCAAGCGCCCCGCCAGCTCGAAGGCCCGCAAGGCCAAGCGACGGAAGATGGGTGTGTAATTCGCCGGACCTCCGGTGAGAACGGCCGGGGCGATCACAGAACGGATTCAACAAGGCGGGGCAACCCGCCTTGTGGCATTTCTGGTTCATCGGATGTTTTGGCGGGATTCATGGGAGCGCGATGGACGACGGCGACCGGTCTTCATCCTCAAGGGATGTCAGCGATTAGCCGGGGGTTGAGCGAAGCGACACCCCCGGAAGAGGTCGGACAAATGGCTGTGGCATCCTGAAGGGATGCTGGCACGGTGCAAACGGGCTGACATCGGGAACCCGCCAGCATCCCTTCAGGATGCAAATCCCATTGCGAGGATTCACGACCGGGGGTGTCGCAGACGCTCAACCCCCGGCTAATTGCTGGCATCCCTTCGGGATGAAATACAGGCGACTTCATTCTTCCGTCTGGAACCAACAATCCCCCCAAAACCTCGGATGAACCTCAGAACATCGGTGTCGATTAGGACGGGAGCGTCTGAATCGGACATCAGGGGCGTCCTCGATTATTGTCGATCCCACTCACGGCGAAGATCGGTCAGGGTGGGAATATCCTGTCGCTTGCTCCAAATCCCCCGCGCCGAACGCAGCGCCGCCAGACGAGGACCGGCCTCTTGGTGGCCCAAATAGGACTCGACCGCTTCATGTAGCAAAACTTCGGGAGCGACCCCCCTGATCCGGCTGAGTGATTGAAGTGCTTGGCTTTCTTCGTCGGTCAGTGTGACTTGTGCGGTGGTCATGGCCGTCCTTCCAATTTCGGACGAGGAATTCCTTAATGGACCAGCGCGAACTCGTTCGAGTTCAGCAGCGCCCAGAAGAGGTCTTGGTAGCCCTCGGCTCCGGCGGCGTGCTTGCTCGCGTTCTTTGAGCCGCGCGGGGATGAGTCGTCTCGCACCAGCTTCCGCATCGCGGCGAGTTCACTCGGACTCGGTTGTCGCGACAGAACGGCGAGGCAGAGTTGGCGAATCTTCTCTTTTTCGTCGGTCTTCCGTTTGACGACCTCATCGAGAAACGTGCCGGGGGAGATTTCGAGAGCTTTCTCGACAAGTGAGCCATTCATCAGCGTGAGAGCCAAACTCATCGTGCCGCCGAACTCCATCGCTTCGTCGTTCTCATCCGTTTCGTAATTGATGACGAACTGCGACAGCCACTGCTGCCGCTGCGCTTCGGCCTGCGTCCAATCGACGCCTCCCGCGCGGTTGGCCTTTGTGGCGACGAGGAACGAATCGTACATCTGCTCGGCCGTCATCGACTTCACGTACATGCGGCTGAACTGCGGTGGCTGACCCTCGGTCGGGTCGTCCGTTTGATTCTTGTCGCCGAAGCGACTGCTGAGTTGGTATGGCTCGGAGTTGCAGATCCACCGCACGAGTTGCTTCGTGTCGTAGCCGCTCCGCACGAACTGGCGCGTCAGCAGCGCGAGCAACTCGGGATGACTCGCCGGGCTGTGCGGCCCCATGTCATCGACCGTCGGCGTGAAGCCTTCGCCGAAGAAGTGACTCCAGACACGATTGACGAAAGTTGCGGCCAACTGCGGTTGATCGCCCTCCGTCATCAAGCGAGCGAGCGCCGCGCGACGATTCGTCTCCGGCCCGGCATCGACATCGTGGCCGTTGAAACGCGGATAGGCCACGCGCATCAGGCCGGTTTGAGTCTCGAAGTAGATCGGTCCACCGGCATCGCGCGTCACGAGGTCCGTGTGGGTGACGCGGTCCTGACCCGTGCGTGGGTCGCGCGTGTGGCGAGGCACGCTGGCGGTCTGACTGAAGAAACTGTGCAGCTCCCAAAAGGCGGTTTGCTGCGTCTTGCTGAACGGATTGTTGTGGCACTGGTTGCACTGCAACTGTTGGCCGAGGAAGACGCGCGCGGTGACGGCCGTCGCGGGCAGGGCATCGTTGTTCAGATGCGCGATCAGAAAATTGGTCGCACCGTTTTCGGAACTGCTTCCCTCGGCCGACACCAAGTCGTAGACGATCTGATTCCAAGGCCGATTCGCCGCGAACGCCATCCGCAAAAATTTTTGTAACGCGCCACGATCCACGCGCGGTTCGGATTTGCGACCGATCAAGAGATTGGTCCAGATCGTCGTGAAGTTGCGGGCATACGCGCTGTCGTCGAGAAGTTGATCGACCAACTCTTCTCGTTTGCCGGACCGATGATTGGCGAGGAACCCCTCCGCTTCGTCCACAGTCGGGATGCGGCCGATCAGATCGAGGGACACGCGCCGTAACCACTCGGAATCGTCGGCCACTGCGGACGGAGCGACCTCACCCAACTCCCAGCCGCGCCGCACTTCCGAGTTGATCGCCGAGACGACTTGATGCGAATCCAACTCTTCACGCGGCGACATCGGCGGAGCAGGGACCGTCACCGCGACCGCAGTGGTTGGCGTTTCAGAAACAACTGGCGTGTCGAGCGAATCGGCGATGACTACTGCCGGACCATGCTGGCGCGCGACTGGAGAAGACGAATCCGAATCACGCTTTGTGTCATCCTGCGTTGCGACAAGCCCATTCGATGAACCGCCTCGCTGTGGATGGCCATCACGCAGCAAGGTCGGATCGACAACGTGCGGATTCGGGCGTTGCTCCTGAGCGAGTTGCTCCTCGGGACGCGAACCGCTCAATGCAAACCATGCGACGGCACTGACGCAGAGACAAACCGCCGCGACCGCCACCGCTCTTCGTCCCGCGAACGGCCTTGAATGCGATGAGACCATCGACTTCAGGGCAACCGTTGGTTCGGCGATCGTCGGGATGCCCGTATGAACGGGAATCTCATCCGTAGAAAGGGCCGTCGCCGAACCTGCTCCTGCCGCGTCCCAATAGAGCGAACCGTGCAGATCGAGATAGCTCAGATAAAACCAGCGTGCATCGGGTGAGTCGAGGACCAGCCGCTCCAGCCGTGCCGCTTCCGAGGGCGTCATGCGATCTTCGCACAACGCTTCCAATAGTGGAGTCAGCTCGGTGATGAGAGCAGGATGGAACATGGCGACGTTGACTTTGTGGGCTGCTTTATCGAGGCACTACTTGGCGGACTCATCGGCCACGCGGCGTTGAATGCATTCCATCAAGACGCGGCGGATGCGGCCCAGTGTTTGGTAGACCGAGTTGGCCGGACGGCCCAACTCTGCGGCGAGTCGTTTGCCACGCTCACCGGGAGCGTAACGCTGTTGAATCAAGTCACGGTCTTTCGGCCGCAGCTTGGCCAAGCATTCGACCAACGCGACACGACGCTGTTCAAATTCATCGGATCGTTCGAGGGCTTCCTTGGAGACGGTCTCCAAAAACTCGTCACTTAAATAGAGCTTGTTTCGTTTGCGACGTGCTCGGTACTTCATCACTTCAAAATTGGCGATCTGACTGACCCACGCGAGGAAGTTGGTCCCCTCACGAAACTGGGCCGACTTGCTCCAGATGACGACGTTCGCTTCCTGCAAAATTTCTTCAGCGTCGATCGGGTTCGAGACTTGAGACAGGATGTACAAGAAGAGTCGTCGTTGATGATGCGTGAACAACTGCACGAACTCGGTGCCAGGCGCGACCGCTTTCGTTTCGTCTCTCGATTCGGGTGCAGCGTCATTCACAGCGAAGGCCACTTTTATTCAGCCGCATCTCGAACAAAAGTTTCAACACCAACCCGAAGCGTGAGCGAGGACTGTCTTGAGCGAAGACGGTACTCTCGCAAGCGTCTCACAGTCCTCGCTCACGCTTCGGGTTGGTATTGCGCCCTCAGCAAAAACGGGGGGCTGTGTTGAGCAGCCCCCCGCGATTTCAAACTCACTTGTCGAACAAACTCACTCAGCCGATCAATTCCTTGATCGCCGTGCCGCCATTCGCGAGCTTCATCGGACGGCCACGCTTCGACGTGTGGACCGTATCCAGCGGGATGCCGAGTGCGTGCGAAGCGGTCGCCCAGATGTCGCCGGGCTGGTAGCTCTGGCCGCTGGCGACCGACACGCCGTCCTTGTCGGTTTCACCCACAGCCACACCACCCTTGAGACCACCGCCGCCGATCATGGTGGACCAGCTTGCAGCCCAGTGATCGCGGCCGACATCTTGGTTGATGCGTGGAGTACGAGCGAACTCACCCATCCACACCAGCACCACGTCGTCCAACATGCCGCGTTGCTTGAGGTCCATTGTCAGCGCGGCGATACCGGCATCAAGGGCGGGAAGACGCTGATTCTTCAAGGTCTCGAAGACATTCGCGTGCAAATCCCAGCCACCGAAATCGACTTCGACGAACGGCACGCCCGCTTCGACCAACCGGCGAGCCATCAACAGGCTGCGACCGAACTGGCCACCGGCACCCATCATGGCACCACCCTGCGCTGGAGCGCCGGTGTACATGTCGAGGGTCTCTTTCTTCTCGTCGCTCACCTTGAAAGCGGCCATCTGCTTCGAGGTCATCAGGTTGACGGCCTTCTTGTAGATGTCCTTGTGAGCCTGGCCCGATTCGCCACGCTGCGAACCGATGAAATTGTCTTCCACAACACCCAGCATATTCAAACGCTGTTCGAGCCGACCGGGGCCGAGATCGCCCATGTCGGCATTGCGAATGTTGCCGCTGTTATCGACGAGGAACGGAGCGTGCGCCGCGCCCATGAAGCCGGGGCTGGTGCCGCCGCCGCCAATGGAGACGAACGACGGAATCTCAAGGTCTTTGCGCTTCGTTCCCAATTCGTAGCTGACGACCGATCCGAATGCGGGATGAACAACGGTCGGGTTCGGCACGTAGCCGGTGTGCATGTAGTAACGACCGCGACCGTGATCGGCCTCACGGGTGCTCATCGCACGGACGACCGAGAGGTTATCCATAACGGCTGCCGTCTTGGGCATGTGCTCGCTGATTTGCAGGTTGCCCTTGGTGTCGATCGGCTTGAACTCGCCGCCATTCTTGGAACCGGGCTTCAAGTCCCAGATGTCGATCGTGGGGGGGCCGCCGCTCATCCACATCAGGATGCAGGCTTTTTGCTTCTTTTTCAGTTCGGCCGCGTTGGCCTGAACGTGCGAGATGAAGTTCATGGCGGGGAGCGTCGCCGCGCTGGCCGCCAAGTGCCGCATGAAGTGGCGTCGGGACATACCGTCGGGAGTGGTCATCTGCATCATCATCTCCAAGGCTTGAAGGACAGTTGAGTTTCGTAACGCTTGAGTTTCAGTTCGGCGGATCGCTCCGCATTCGTCAGTGATTGAAGATGAACTCGTTCGAGTTCAATAGCGACCAGAACAGATCTTGGTAGACCGCGAGCTGGTCGCGGTTCCCTTTCAAAAAGGACTGAGACTTTGACAGCTCAGACTTCGTTGGCAGACGTCCGAGTGCGGTCAGGTACAGCCGCTGAATCTTCTGCACGTCATTGCCCTTGCCGGACAGCAGGTCGCCAAGGTGACTACCCGACTTCACGCTGACGGCATCTTTGACCAGCTCACCGTTCATCATCATCAAGGCCTGAGGGATCGTGCCGTCGAACGAGTTCGACTCTTCCCCATCGTCCGTGCCGAACGTGCGCACGAACTGTTGCAACCACTCCTGCCGTTGCTTTTCGGACTGCTCCCAACCGGAGCGGCCCGATTTGTGAGCGTTCGTCGCGACGATGAGCGAGTCATACAACTGCTCAGCCGTCATCGACTTCACATAGACGTGCGTGAACAGAGCCGTCTCGCCCGCAGCCGGGTTGTCGCGTTCATTCTTCTTCGTGCTGCGACTGGTCAAACTGTATGCCTCGCAATTGGCAATCCAGCGCATCAACTGCTTGCAGTCGTAGCCGCTCTTGACGAACTCGACCGCCAGCCGATCCAGCAGGTCCGGATGAGTCGCCGGGTTGTGAGGACCAATGTCATCGACGGGTCGAGTGAACCCTTGTCCGAAGAAGTGGCTCCATGTGCGGTTGACCATCGCCATCGCAATCATCGGCTTTTCGCCGGTGGACATCAGCTTCGCCAATTCCTTACGGCGATCAGTCGATCCTGTGGGATCGACTTCCGAACCGAAGTAGATCGGGTAGGCCACCTGCATCAAGCCGCTTCGCTTTTCAAAGTACACCGGTCCGGCGAAGTCACGTTCAATGATTTCCGAGTAATCGTCATCCATCCGACCGGTCTTGGGGTTGTACTTCCGATGATCGACCTTGCCTGTCTGACGGAAGAAACTGTTGAACTGCCAGAACTGATCCTGCTTCCAATCATTGAATGGGTGATTGTGGCACTGAGTACATTGAACCTGCATTCCAAGAAACAACCGAGTCGTCTTGGCGGTCATCTGCACGCCGTCGTCTTGATCCTGCATTTGAGCCAGCAGGAAGTTCGCAGCTCCGTTCTGCTCGTAGTGACCTTCCGCCGTCACCAGATCCGAGACAACATCCTTCCAAGGGCGATTCTTGCCGAAGGCTTCTCGGAAAAACTTCTGCATCCCATCGCGACTGACTCGTCGGGGAGTCTGCTGGCCGATGCACAGGTTCGTCCAAACGGTCGTCCAGTTGCGCGTGTAAGCGGGATCATCGAGCAGCCGGTCGATCAACTTCGTTCGCTTGGCCTTGTCTTTGTCGGCGATGAACGCTTCGACATCTTCGACGGACGGGATGTGCCCATTGATGTCGAGGCAGACTCGGCGCATCCACTCGGAATCGTCGGCCACCGGCGATGGCTCGACCTCATTATCCTTGTAGGCATCACGAATCTGTTTGTTGATTTCCTGAATGATTACGTCGGACGAACCGGTCGTGAACGCGGTGTCAGCCGCCGAGACCGTTCCGGTGAAAGCCACCACCAAGCTGGCAACCGCCACCAACCAAGCTCCCACAGCGAAAGCCAAGCTGAATTTTTGCTGACTCCCACAATCTCGTCGTCTCTGAAGACGGACTTGCGTCATATAACCCGCCACCCTTTCCGATTGACTCTGCTTGCTCTTGCGGCCGCTCTCGACGATTACTGCGGCATTCGCTGCCGGAAGGCCAGTCGGAAAGACTAACCACTTCTGCGGCACAATTGTTCGTGGGAATGTTATCGGAATCTGGCTGTTCGTCCATCACTGCGGCGTAAGTCCATTTGCGGTAAAGGCTCTGCGGCCGACTCGGCCTCCAGGCAAGTAGGTCCGATTATGCCGGTTGCGTTGCCAGTTCGGCGATTCCAAGACCATCCTCCGCAGAATGGAGATGGCTGGCAGCGGCCGTTCGCTCCTGCAAACCGTTCGGAACGTGAAACGGAAACAAAGCGGTTCAGCCTATTTCCAATGCCCCCTCTGGAGGCGGCATTGCCGGATAACAAGCATGACGTGACCGACAGAAGTCGGATCCGCCCTCAAAGTAGGGTGGGACCAGTTCGCTTCGAGCGCCGGCCCACCAGAATGTGTCGGCGTTTTACAGGGTGGGCCGGCGCTCGAAGCGAGCTGGTCCCACCCTACGCCGACTTTTGTCGGTCACGTCAAGC